>JARYME010000002.1 GCA_029907315.1 Armatimonadota bacterium | reverse complement strand
ATTGCGCGGTTTGACTATGCGAACAATCGTCCACGAGTTCCCCACGTGCTTTAACATCTCGCAACCCTGGGGAGCATCCATAAGAATCACGAGCAGTTGAGCCCCACAGCGCCGGATTTCCGCGAGCATGGCCAAATCGTCCGCACAGGACAAGGTACAACCAAGAATCACCGCGTCATAACAGGCAGTTCGAATCTGTTCGATTGCTTGAACTGCGCTGTGCACGGTTGTGACAGTGACACCGGTTTCAGCCAGCTTGGCTTCGATGCTAAGACACACGCCGACTTCGCGATCCACAATGAGAATATGGTTTTTGCGACCCATTATCGGCAGCCTCCTGCCGCACACAAAATAGACGGGTGTTTTGTTGGAACTGGTACTCCCGGTTTCGTTAGTTGCAAGAAGCGTACCACAGCAAGATTAAGTGCTGAACCAGAGAGCCGAAGCTTCGGGGAAGGGACATGTGCACGCAAAATGTAATCCCACACTGTGGAAGGATCACTGACGTGATGACGGCAGATATTCAGGAGGAACATACCATGCAATCGGAAACAATGCCTCGATGGGCGGAAGGACAATTCAAATTGCGCGAGGCAATGCACTGGTGGATAGAAGCAGCTGCTGAACGATGGAAGCATACTCCGTGGGGTGCAGGACATGACGAGGGAATATTCACACGCACGTGGCCCGCTTATTACCTGCTGACAGGTGACCAGACAGCTTACGATTTTCTCGACAGACTTGTAAGTGAGTTCATCGATTGTCCGGTGGTGGAAGCTTGCAACTGTTTCTTGACCGACGAAGATGCTGCTGAGTATCCGCCAGGTCAACGCCGTCGCCCGCCGTTTCACGGGTACCCCGCCGACCAAGCGTGCTTTGTCCACGCGCCAGAGAACTATGCCTGGTTTCTTACACACGTTGCGCACATAAACCCATCTCCGAAGGTTAGGCAAGCCTTGGAAGACTGTGCAGAACACGTGGGGAATTGGTCTCCGGAAGCCCAGCCGTGGTACGATTGGCAGGAGCACCGCTTCAGAAGTTCGATTTTCGGAACGTTGAGAGTGCGCGACTATCCGCCCTACGACTTTGAGACATTGGCTCTAGTGCGAGTTATGATCCTCGCCTCAAACGCCTACTACATCACTCAAGACCGAAAGTATCTAGATGTGTGTACCGACTGGGCAGATAAATGGGCCCGTATTGTGCTGGAATCCGACCCGGAGCAAGGCTTTCCAGTTGCACTCTTCCCTTGTCCAGAAAGCGAAATTGAGGAACGCTACGGCGATATAGGCCGACGTCTTAGGAGCAAAACAAAGTTTAACTATGAACTCGGAAACCTGCTCCTCGACCTCTACTACTACACCCACAAAGAAAGTTATGCACAGGCTGTGCATAAAATGTTGAACATCGACCAAGATTGGTCGGCTCCTGCGCAAGGATTACCGAGAATCTCTAGCATACTGGCAGCTAAGTATAGGTCCATAACGGGCGATAAGTCATTCGACTCGCGTATAGTCTGTGCCGCTGATTCGATGCTAGTAGACGAGAGTGACAATCGCCCGGCAATAGTAATTATGAACAAGTCTACAGAGCAATTCTTGAACACTCCAGGCTTGGTATATGTGCAAGTATTCAAGGACCGAAGGATTATCCTTGACAATAGGAACACTGCTATCCTAACGGCAGCATTTATGGTGACACAGGACACGCGATATCTAGAGTACGCGATGAACCTGGCTGCAAACAGGTTCTACGATTCGCACTATATCTGGGATGGAAGGGAACTAGGGTGCAGAGGAAGTTGGCAAGGTAGAAACGGAGTAGCAATGCACAATGTCATGGTCCCGATGATGTGCTCCGCAATGGGTGGATTTGGAATGCTTGAAGGTGAACGGCCTTGGTTTGAGGTAAGATATACGCAAGCCAACGGCAAGCCCGGTCTCCCTGACAACGTCGCGGCTCTTTTTGTGCCTGGCAGTCCGAAACAACGAACCATCAGATTCTACAATCGCAGTGAAAATGCTGAGCAGGTCTATGCAATCCCTGACAACACACGCGTCGGATCGTTTGACAGACCATTGGTCGCAGTCACAGCCGTCTTGGACGGAGAACCTCTTCCCAAACCAGACAGTCCCATAACAATACCACCGTTGAAGTCGGTTACGTTGACGATTGAACTGCAATGAAGAACAAGTTCAACTTCCTGTTTATTATGACTGACCAGCAGCGTTTTGACTCGCTGGGCTGCTGCGCGAACAGGATCGCGCACACACCGAACATAGACAAACTGGCCTCAGAGGGAGTTCGCTTCGCCAACTGTTACGCAGCCCAGGCGCTCTGCTCGCCAAGCCGCGCCTCAATAATCTCCGGGTTGTTCCCTACAACCCACAGGGTGACCGACAACTTGTATGGCATTGCAGACGCCACAAGTTGCGCCGATTATAGACTGCAAGTAAACTGGCCCGCCTTGATGCATGAATTAGGCTATAAGACCTGCTGGATTGGGAAATGGCACCTGGGTGAGAAGGGCCCAGCTTACTTTGACGAATGGTACGGCTTCAATTCCCTGCTCTCACACTGGCTGGGAAAGCCCAATAAGAGCAAATACAGGCCGGAATTAGAGGCCGACCAAGCAATCGATTTCCTTCGCAGACATCAGCATACTCCATTTGTTCTATGCTTGTCGCACTATCCACCGCACACGCCTAGAACAGCCCCTGTTGAATTTGCGTCGCTATACACCAATATGCCAATGCTATTTCAGATGTACTACGGTGCTGTGAGCGCTGTTGATCACCACCTCGGCCGAGTGCTCAATGAGCTCGATAATCTCAAACTCGCTGACAGCACAGTTGTGGTTTTCACATCAGACCACGGTGAGCACTTCGGAATGCGTCCGGGAGGAGCTAATAAACGCACACCCCACGATGAAAGCGCTCGTGTTCCGTTGATCATCCGCGCGCCAGGACTTACTGCTGCGGGGATGGTAAGGCACGAGCTTGTTTCCAATGTCGATCTAATGCCCACAATTCTAGAGCTGGCCGGTATAGACTGTCCGAAAAACTTGCAGGGGACGAGTTTGGTACCTTTGTTTGGAAACTCCTCACCACCCTGGAGAAACTCGCTTCTCATACAGAACACCGAAACCGAAAAGAACAGGGAGCCAGGCAGTGTGAACTCGCGTGCGGTGGTCACCAAAGATTGGAAATTCATTCTCCGAGACGGACTTTCTGACAACGCAAGGAGTCTTTTCGAGCTATACGACTTAAAAGAGGACCCATTCGAGCTGATTTCAGTTTACGACCGAGACAAGGCCGACGTTGTCCACAAATTACTTATAGAGCTCGAATACTGGGGTCGACAATTGGACGATCCGAAATGCTCAGAGCTTGCAGCCGCGTGCCGTAGCGACTTACGGCTTTAGCAGTAGTTTCCTGCTGGAACCGATGAACACGCACACACCAAGCAAAAAGGCCAACCGGCCGCCACTTTGGTGGCCAGTTGGCGCACTTTAAACCAGGCAAAAACCTAATCCTGAATCAACGGAAACTCGGTTACTCTGAGCTTAGCGCAACCGTAGGGAATAAGCGTAAGCTCCTCCAGGGGCTCTGAAGACTTTACAGGACTTGGCGGCAGCGGACCGGCAGAGTTTTGTTCGAGCTGCCACTCAGGAACCCTTCGGCCCTTAACCCGCATTTCGATCGGCGCACTTTTCGAATCGAATATTATGCTACCGATGCTCTTCTTCACAATCTCGACTTGTGGGTTAACGGGATCAATCTGCAATCCATAGTTCCAAGGCGTAGTCGGGTATACAGCGTAGTCAGCGTGAGGTTCCTCGCCTGCAATCTTCTCCCACCGCTCACCGATCCGTAGCGAATATACGAGCGGTCCCCTTTTTATCGCGACTGAGTCGTGGTAACGTCGCTCCGTCTCCACGCGCATCGGGAACTCGATTTCTACCGAGTCCCCGTTGCTCCATTTCCTGTGGAGCCTAAAGAACGAACCTGGTTCCACGGCTTGCCCATTCACCACAGCTCCCTCGGCCCAACCTGGTATGCGCAGCACCATTGGAAACTCTACGTCTTCGTCTGTCGAAACAACTATGCGAATCTCTTCGTCGAACGGGTAGTCCGTCTCGACGTCAAGTCGAACGTCCTTCCCATCCGCCACCTTTGCACTAACCGTGCACGGCGCGTATGCGACAGCAGCCAAGCCGTTGTCGTGTGTGGCCATCCACAAATTGGCAGCGAATTTCGGCCAGCCCTGATGCATGTTTGCTGTGCAGCAGCCGAAATTGGGCTCCAAGCCGAAAATGTTTGACCAATCTCCGTTGTTGGTCCAATTTCGTTTCGCAACCGTACATAGGACCTGGTTCACCTGTTGATCGTACTGGTGTGCCCACATGTCTCCGGTAAAAGTTGCAGGAAGGGCGTTATAAGCTATCTTCTCCAGACGGTCGCCGAATACCGGGTCTCCTAGAATCTGGAGCAAGTTTTCGAGGGAAAACATATACTCGACGACAGCACAAAGCTCTGTCCCCTGAGATGGATCTTTGCCAGCGTAGTGTTCGTCGCCAGTGAAAGTGCCTACAACAGTGCCGTGGTAAGTGTCAAGCATATCTATTGCGCGATACGATCCTCGACGGTGCTCCTCCCAACCAGTCAGGACGTAGGCAACGGCCGGAGTCTTCACTGCCATAGCATTGTTAACTACGTGAGTGCTGAGCGGAAACCTGAAAGCTTGTTTCTGCGTGTAGCCGAATTCCTGGAAGTGATGTGTCCAATTATAACCCTGCTCCGCGAGCACATGCGCTAAGTGAAGAAGCATTGGGTCACCACAGCGGTTATACAGCCAAATAATCGACAAAGCAGTATCAGCCCAGCGCATTATCGCCCACGACCGCAGATGATTGTGGGGCAACTCGCGCAGCATGAAAGCGAAAAAGTGCTCCATCAGTGGTATCACTCGAGCGTCAGAAGTTGCTTCGTAGTACTGCGTGAGAGCCTTGAGCACTACACCGCACGGCCACCAGTCGTCAAGAGATTTTGGTCCTATATGACCAAACTCGTTCTGGCTGCTAAGCGTCCAACCGATCCACTTCTCAGCCTCAGCTATAAGATCCCTGTCGCCGAGAAGGTAAGCAAGAGGAACCAAACCGTCCATATAGTAAGGGCCACGTTCCCAGCTTTCGCCGTCCCCACCAAGCCAACCGCTATTTGGGCCAAGCGAATCCCAAAACTTCGGCAAATTTCCGGTAAGCCCAGTTGCCTGAATCTCCAGCTGTCTCCTGAGCCACCCGGTTGGCTTCACGCTGCCAAGAGGCAGAAAACAAAATGCCGACGGCGCGAGCGGCAGACGGTTTGACGGATAGAACTTATTCATAGCTGCTCCCTTTCAAATACGTGGTTTTGACAAAAGGATGGTAGGAGATATTGTATCACGTATCCACCCGATCTGCGAACCCAGAACGGAGGTCAAAACAACAAAGCAACCGACACTTTGGGACCTTTGCTCAGTAAACTAATGGACCACTGAGCGAAATCACACAATACGCGAGGAGATTACTCTATGTCCTGGAAAAGTGAAGCAAATCGGTCGGAGTATTGCGATTCGATAGCGGCAAAGGCAAGGTCAAGGGCTAGAGTCCACAGCGCAGCCATAGCTTCCTCAGGTGGAAGCTCGAGCGTTTTCGCGAAGAAATCTTTTATGACTTCCTCATACGAAGTGCACTCTTCACTCAGCACAATACGGTGAGAGAACTTGGTTTGCAGGATTTCGTTTTCTATTCGATCTACGAACTCCCGGACGTTGGCCGGGGTTGCATGCTCCAATCCCTCACCAAACTCCTCTTTTACAAGTTTTCTGAACTCCTGGAGCTTCAATCTGTCAGCCACCTCTCCTGAGGCCTAGCACCTCAATACTACTTTACCCCCTTACCAGCGCTGTGTCAATTGGTACAACCATCATTAACTGCACCCGTAGTTTGACATCGCCGCAACGCTTACGTCCCGCCCCTACCCTCTGCTGGGTTCCATCCTCTTTACCCTTACCTGGTTTACCAATCTGTCGACGTCCTCCCTGCTGCCGATATCCGCGCCGCTGCTCATCGCTGTCGCTGCGCCGGCAGCGCAGCCCAACCTCAGCGCTTCCTCGATGCTCATGCCGCGTTCCAACGCGAACACCATACCAGCAACCATTGAGTCCCCCGAGCCTATAGTGCTTCGCTCTTGAACATCCGGCGGCACGGCATCATAGATCACACCCTGACAGCAAGCGATTGCCCCATGTTTGCCGAGAGATATAACGACCAGCTCCACACCCATTTCGGCAAGCCTCAGCGCTGCTCGGGCGACATCAGCCTTTGACCTACAGGTAACGTTGAGGAGACGCTCTGCTTCCTCCAGGTTCGGCTTGACCATGAACGGTTTGGCCTTGATGCCTTCGGCGAGCAATTCACCATCGGCATCTAACACGGACTTAGCTTTTGCGTTGGAAGCAATCTGGACGAGCACGTTGTATACGTCATCATTTACGCCTAGCGGGATGCTGCCTCCGAACACTACGTATGTACTTCGACGTGCCAGCTCCTTGGTCTTTTCGAACATAGCCACCAGTTCGGAGTGATCAATTGGACCGCCTTTTTCGTTGAGTGTCGTAGGTGGTTGATCGGTTTGTTCTTCTTCGATGGCTATGCAGTTGCGCGTCGGTCGCGATGTCTCGATCCTGTGCAAAGGCACCCCTTCTCTTGCGAGGACCGTCTCGATGAAATCCCCTGCGGCCCCGCCGAGAAACGCTACTGCAGCCGTCTCAGCTCCCAGTCGCTTGAGCATTCTCGCACAATTGATGCCCTTGCCGCCGGCATCTGTCTCAACTCTTAGTATGCGGTTTGTGTCGTGGGGTGTCAGTTTAGAAACGTAGACGGTCTTGTCGACTGCAGGGTTGAGGGTAACCGTGGTTATCATCTAGGACTATCCCATCTCACCGCGAAGCATGCAATATGCAAAATGCGTTCCGCGCGGCTGCCGCGCGGAACGCACCGAAACGCTACGCTCTCTTACTTGCTGAGGGCTGCTCGAACCTCGTCCAGTCGGCCCGCCGACCCTAAGAGTTCATTTCGACTTGCGATGAACTTGGCGTATTCTTCCATAAACACTTTGCCAATAGGTCGGAAATCAAATACTTCCGGATGGTCGCGGAAGAATTCGCGATGAACTCGAGTCCACACGAGCCGCCCATCCGTATCTATGTTGATTTTGCAAACACCAAGTTTGGCCGCCGGAAGGTACTGGGAAGGATCCACTCCACTCGCGCCTTCCAGCTTTCCTCCTGCGGCATTGATTCGTTTGACTTCTTCTTCAGGAACCGAAGACGACCCGTGCATCACGAGCGGGAAACCCGGCACGAGTTTCTGGATTGCCTCGAGCACTTCAAAGTGTATTCGTTGTTTGCCTTTGAACTTGAAAGCGCCATGGCTAGTTCCGATAGCGCACGCCAAGCTGTCACAGCCGGTTCTCTCTATGAATTCAGCTGCCTGCTTTGGATCGGTCAGATGCGCTTTTTCCTCGTCCACGCTTATATCTTCTTCGACGCCGCCCAACTGGCCTAGCTCCGCTTCAACGGAAATGCCCTTCGCGTGAGCTCGCTCGACAACGCGCTTGGTAACCGCTATGTTCTCCTCGAAAGGAAGATGACTCGCATCGATCATAACGGACGAATAGAATCCAGATTCGATGCAGTCATAGCATGTTTCTTCGTCGCCATGGTCCAAATGTACCGCGAATACGGCCTCGGGGAATATTTCGTCGGCAGCACGAATCATCGCCTCGAGCATTTTCTTGTGAGTGTAGCTCCGTGCCCCCTTTGATATCTGGACAATGAAAGGCGCCTTGCTCTCAATGTTGCCTCGGAAGAGGCCCATAGTTTGCTCGGCGTTGTTTATGTTGTAGCCGCCGATCGCGTACTTGCCGTAGCACTGCTGGTAAAGCTCTTTGGTCGTGACAATCATCTTTTGCTGCTCCTTTACGCCGGTTCTATCAACCCGTAATCTCCATCTTCTCGTTTGTAAACGACATTCACATCTTGGGTTTCAGAGTTCAGAAATACAAAGAAACTGTGATTTAAAAGCTCCATCTGCTGAGCCGCTTCTTCCGGTGTCATCGGCTTGATAGGAAAGCGTTTTATGCGTACGATCTTCGGCATTTCCTCAACTTCCTCAGGGCTCTCTGCCTCCTCGCCTTCCGCTTCAACTAACGTACGCTCCCTCAGAGCCTCTTTTTCTTTGGGACCTTCTTCAGCAGCTTTCCCGTAAAGTTTCTCCTTGAATCTCTTGACCTGTGTCTCGAGCTTCTCAACCACCAGATCGATCGACCCGTACATATCCGTACCGCGGCGTTCCTCGCCGCGCAGGATTACGCCGTCTCCCTCGATTTGAACCTCTACCACGTGGTTGCCGCGAACCACACTGAGAGTAACCGTAGCTTCCTTGATATTGCGGAAATACTTCTCCAGTTTCTGGAGTTTCTTGTTTACGTAGTTCTTAAGGGCATCGGTGACCTCTAGGTTTCTGCCCTTAACGTTTATAAGCATGAAGAGATTTACTCCTTTCGCGTACTTTTTTTCTGGAGCCTGAAGAGTTTACCACACGCAGGCTCGACCTGTCAACGCGAGCCTCGACCAGCAGTGTTCGCTCTAGATGGCACCAACAAATTCTCTAGAACCTTGAACGGCACAACAAAGGCTATGCGGCTTTGGAACCGTTTTTGCCTGCCAGGGAATGCATTAGGTTTAAAACGAGCCAACCCCTCATCCCAAAGCTGTCCGCACTTGTGGTAACGGCAGAAAAGAGGTGGATATATTAAATTTCGTAACGTGCTGAGAGCGAGGATTATCTCTTGCAGTAGCGTAAAGGAATTTTGAGCGACGGAGGCCAAGTCCAATCCGGGTTTCGGCCAGCACGGATTAACCGGCATCGGCCAAAACAGAAGAACCAACGGGCGGCAAGCACAAAAGAATGCACAGGAGGCATGCTAGGTGCAAGAAGAACGCAAGATCGCTGGAGTCAGCAGGACGGTTTTTATTCTTGGCATAGTAAGTCTCCTTCAGGACGTTTCCAGCGAGATGCTGGTGCCAATTGTTCCTCAGTTCCTGAAGTTCGCTATAGGTGCCACCACTCCCATCATAGGCCTTATCGAAGGAATCGCCGAAAGCACAGCAGCTTTGCTACGCGTCTGGGCCGGGTACGCCGCCGATAAGTTCGGTAGACCCAAACTCCTGGCTGTCATCGGCTACGGTTTGTCTGCCATATCCAAGCCTTTCTTTGCAGCTGCGAGTTCGTGGGGACACGTCTTGGCGATCCGGTTTGCGGACAGATTCGGAAAGGGTATCCGCAGTGCTCCCAGAGACGTGCTTATTGCTGATTCCACTGCCGACTCAGAGCGCGGAAGGGCATTCGGACTGCACAGAGCTATGGACACGGCAGGGGCAATGCTTGGGCCATTGGTGGTTGCGGTGCTTGTCTTGACGTTCTTCGGGCAGCGGTTCTTGGTCGAGCCCGGTCGAGAACACAGGGCACTATATAACCTGATCTTCGCCGCAGCTGCATTGCCGGCAGTGTTGAGCTGGCTGGTGCTGGTGCTGTTCGTCCGCGAGAAGGAGAGACCCCTATCTCAAGCAAACAAACCTGAGATACGCATCAGTGCATTGGAATTGGACCGGCGGTTCCGACTGTTCCTAGGAATTGTTACGTTGTTTTCCATCGGGAACTCGAGCGACGCATTTCTGGTCCTTCGCGCTACCGGAGCCCCCATCAAAATGGAAATGGTTTCATTCTTATGGGTGTACGTAGTGTTCAACGCCGTGTCTGCCCTCGTCGCACTTCGAAGCGGTTTAATATCGGACAAGATTGGGCGAAAACCTGTCGTAGTCGCCGGCTGGCTTGTTTTCGCCTTAGTATATCTGGGCATGGCAAGGGCAAACTCGCAGCTGAACGTATGGGTATTGTTCCTGCTGTACGGCGTCTACTACGGCTTGACGGAGGGCATGCTGAGAGCACTTGCTATTGACCTTGCACCTGCCCACTTGCGAGGAACAGCAGTAGGAGCATATTTCACTTTCACAGGCTTAGCACTTTTACCCGCGAGTGTGATTGCGGGTTTGCTGTGGAAACATTTCGGACCGCCCGCGCCGTTCTATTACGGGGCCGTCACGTCACTGGTGTCTGCGCTTCTATTGGGAGCACTGGTAAAGCCAGACAACAATACATCTGGTACGGTCGGCCCCTAAGGTTTAGCCGCATTCCGAAAATAAGTGAGCCTGTTGCGCTCTCCACAAACTACCTCGGCAGATTGGCACCCCCGAGACGCTTGCAACCTGACGGTTCGCCCGCACCCGTGGTATCGGCATAGCCGCAGTACCCTTTACCTCCAGGATTGTTGGGGTAAGCGGGAGTTGACCATGCGGTGAAATTCGGGAAATTGTAGCTGAATGGACCCTCGGGGTACTTGAAATATGCAGCATGGCCGTCGCAGAAAGCGAAGTTCTTCCCATTGGCATGCCAAAACTTGTGCGAAGGGTCGCGTGAGTAGCCGTAAGTTTGATCGAACCACTCACCCGTAGAATCCGCATAGGTAAACAGAGGCTGCGAACCTTTTTCGAAAAGTAGAACTGTCGCAGAAGGCTTGGGTGCTTGCTCGACAATCTGTCTGGCCACATTCTTCGGTAGACAGTAGGAGCGAACTATAACGTTGCTGGGCCAAGGCTTGCCAGTACTGTCCAGACGGTTGACAGGACAAGTGAAAACCTTCGTGTTCTTCACCCACTTGTAAATTGCCTCATCCCATATTTTCCTGTCCGTAACCGATACCCAGTCCGGAATCCGCCCTTGGTAGTCGGTTGCGTATGCCAACATAGCCTTGCTGAGCTGCCCTATGTTGGAAGTGCAGGTCGCCCTGTTTGCCGTCGCTTTGGCTGTGGCAAATATCGGAAACAGAATAGCCGCCAAAATTGCTATTATGGCGATCACGACAAGCAGCTCTATAAGCGTAAAACCCCCGCCTGCAACCTTTCTCATTTTTTACACCACCCCCACCAAAGGACCTCGGTTTGTCCTTTGTTTGTAGATTATCGTACGATTCCGTTCCGGTCAATAGTAATTCTACCCAGGAGGAACGGTCAATCCGTCATAGCCCGGAAACCTGGACTTCATTTGCGATATCCAATCGTTACCCAATATCAGAAGGGCCGTAGAAAGTACGTCACAGTAAGTCGCCGACGGACCCCATACGGCCGCCAAACCAGTATGAGCGACAGGCATCCCGGTCCTGGGGTCGATGACATGCCCGTAGCGATGCCCTTCCGACTCGAACAATCTTCCGTGCGGTGCAGAAACTGAAAGAGCACAATCGCGAAGCACGATTGACTCGACCACATCCTCATCATCATTCGCAGCGCGTGCCTTGGCTATACCTACCTTCCATTCCCCCAAAGCAAACGCAGTGCTTGTTCCACCGTGTAGCAGCGCGCGTCTAATCCCGGCGGAGCGCAAAAGCTCCACCGCGCGATCTACCGCGTAGCCCTTTCCTATCGCTCCGAGATCAATCTCTACTCCCGGCAAATCAAATCGTACCGTATGGGTTCGGCTGTCCAATATGATGTGCTCGACGCCAACAAGCCTACAAGTCTCGGCGATTTCGAGAGCACTAGGCACGTTGTAGTTGCTCTCTCCGAACCCCCAGAGCCTCATTAGCGAACCGACAGTGATGTCAAAGGCACGGTCAGTCGCATTCGACAGCTTGCACGCTAACTCAAGCAGTCCGAACAACAGCGGCTCAACTTTTACCGGACCCGCAGATGCATGGGCATTAATCCAACTAATGTCGCTGCCTGGCCTGAACCGGCTGAGCTGAGCGTCCAGCCTCTCAATCTCACTCAGCGCTTCTTCGCCCGCAGAACGAAGACGAATAGGTTCATCGCCCTCGAGCACAAGCTCAAAGCGACACGCCATTGCAACAGTGGAGAGTTTGACAACGTTTGCGGAAACCAACGCGTAAAGCACCAAGAACCGTTTTTGTGAACCCGTTAGGATAACAGCTGTCAGTGTCTCATCCAATGTACCAGACACTGACAGCTGCCGACTTCTCAGAAAGTCAGAAAGACGGAGTCTATACTATCCGCTTCTTGACCGGATCCCAAATAGCCATCTTGTTTTTGCGGTAGGAAATCTCCGCCATACACACGATGGTTTGCACGCGCAAGCCGAGGTCGATGTTGCAGTTGGGCTCCTTGTTGTTGCGGATGCAGTACCAGAGGTTCTTATGATGCTCTCGCTGATCTTCGCCGGGGCCTTCGTAAGTGATGTCTTCAGGCTCGATTTCGTCTGCATACGGTCGTTCCGGGCGAATCTGGATTTTGCCACCGCCGAAGAACATAGTAGCTTTGTTGCCGCGAATCAGATCTTCCAAGCCCAGTTCGTTGACCGTCGAGCCGGCCAGATAGATTATGGCACCGCTGGGAAACTCCGCGAGCATCTGGGTCTCGTCAGCCACATCCCTTGGTTCCGCGTGACCCTGGTCCGTATGGCAAATGTCTTTCCCAACGCACGCCACGCGGTAAGGAAAATCGGTTATACTCATCGCTATCATCAGCGGATGCAGCCGGTGAGGCCAAAGATCACCGATAATGCCTGTGCCGTAATCCCAATACTTCCTCCAACGGAAGAACCGTTCAGGGCTGAACGGCCGCTTCGGCGCATTCCCAAGCCACATTTTCCAGTCGCAGGTTTGCTCGGTCAAATCTGGATCAATCGGGTAGTTCCACTCCCCGTTCGGATTGTTTCTGCGATAGCTACCCTGTGCCGAAAGGAGAGTGCCGATTTTTCCGGCACGCACAAGTTCACCGGCCTTATGCCACTTGGCGTCGGTGCAGCCCTGTGAACCAACTTGAACCAAGCGCTTCGTCCTCTTGGCCGTTTCGTACATCTTCAGGGCTTCGTCCATGTACCGGCACATAGGTTTCTCGACGTAAACGTGCTTACCGGCTTCCATCGCGGCGATGGCAATAGGAGCATGCCAATGATCGGGCGTAGCAATGACTACCAGATCGATATCCTTGTTCTCCAAAAGCTTGCGGTAGTCGCTGTATACCTGGTCATCCCTGAGTTCAGCTCGAGCCTGGTTTTGGCGACGGCGCTTTTCCCAAACGTCGCAAACAGCAACTATACGAACATTTTGTTCTTCGGAGAGGCTTTTGACCATGCTTACGTGGCCAGAGCCCATCCCACCAACGCCGATGAAGCCTATGTTGATCCTATCGTTAGCACCAAGCACCGAACCAGGCGCAGGAGCACTTTGCGCAAACAGTTTGCTGCCCAACATACTGCCGGCAACGACACCGGCTGCCGTTGTTCCGGCCTTCTTGATAAACTCCCTTCGGGACATGCCCTTGCTGTCACGTTCTTGCTTCAATTCGTCCTCCCCTTTGCTATTTGGAATTGGTTGGTTCATAGTATGCAAACACCGCAATGTGCGATTATACTGTGAACCATTCCTTGTCGAACGTTACCTTGGTGCCGCTCAGAACGGCCTCATTAGCCTTTATCGCTGCAACCGCAGCTTGATAGCCTTCGACGGCGCCACACGCAGGTGGCAAGTTCTCTCGAATACTGCGAGTAAAGTTTTCGAGCGCGCAGTACAGGGGTTCTTTCTCCGGTGCAACGCTTCCTTCCTTCCCAGGCTCCTTGCCCTCTGCAAGGATTTTGGTTGCGTCGGCAATCATACATATGCCCGTTTCGTCAAAACAAGTTTCCTTGCGAGCGTATACTTCCCAACCCAACAACGGTGAATCCGCTTCTTTGATCATCCACCCCCTGTTCTCGCGCAGCAGCAGACTGGACTGGCTCCCCTGGAACAATGAGTATTCAGAGCTGAATGAGCTGGCAGTTGTGGCCATATAAACCATGCGCACGTTGTTCGGATACTCGATAATGCACTGAACGGTATCCGGAACATCTCGCCCATCATCCCAACACGTAATAGCGCCAAACCCCACGGCCGACAATGGAACCGCTCGCATGTACCAGTTCGCCAGGTCTATCGCATGAATCCCCTGCTCGCCGATGAGACCAGCTGAGGTCGCTCGATACAGTCGCCAATTCAGCTCTTTTTCACGCTCTGGCTCTGGGGCCATTCGTCTGCCCTGTTGGCGCTTGTTCGATTGCGCATATGCCTGCGCGGGTTTTCCAAGGCAACCGCTCACTACGAACTTCTCAACATGCTTGTATAGTAGATTCGAACGGCCCTGAAGCCCGACTTGAAAAACGCCCTTGGAATTCTTGCCGGCGGTGGCTATGTCGCGCGCCTCTTCTACAGTTACGGCAATAGGTGCCTCGCAGTAGACATGTTTTCCAGCCGAAATCGCGTCCAACACTATTTGTCTGTGAAGATGAGACGGGGTGGCAACGATAACGGCTTCGATATCATTGGAGTCAAGAAGCCTGCGGTAATCCGTTGCCGCCATCGCGTCCGGCGCTGACTTCTGGGCGCGCTCGAGGTACGGCTGGTAAATGTCGCAGAGGCCTGCCACTTTGGCTGACGGGATTTTGCCCAAAGTTGTCACCAGCTGTCTTCCCCAAGTGCCCAAGCCTATCACACCTATTGCGACAGGCGGACCGGGAATCGGTTTTTGGTCCGTCTTCTGAGACTCAGTAGCCTGCAGCACGTCAGCCGACAGCAAAAGCACTGCTCCAGCAACGGCTCCCTTCAGAAAATCACGGCGGTCCAATTCAAGGTTACTCATGCACCAACTCCCAAACCTAGGGCTGCCGAGTATCGGCATCCCTTGCTCTTTGTTCCTGCTTGCTATTTATCAAGACGCTACACATCTTGGCCAGATTCCCTGTGCGAAAAGATTGGTAACTCAAGCGCAGGACACCTGTTTACAGCTTGCTGCACATTTCAGAACTCGGGCGGCAGCTGCTTCAGCTGCGCGTTGCTAAAAACGGGGCCGTCCACGCAAACGAGTTTGCTTCCTATATTGCACCGCCCACACTTACCAATGCCGCACTTCATCTTCATTTCAAGCGTGGTGTAGATCTGCTCGTCTGAAAATCCGAGATTGTTGAACTCGGGCAGAATGTACTTGATCATTATAGGCGGCCCACAAGTGATAGCGACGGCGTTTTCTGCACTCGGTGCCAACTCTTTGAGATAGCCAGGAACGTGCCCAACGTGGTCTGTCCAATTGTCGTCGGCTTGGTCTACTGTAAGGTATAGCCTCGCTTTTTGGCGCCACTCGTCGAACTCGTATTTGTAGCAAAGATCATCCGGGGTACGAGCCCCGTATATGACGATGATCTCACCATAGTCCGAACGGTTGTCCAAGCAGAAGTTTAGAAGGGACCTCATCGGGGCCATTCCTATTCCGCCGCCTGCAAAGACCAAATTCTTACCTTTCCACTGTTCATAAGGGAAATGATTACCCAGCGGCGCTCGGATGCCTACTATTTGGCCTTCATACATTTCGTGAAGGGCTGTTGTGACGCTACCTACGCGTTTTACAGAAAACTCTACGTAACCTTTTCGCGTCGGCGTCGAAGTTAGGCAAAATGTCGCTTCGCCAACTCCGAAAACACTTACTATTTGGAACTGGCCTGGTTCGTAGGTGAAGTTCTCTCGGAATTCCTCATCTATGAACACCGCGCGAAACGTCTTGGTGTCCCAGGTCTCATCTATTATTTTCTCGATCGTAGCAAGCTGTGGTTCGTATGGGTTGCGCAAAAGTGTGGGCACCCCACCAGCAACTTCGGCTTTTTGTGACATTTGCTTTCACCATCTAAGAGGTTCAATATTTGTGCGGTGCGCGCAGCGTGATTCACAGCGCGAGCATCCATATTATACTACGCAAGCAGTTTCTCGTCATCTGAGGCAGGAACGCCAAAGGAACCGATATAAGAAAACGGTTGTGAAACTCTCAGATATTGACCTCTGCGGACTAGGCAGTTTCACCGACTCAGAGTGCGGGTTCCGCATCAATCGCTACCATTTGGAGGAACCGTGGGGCTACATCTATGCCACGCGAGAAATCCTTCTAAGAGTTGATCAGCGCGGGCCAGACTACGTTCAATTCACGCCTCCGACCGGAACAGTGCTAATTCGGCGGGAAAGGTATCAAAAACATCCTTCGTTACTGGTGTGGATCCGCACGGAAAACGGCAAAGCGTTTACCAACTTCTGGAATCCAGTAATCAACTTCGATGCCACACGCGAACCGGGTGAGTTTCACTGCGAGTATGACATCTCAAGCGCGACCTATCACGTCGCACACGAGGGTCTCGCAGTAGACAGTGAATTGATCGTCGCACTAAACGATCCCGTGGTCATACTCGCGTGCAGGGTATCAAACAACGACATCCGCAAGCGAACGATCGAAATCATCCCACTGATCCGGCCGCACTTCGCTGCCGCGTCGCTTGCACCTTGGGACGTTCCAAGCCTTTACCAAACAGTAGCGTACTCAAATGATATTGGACCGCTTTTCGAAATGGAACTCCGGAGTCCGGCCGGTATACCCGAAGAGCGCAAATACGGTTTCGTCTTGGTAGACATAAATGAGCCCGATTCCGCAGAGGTCGATTACGCTCGATTCATAGGCAACGGGTCCTTTGAGCATCCAGAATTTACCATGACCGTACCCGCGCGAGAGTTGTTTCGATTCGGGGAACGCACCGCTAAAAACGCCTGTCAAGGGGTGCCGTGTGTCGCAGCCATATCCAAGACCCTGAGCCTCGAACCGGGAGAATCATTTGAATTGTCCCTGGCGATAGGAACAACGGCAGGTTTCACGGAAGGAAAGAAGCCGACGCGGACGCAGGTCGAGCGCTTACGGAGGTATTTGGACAGCAGTGCTCGGCAACACGCAAGGGAATCATATGCATCCTCTATACGGGCGTCGATAGAAGCAAGGAGAATAGCTTCGCCCGACGCAGCGTTCTCGCGGTACGTAAACGAGTGGCTGCCGCTCCAGCTTCGTTGGGTAAACATACTGGACCGCGGCTGGCCTACAGGCATGCGCGGGACAAGAGATTCGGCGCAGGACACCACAGCTCTGATACCGATCAACCCAGATGAAGCACGATCACGCATATGCGAACTGTTCTGCGTGCAGCGATACGATGGATGGTTTCCTCGACAATACTCGATAATGGGACCCCGTGGCACACATGACCTGCGCTTTTATGTAGACGCCGGCGCATGGGTTTGGGAGCTCCTCTTCGACTACTTACGCTGGACTAAGGACTTCAAGCTGCTCAAGCTGAAGGTTCCGTTTCTTGACAGTACAAAGAAGGAAACTGTTCTGGACCATGCCCTCCGCATCGCCGAATTCTACACAGCAAGAAAGAACTTGGGCGAGCACGGACTGTGCAAAATACGCGAGGGAGACTGGAATGACTCGATCAACCGTGCGGGACTGGAGGGCCGCGGCGAATCGGTAATGCTGTCGTGTCAGGTAGTGCTTTTGCTCAAGCAAGCTGCTTATCTTTTGGAATGGCTCGATGAACACACTGATCTCGTAAAAGAGCTCCGTCGCCAAGCACAACATCTCACGTCCAGTATTCTCAGGCACGCACTTAACGATGAAGGATACCTCAACGGCGTATTTACCGACAAACGCGAGTGGGTGTTTTCGCCGTCAGACCCGGATGGCAGACGCCGGATCAGCATCCCAGTTAATGCTTGGGGCATTATAAGCGGAGTCTTGACCGGCGAGTCATGCCGAAGGGTTATCGAGATACTCGCTGAGCTCAAGCAGCAAGACGGCTGGCCACTGTTTACTCCGCCGATCGGAGATCCGCCGATAGAAAAGCTCGGAAGAATCGGGCAAGGAGACTTGCTGCCCGGACTCGGAGAAAACGGCACTCCCTACAACCACGGGTGTCACGGCTTTCTCGGACGAGCGGCGGCGTGCGCTAAGCGCGGTGACCTGCTATTTGAGGTGCTGCGATACATGCTGCCTTACGATCAAACTTGCCATCCAGTGAAGCGCGCAAAAACACCACCCTACGCCGTCGTAAACCACTGGAAGACTGCGCCTGGACTCGAAGGACGCGGAGGGGACCCATTCTTGACTGGCTCGATATCGACTGCGCTCCGAAACGTCTACGACGCTCTGTTCGGCATTAAGCCATTGTTCGATTGTATCGCCTTTGATCCTTGTTTGCCGACAAATTGGTCGGAGTGCTCAACGAGTTTTTATTACCTACGCTCCAAACTGGATGTCAAGTACAGGCAAACTAACCAGGACGAATACAGCCTATTCCTAGACGGCGAACCGGTCGAACACAAAGCTATCGATTGGTTCGGTCAGACGCTGACAGCGATTCCGGATTCAGCCCTGCTACCCAAAAGACACGCCTGTATTGAGGTCACCAGATGAGCGGTTTTCTAGGTTTCTGCCTGCGAAGTTGCTAGACTGCCGGTTCTGGTTCTTTCTCAGCACATACTTTATTGAGGACTTCGCGAATATCTACGTTAACGGGGCATAGCTCAACGCATCTGCCACAACCCGTACATCCGACTACTCCGTACTGCTCGTGCTGGTACTTGAACTTGTGCATCAGCCGCTGCCGCGAGCGAGGTAGCTGGTCCGGTCGAGGATTGTGGCCTGAGCCCATTAGCGTAAAATCTTCGAACTGGCAGGTATCACGGCAGCGATACCGCTCCACGCATGTGCCACAAACTTCGTCCTGAATGTCAAAGCACGAACAGCTTGGACACATATAGCTGCAGACACCGCAGCCAATGCATTTCTGAGCAATCTCAGCCCATATCGGATGATCCCACGCCAATTGCTCGTAGAACTTGCCATCGGAAAACGGCAGCACACCATGGGACTTGAACTGTTCCCAGAGCCTGTCCTTACCTGCAACATCCTCACTCGACGGCTCAGCTAGACCTTCCCATTCAACAAGTGCCTCGCCGCGCGGAGAGGTCACCTCAATGTAGAATCGATCTCCGAGATCGTACATAATGGCGTCGACGTTGGGCTTCCACTTTTCAACATCATCAGTCGACGCACAGAACCAACTCCACCGCATTTGAGCCGGCATAACCGCTACAAGCATGGTGTTCGCACGGCGTGCCGCATAGTAAGGATCTCTGAACTTACCTTCGAGGAAAACCTTGTCGAGTACCTGAATTGCCTGCGCGTCCGGCAGCCACATGCCGAGCATCACCCGTGGCTTCTCGTCCGGTAGAACAGGCTGCACCTCGACCTCGCCGGGTCTCGTGCTGACCTTCAGCAGCGTCTCGTAACGCGGCAGAAGGTAATCCTTAGGCGGCATCATCATTTGACTGCCGTCTAGAATGACCTTGTCGCCTGCACCGATCTCCTTGAATTCGGCGGGAGCATCTTTGCGCTCCACAGGAGCAACAACAACAAACTTCCTCCCTAGAGCTTGGATGAATCCCTCTGTTTTGTCTTTCGGTAAGATCTTGTCAGCCATTTCCTAAAACCCGTTTCTCTAACTAAGCCATAGTGCAGTCAACTGGCGATCTAAATATAACTGTAAGACTAACGGTTTACTACTCAGAATGCTGCGCCGGATCTATATCATTCTCGCGAAATGTGCCCAGCAGTGGCGCTTCTTCCTTCGGATCGCCAGCTTCGTAATCGTATTTATTCTTCACTGCCTCAGCCATCTCACGCATAAGCTCAGCAATGCGGATTCCGACCGGGCAAACCCTTTCACATTCACCACACTGGATACACCTGCCTGCTAGGTGCATAGCACGGGTAGCATGAAACATCCAATTCTCCTCAGGGACTGCCTTCTTGGCGGTCCATTTCGGCTCAACGCGATCAGCAAAACAAACCTCACAATAACAGTTTGGGCAAATCTGCCGACACGCGTAGCATCGTATGCACTTCGAAAACTGCTCGCTCCAGTATTTTTGTCTCTCCTCAGGTAATTCCGGCAGCTCACGAGGTTTGATTTGCGACGGGAGGACAGCCTCACCAAATTTAACATCGTACAACGCCGGCTCACGCTTGGTGCAAGCTAAACACATTTCACGATGTACTTCGGTAGACCTGAGTACTTGTTCGCCGTCTACCGTCACGATCCTAATACCTTCGCCCTCCCATTCAAGAGCCTTGATATCGGAAAGTCTGATCGCCGCCGATTCTAACTTTGAAGGATCAACTACGCCCGCACACCCAAGGCCGATTATGTACAGGTTCTCGCGCTTCACCTGGTTTTCTTGAATCAACGCCACAATACTTCTTATATCGCACGGCTTGGCGACTATTGCCACTTTACGGTTCTTTGCCATCTTAGGCAGATAGACCGCCAAGTTGTTCGCGCACACCGGGTTCCAAACGAGCTTGTCGACGTCTTGAGCGTTGTCGATAAACACTGGGGTCGTCCTAAACGGCACGCTCCCAGCCGCCCATCCGATTACCAAATCTACCAAACCGTTTTCCAGAACTTTCTTTGCTTCTTCGCGTATTCTGCTCTCTATTTCGGTCATTGCAGTCTACCACTCTGGATATTGCCTATGATGATTTGTTCTCCACTGCCACCACGCCTTTGAAAGGACCCAGCCGCCTGATTTGTTCCGTAAATTCCTGAACCAGCTCAGCAAATCTATTGCCTTCAGAAGCTGAGACCCACTCGAAATGGAATCGTTCTTCCGGCAATCCGAGCGCTTTCAACAGGTCCTGCAGAAGCGCGATTCTGCGACGGGCGTAATAGTTGCCTTTCGCGTAATGACAGTCTCCGGGATGACAACCAAGAACCATTACCCCATCGAAGCCTTTGCGAAACGCCTTGAGAACAAATGCTGGGTCAACACGTCCGGAACACGGCACCCGGATTATTCTAACTGTCTCTGGATACTGCAGTCTCGAACTTCCTGCCAAATCCGCTCCCGCGTAGCTACACCAATTGCAAAGAATGCCCAGAATTATCGGCTGCCAAGTGCGACCCTGCTCGGCGGATTCTTTGGTTTCCTGTTCAGTTCTCTCTTGTACCAAAGTGCTATCTTCGCTCATATCGATTCCCAAATCTCTCTTATTGGAGTATCTCGCAATAGTCTACTTCTTTCTTATGACGTAACCTGGTTTGAGCTCACTTACCGTGCACGATGCCGCCTCAAGAGTTAATTTTTCGCCTCCTGGACCGTCGGTTTCCGCAATAGTAGTAGCGACTTCGAGTTCCTTTACGACCCCTATACCTTCGGCGATCCAATAGACCCCACAGCTCCGTCCACCAGTTATTGTGAACGGCTTATTCCAAAGATCCATCGTGCCGGATACGTTGTCCCCCGAATACACCACTTTCAGACAATCTGCAAACGTACCGGCGGGCACGATTACGGTCTCTCGTCCGACTCCCCGCGCGGACATAGTGCACTTCGTCTCGCGCTCGCGCATTACTCCTACGTTCCAAGACTTTGCGGCTACGGCTTCCGCAGCACTGAAATAGAGCAGTGGCGGATCGTATTCCTGCTTGTCGGGCTCATTCTCGCTGGACGACTCAGTGCGTGAGGACAGTATTCGCAGGACACCGTTCTCGCCCACAATCTTCAGCTCCGTAGTTTCCGAATGGGTGTCACCTCCACTTGCCGACCAGGTACGTGTGATCTCCCTGTAATCGTACACTGGGACACCATCTTTCGTATCGGCTCCAATGACTTCGTAAACGGAACTACCGTAGCTCGCATCTCGAAACGCGGACAACGTCCTACCGTCAAATCGGAGAGTGGCACGAACCAGTTTTACTGTGTCGTATTCCCACTTGTTGCCGACGGCGCAAGGAATCGGCGTGAGCTCGGCAGCCAGTGCCCTCGAGCAAAGCAAGACTCCAATAAGCAGAACCTGCAGACTATGACATATAACTGATTTCACGTTTCGGATCTCGATATGCATGAGAGAACACTCGTTTCCGAGCTATATGGTGCTCTAAACCCGCTCCTTTTGGAATGGCCTAATCCCTAACGCAAGGCAATTGCGCAACCGCAAAAAGCAACCAACAGCTAGAAAGAAACTTGTGCTGGGCTTACCCTCGGATAGGTTTAGCAATGCACGGGTTTCCGAAGGACAAACGTGACAGCAAAACACCTCAGATCCTCGGAACTATACCCCTGAAAACGCCCTCTCGGTCTAAGCTTCGAAATGTCACAGTCGAAAGCTCTCTCTTCCAAGACTTCCATACCGGATTCAGTGAACATCCGGTGAAATTCTGACTTCTGAACTCTATTTATGTACTGCAACTGGTTGTTGAGAAGCAATTTGTATATCCATTCAGGATACGAAATATACTGCTTCAGTGAAGCTGAGCGATCATAGCTTGCCAAATGGTCACCAATCCCTATGTGATGAAACTGTATACCACCGGGCCTCAGCACTCGACCCATATTTGCTATCTGCGTTGGTAGATCTTCCAGCCTAACGTGCTCCAGAACTCCCTGACTAAACACGAAATCAAAGGACCGGTCGCTCAGGGTACTCAACGTTGGATCGATGACATATTCCAACCCCAGAGACTCATATAACTC
The DNA here is from genome assembly GCA_029907315.1 of Armatimonadota bacterium. Taxonomy (GTDB): domain Bacteria; phylum Armatimonadota; class UBA5829; order UBA5829; family UBA5829; genus CALJES01. The sequence goes on along the minus strand of JARYME010000002.1, from coordinate 46,496 downwards.
CTCGAAGCTACAAGCCCTGGCAATACAACCAATTGTTGCACGGGCACGAGCTAGCTCTTCGTCGCTAAGACTAAAGCGCTTATCCAAGACTTGTTCAAGATCAGCAAAGTATCTCTTGAGAGCCAACATTTGGCGATTGTCCCACGCATCTACCATTGTTACTCGAACGTCGAAGAACAAACGCAAGAACAAACTGTAAAAATGCATCCACCCCGTGCCTATTTCGAGCAAGTGATAACCGTCTTCAACGGCTTGATACTTCCTGCAACAATCCAGAAGTTCCTTTGCGTGCTCGATATATGAAGGGTGCAAGCCTTTTTTAGCTCGCCTTCTGTTTCCAAAGACGTTCCCCAGAACGCGTCTGTAAAACTCTCTCCCCAGTCTGGAACTTGACAATAACTTCAGTACTATCGCGGCTGCATAATACCTAAACAATCAGCTCCTCCCCAAACCATTGCGTGCCCAGCCTATTACTTATACTTACAGGCCGAGATCTAGAGCCTCTTGCTGCTAAGCGCCGCATCTGCCAGTGCATCGATCTCAGCCAGGATTTGCTTGGTATCGAAGCCTCTGAGCCTGGCTGATCCACTTCGACAAGCCGCCGCGCAGGTTCCGCAGCCTTTGCAGACTCCCTCGTTAACCCTGGCAACCGTCTTCATTACCTGGTTATCACGCGTTGATTTCTCGCGGTCGACAACTTCCACCAAATCAATCGCGCCAAATGGGCACACCTCAGCGCACAGACCACACCCCACGCAAGTATCTTCATTCACAAACGCCGTCATCGCCTCAGACAGGATCGCCTCTTTGCTGAACAACCCTATCACCTTCGAAGCAGCGCCGCTTGCCTGTGCAACTGTGTCCGGAATATCCTTTGGATACTGACACGCACCTGCCAGATAAATACCGTCGGTGAGCACCTCCACGGGACGTAGCTTTGGATGCGCCTCCGAAAACCAATCGTACTGATCGGTCGAGATTCCCAGCTTGCGAGCCAGTTCCTTGGCATCGTCGTGCGGCTTCATAGCAGTGGCAAGAACGACAAGATCGACACGGACTTCCAGGGGCCTGCCGAGCAAAGTATCCGCGCCCTTAACCACAAGCTGATCTCCGTCTGGATATACCCGCGAAACTCTACCTCTTATGTAATTGGCTCCATATTCCTCGATAGCCCGTCGTACAAATTCCTCGTAACCCTTGCCGTTTGCTCGAATGTCCATATAGAACACATATGTCTGGACGTCGTGCAGCTTGTCCTTCGCCAGCAAGGCTTGCTTGGCGTTGTACATGCAACAGACCTTGGAGCAGTACGGATAGCCGTGAACCTCATCGCGGCTGCCGACACATGATATGAACGCTATAGAGCGGGGCACCTTCCCATCCGACGGTCGAACGATCTTGCCGTCGGTGGGGCCGGAAGCATTCATCAGCCTCTCGAACTGAAGTGATGATATCACGTCGGGATACTTGCCGTACCCAAACTGTGCCATTGCTTGTTCATCGCGCCACACGTCAAAGCCTGTCGCCACAACGATCGCGCCAAACTTTTCAGTCACGACCTGGTCCTGCTGCTCGTAATCAATCGCTCCCACGGGACATATCTTCTGACAGACCCCACACTTACCAGTTTGAAAGTATCTGCAGTGTTCACGATCGATAACTGGCTTGTTCGGCACAGCCTGCGGAAATGGCCTGTAAATGGCTCGGCGTGTACCCGTACCCTCGTCGAACTCGCTTGGAATCCCCTTCACCGGACATTTCTCGAGACACAGTCCGCAACCTGTGCACTTTGACTCGTCCACGCTTTTCGCACGTCTGCGAATCTTCACCTCGAAGTTGCCAACGAAACCGTTGACCTCTTCTACTTCAGAGTAGCTCCAGATCTCAATCAGCGGATGGCTGGCACAGTCTACCATCTTCGGAGTCAATATGCAGGCAGCGCAGTCGAGCGTCGGGAAGGTCTTGTCGTACTGTGCCATATGACCGCCGATGGACGGCGTGCGTTCCACAAGAACAACAGGGTAACCCGCATCGGCAATATCCAATGCAGCCTGGATGCCTGCAACTCCTCCGCCTATCACGAGAGCCCTGCGGGTAATGTCCAGTTTGGACCTACTCAGAGGCTCGTTCTTGGCGACCTTCGCCACGGCCATTCTCACCAAGTCGATGGCATGCTGCGTCGCCTCCGGCGTGCGCTCATGTACCCACGAGCACTGCTCCCGTATGTTCGCCATCTCGACCATGTAGGGATTAAGTCCGGCAGCCTCGACGCAACGCTGAAAAGTGGGTTCGTGCAGCCGAGGCGAACATGATGCCACAACGATTCTGTCTAGTTTGTGCTCGCGAATTGCTTCCTGGATCATGTTCTGACCGGGTTCCGAGCACATATACTTATAGTCCGTCGCGTAAACGACCCCGGGCATCTCGCGGGCCGCCTCAACGACCTTTTCCACGTCAACCGTTTTTGCAATATTAGACCCACACCAACAAACAAATACGCCGATTCTCATAGTGGTCTCTCAATTCCATTACTTTGTCTAGTTGTTGGCAGAACTAACACCGCTGCCGGAAGGCACTTCACGTTGTCGGTTGGTCAAGATTAACCTTCCGCACCCGCCGGCACTGGTTCCCCCTGCTCTATGGCATCCAATGCAGGATTGACATCAACCAAGTGGCTAGCAAAGAGCTTTCTGATCCCTGGCACCTCCATAGCCAACCCAAGAAGCTCCGTAAAGTAGAAGACAGGCATCGTAAGGTCTTCGCCTCTCATTTTCCCTGCGGCCCCCTGCCGCATCTCGAGATTCGTAAGGCAAAGCGGGCAAACGGTAACGATGCAGTTGGCTCCGTGCTTTTTCGCGTTGGAGATAATATCGCCCGTTAACTTGACCGAAACAGCGCTCTTTGAAATACCCAAGCTTGCCCCGCAGCACTCATTCTTAAAATACCATTCCACGGGTTCGGCACCCACAGCACACATCGCCTCATCCAGCCTTTGCGGAGCTTCAGGGTCGTCGAAGCCCACAATCTTCGGCGGTCTAAGTAGAAGGCAACCATAGTAGCACGCGGGCTTAAGACCGCGAAGGGGATAGCTGACCCTCTCTTTGATCCTATTGAGCACATCAGGTGCGGTAAAAATTTCAAGAGCGGAGTGTACGGTTATCTTGCCCTCATACGGGTTGGCTAGACTTGAATTGATCTCACTGCGGAGTGCTTCGTCGGACTTCATAGCTACTTCCGCGGATTTCATTCTGTTATAGCAAGCTGCACACGGAGCTACCACATCAAGCCCCATATTTTCAGCAATTCCAAGGGTTCTAGCCGGAAGAGCTATACTCAGTTTGTGGTCCAGCGCGTGGCCTGATGTGGCTCCGCAGCAGTTCCAATCCGGTATCTCCACCAGCTCTATTCCGAGGGCTTCGGCGACGAGCACGGTAGACTCGCCGAACTCTTTTGCAGTTGACTCCAAGCTGCAGCCGGGGTAGTAAGCATATTTCATAGTTAGACCTCAGATCCCGTTACGACCGCCTTGTTGTACGGTAGTCGGCAAACGACATTACAGTCTACTCACATCTAATAGGAACAAAGCGATCCGCGACGCATGCCAAAACACACGTGTTCTGCGGGGTTCGCAATCAGCTATCCTCGGAGCCGTGTCTGGATCTCGAGAAGAGCCTTCTGATCTCGTCCCTGCCCTTAACAAGGGAAGGGATAAGAGCCAGCTTGCCTTTCAGGAACATCTGAATGCCGGTAAACACGTCGGAGAAGAAGTCTTTCGTGCGCACTTTATACAACGCAGTCAGAGTAAGTTCGTGCACTCTGCCGAACCGCTTCACTTCCGTCAGAAACTGATCGTGAAACTTGGCTATCTCTGGCTCCTTGGGCTTAATGCCTCGTTCAAGCGCCAGCTGCCGGCAAGCATCCATTACCCTAGAGAGAGCTACGCCCTTAGGACATCGAGTGGCACAAGTCTCACATCCCGCACATAGCCAAATCGCGGAGCTCCCCAAAACCTCATCTTCCAAACCAAGCTGCGCCAATCTAAGCACTTGATTAGGAGCGATATCCATAGCGTACGCCACAGGACATCCGGCAGTGCACTCCCCGCACTGGTAGCACTCAAGCACGTTCTCTCCGCAGAGTTCCTGAATGCGGCGCTTGAGCTCAGATCCCGTCGGTCCCTCTACCAAACTAAGCTCACAACAGCACTGAGCGTTTTCTGAAACCAAACTTGTCACCTTGTTCGAAAAATTGGTCATTTTTGCTTTGCGCCGACATTCGGTAGTCAAACTACCGAACGCCGGATCACTAACATGCTAATACCAGCAAGCCCATAAGGTCAAGCCGATCTGTGACATTTTGCGCAAGCCCGCAAGCGTCAGCCATTCATGTACTGAAACGATAGCGGACGAGATTGGTTCGGAGCTACACACCTCCACCAAAAGCGTCATTATTATGTTCTTGAAGTCTGCCGGCAGTTCCGATCATGTGCTGGACAGCTTGTGAGTCTTCGTTAGAGACTACTTTTGGATCGGAAACTGCTCACCCTGCTTGAGGAATATTATTTCGTGCACAGAACGACCGTGCATATAGAATCTGGCTCGGCGGCCTACGAGTTTGTCGGTTTCTTTTTGCGATGCATCCAATCCTATGACCTGTGGATACCAAGATCCCCCATCAAGTATCTTCTTGGGCTCAGACCAACTCTTGGGATCGCCAATGTCCTTGCTGAAACTAACGTAGATACCCTCTTGTGGCCAGCCGGGCTTGTAGCGCGTGCGGTTCAGAAACATCACGTAACACCCGAGATACGTATTCCAATGAACAGCAGGACCCCAAAACGCATCGGCGTTCTCGCGCATCCAACTAATTTTCGCAGGAAAGATAGCAGTCACACGGCCGCCGATTCCAGGCGAATCCCACTTTCCATTGTGGTACTTCCAAACCTTACCCACTGGATTATCTCGGTGTATCCATGCCATTCTGGCAACAGCTACTCCTTGTTCAGTGAGGTCACCAGTGTAGGTGCTGATAAAGAAATACATAAAGCGCTTCTGAGGATCCAACATGCAGCAAAAATCTCCATTGCCGCCGGCGAAGAAACCGTTTTTCGCACCGCAATCGACCTCCGGAGGTGCCTCGATAACTATACCGAGATCCGTCCAGTGAAGGCCATTGTCCGTAGACTTGGCAGCACCAATCTTGGGAGCCGTCAACTTGCTGCCTGGGCAAACTCCCCGAGGTTCAAAGTGATACCATCCATAAAGCGTACCATCATCGGCTTTCCAAGTGCACTCGATCCATCTTCCACCATTGACTGTGTTGTCGAACTCACACCGCACCGGCTTGCCCAAATGAAACTGGTCCTGCCCGCTGCTTAGAAATGGATGTCCCTGTGAATTCAGTATGTAGAAGGTATTGCCGTCCCAATGACACGGACTGTTGGAATCAGTCGACGCAGGAAACTGTACAGGCGGAGCATCAACCAAGACGACATTTTGAGCGAGACAGCAGTGTTGGACCATCGCTGCCGCAGCCAGCGTGCACAGTATGTTCCATCGCACACGTTCGCACATATGACCTAGCCCCCAATTTAGGTGTTTGAGTTCAAGGAAAAGGTCTCGTTTTCAGCAAAGGCAAGCAGTCATTATGCCGGTGCCCCCTGACGAACCAAAGCACCGATCTTGCGTCCCAGATCGACGCATTTCTTTAGGTCGTCGCCCGTAGGCACGTACTGCACGCGCAAACCCTCGTCGACCACCTGGAACTTCATTTCCTCAAAGGCCGCATTTATCTGTTTTACTGCCTCGCCACCCCATCCATAGCTGCCGAACGCCGCAGCAATCTTTGGACCAGGCCGCAGGCCCTTTAGATAGCAGAGAAGATCGGCCACTCTCGGAAGCATCTGATTGTTGATGGTGGATGAGCCTAAAACCAACGAGCGAGAATCCAATAATTCGGTAACCACATCGCTTCGGTGAACGTTCGAAAGGCTCATGACTCGGTACGAGATTCCCGCCTGCTGAAGCCCATCGGCAATGGCTCTTGCCATAAGCTCAGTGCTCTGCCACATCGTATCGTAGACCAAAACTGCTTTCTCGCTGGTCTCCTGTCGGCTCCAACGTTCCCACGCATTGATTATCTTCTCGGGATTCGATCTCCAGATCAGGCCGTGATCTGGGGCAATCATATCTATCCGAAGACCAGCCTCGCGGATTTGAGCTATGAGTTTTTGGACAAGCGGCGAATACGGCAAGAGAATGTTGGCATAGTATTTGGCGGACTGATACATCAGCTCGGATTCGTCAACTTCATCGTCGAAACGCTCACTAGTTGCCCAGTGCTGTCCGAAGGCGTCCTGTGAGATAAGCAATGCGTCTTCTTCGATGTAGGAGAACATGCTGTCCGGCCAGTGGAGCATACGCGTCTCAATGAAACTAATGGTTCGTGAGCCCAAGCTGATTTTAGAACCCGTCTGCACAACTTCGATAGGCCAGTCATCGATATGAAAATGAGCCAATAGAGCCTTTTTGCCGTTAGGTGAGCAGAAGATCTTCTCGGGCTTGACAAGACTGACTATCTCGGGAAGTGCACCTGAATGATCGAGTTCCACGTGGTTTACGACGATGTAGTCTATGCGCTCGGGTTCTACAATCTCGCTTATCTTGGTCACGAGATCCTTTGCAAAAGGTTTCTTGACGGTATCGAACAACACCGTCTTCTCATCCAAGAGCAGATACGCGTTATACGTGCTGCCCGCGGGTGTCGAATAGCCGTGGAAATCCCGAACGTTCCAATCCACAGCGCCCACCCAATACAAGTTTGGCTTAATCCTTACTGGTGTCATTTCGTTCACCCCTACAACCGTGGCGCTGGGCAGTTCGCAGATCAGCCGCCCAGCGCCCAATCGGCACGAAAAGTATTCTCAGCTTGGAACGAACAACCTCCCCAAGCAGAATCTCGGATCAACTACCAATTTTCCACCAGCACCTCAAAGTACGCCTGCGGATGAGCACAAGCGGGACATGCAGCCGGTGCTTCGGCACCCTCGTGGATGTAACCGCAGTTTCGGCACCGCCACGTTACGACCTGGTCTTTCTTGAAGACATGCCCGGATTCCACAAGCTCAGCAAAGCCTCTATACCGACGCTCGTGAAACTTTTCGGCAACAGCCACATTTTCAAACAGCTTCGCTACAGCCTCGAAGCCCTCTTCGCGGGCCACCTGTGCGAAGTCCGGATACATAGTTCCCCATTCGTACATCTCACCTGCGGCCGCCGCTTTGAGATTCTCAAGCGTGGTTCCTATCTTGCCGGCGGGATAAGTAGCTGTAATCTCAACATCGCCGCCATCCAGCATTGAGAAAAATCGTTTGGCGTGTTCCTTTTCTTGGTTTGCAGTTTCCTCGAAGACTGCGGCTATCTGCTCGAAGCCTTCCTTCTTAGCTTGGCTAGCAAAATATGTGTAGCGATTGCGCGCCTGGGACTCGCCCGCAAAGGCTGCGAGTAGGTTTTTTTCGGTCCTTGTTCCCTTGATTCTCGACATTTGCTGATTCCTCCCAAACCTCCGCACCAGCGGCTGTTTTGTATATTCTTACCCAAATTTTACCGTTTACCTGCGTGCTCTACCCAGCATGACTCGTCTCGCTTTCTAACTAGAAGACTTCCGCAGATCTGGCACTACCAACTTGCTCAGCACCTAGCTACCGCACAGAAGCCTCTGATAAGGAATGGGTTCTAGAAAACCTTTATGTCTCCTGATCTGCAGGAAACTGTTACGGTTCGCCGCCGAATCGTGGAATGATATGAATGAGCGGCGAGCAGGGAAAGGAGAGGTATATGGCGGCTGTCGGAATCCCGAACGTAAATGAAGACCGCTCTGTCCGGCTTACAAAACGCGAGCTCGAGGTTCTGACACTGGTAGTTCAAGGCAAGACGTCCAAGGACATAGCTGATGCGCTTTACGTCAGCAAACGGACCGTGGACTTCCACCTAGCCAACATATATGACAAACTCCAGGTGTCGAACCGAGTGCAAGCATTCCGACGCGCCACCAGGCTCGGACTCATTCCGTTGGAGGCGACACTGTCGGACAGCTAGCCGGACACCAAGCCCAGCCTCGTGTAGACACGGCGCTCCTCTCAGAGAGGAGCGCCGTGTCGCCATTTACAGAGGTAGCAACACCGCGCGAATCAGTATCCCGCCAGCACACTCCAATAGTACTAATTCCCCATTATCGGAAACAGCGTAGTCCACCACGCGCGACGGTAAAACCGCAACCTTATCTAATTTACCCGCGCTGTTCATTGAGAAAAGAGCCTTTTCGTTGCCGCAAAGCAGAACACCACATTGCCGCGTCACCATTAGCGGACGAACGCCAAAGAACAGCGAGCCCTTATCAGCAAGGACTCTGCCTGAACCATCGAGTAGCACAGCGCGTTTTTCTTTAACCGATCGACCTTCGTGGCTGATAACGCTTTCCTGAGCGAGACACACGCAATCGCCTTCACACGCGAAAACCACGTCGAGGCATGCTGCACTGCCAATGTCCCGACGCCACAAAACAGTGCCGCCAGCCAAAGCACATAACTCGCCGGTGATACCGAAAACCAATGGCCTGCCGTATGCAATTGCCTTGTCTGGAAAACCCGTTGCGTGTACTTGGTACACGAGATCAGGTCTCCCTTCTATCCGCCAGACACACCTACCGTTGAGCGTGTAGCGGCCTATGCTGGAGCGCTGCCAAGTGGCGACTAAGACCGATTCATCGCGCCGATCCAGCATAATTGAGCTTACGGCACCGGGTACGCGGAACCGTCGGTACCTCACGTTGCCAGGGCTGATCTCGACCACGTACACATATGCCTTGCCCGTACCAACAACGAACACAGCCCGATGGGCATCACCGAAAACGTCGCAGCACCATACCGCCCCACGCACAGAAAGTTTCCAAATCCTGCGGCCAGCAGAATTCAAAAAAGTCACCAAGGTGCGAGAAGGATCTCGCTCTGAATAGACAACTGCACACCCCGCATCGTCGGTAACCAATGCAGCGGTTGCGTCCTCCAACCTAACTGAATACCGCACCGCACCTCTCCTGTTGAAAACGTATACTCCTCCACCCCTAGTAACTATGCAATATGCGCCTCCGTTGGGAGAACAGCGTATATTCCTGACACCGTCTGGCAACACTTGCCGCTCAATTCTGAACTTTGGGGGTGCTTGAGGTATGGGGGTAAGGTTAAGACGAGCTCTGACGAAGGACACCACAGCAACACAGCCCGCGAGAACAACTACGCCGACAACAACCAGCGTCAATAATACAGTGGTCCGACTTCTCAACATATTGCGCTTTTTGCTCCAGGCTGGTAATCTGTTGGCACCAAATCAGGATAGCACCCGTAAATGGTGCTGTCAAAGAAGCAGTCGACCATACCCGGAGTTGGCGGTCGGCAGAAAAGGAGAAATCGCCATGTTACGAAGGAAAAGAGTTCTCTTGTTGGTCGCAGTCGCAGCGGCTGCAGCCTTAACGTCGGCTGTGGTTGCCGAGCTGTCGCCAGGCACAAAAGCACCGGACTTCACGCTGCCCACACTCGACGGTGGCAAGTTCACACTTTCGACTTGCTTCTCGAAAGCGCCGAAAAAGGTGGTTCTGCTGGACATTTGGGCAACTTGGTGTCCACCGTGCAGGTCTGAGATCCCGTTCTTGATCAAACTCCGAGACAAATTCAAGAAAAACGAAGTTGTCGTCGTGGGAGTGTCGATCGACCGCGGCAAAGAAGAAGTGGTCAAGTTTGTGAAGGAGCAAAAAATCAACTACACTGTCGCGCACGACCCGAACGCGAAAACGGTCGGTGAACCCTACAAGGTTTCGGCAATACCCGCGACCTACATCATAGACAAGAAAGGCGTAATACGGCACGCGGACGTGGGTTTCCCAAGAGACGAACAGCAAGGCAAGCAGAAGGCGGCGGAAATGGAGCGCCAGATCAAGGCTTTGTTGAAGGAGAAGTAGCAGGGTCGACTGAAGAAAAAGGTTCGACAAAAGCTTCGCATACATCGTTCAATAGCAGCAGACCGCGATGCGTCACGCGCAGCCGATCTCCTGTGAGCTGCAGTAGTCGGCGCCGTGTCAAGTCAGCTATTTCAGTGCCAAATTCGGTAAGAGGATCCAACCCGGTAAAAAGCCGAACCTGCTCAAGGTCTACTCCATCCAGCATTCTCAAACCCAACATTAGCGTCTCGCCCAAAAGCGACCGTCCACAAAGCTTTTCAGAGTAATCAATGGGATCTGCGCCCGTAACGATACACCTTACGTACTGCTCCGGATCCAACACCCTGTGGCTTCGCACACCGGCGATATAACTTGTCGCGCCAGCACCGAACCCGTAGAACGGCTCGTTCCGCCAATAAACCTGGTTGTGCCGGCAGCGAAATCCCGGCATAGCAAAGTTTGATACCTCATAGTGTTCGTAGCCCGCTGCGGTAAGCTCCGTGATCGCCATCTCGTACATTGCAAGCTTTGCTTCTTCTTCGGGCAGCTCCACCAAACCTGCATCTCGCATCTGCGCCAGCGGAGTGCCGGACTCGACAGTCAGCTCGTACAACGACACGTGCTCCGGTAGTAAACTCAAGAGTGTCTCTAGCTCTCGCCTGAAATGCTCAATCGTCTGACCGGGTAGCGCGAACATGAGATCCACACTTACGCGGCCAAAACCGGATCGCCGTGCTTGACGAAACAATGCAACCGCTTGCTGAGCCGTGTGGACCCTACCAAGACGTGCAAGCATCTCATCGTCGAAAGATTGAAATCCAAGACTGAGGCGATTGAAACCGAGTTCCAGCAGCTGCTCGAGCTTCGCTCCTTCAAGTGTATCGGGGTTGGCTTCGATGGTAACTTCGGCGCTCTGGTCAACACCGAAACAGGCCATCAGAGAGTCAAGCACAATCCCCAAAGCTGAAGGGGAAAGGACGGTTGGAGTACCTCCCCCGAAATATATGGTTGACAATGGACTCCTTTCGCGCTCAAACCCATACCCACTCCCAAGCTCGGCAGCGGTTCTTTCTATCTCCCGAGCGACAGCACGAGCGTAGTCGTCAAACAGATATTCCAGTCCCACGTGCGAACCGAAGTCGCAGTAATAACACTTGGAAACACAAAACGGTATATGCACGTAGGCAGAAGTTGGTGCGCGATGGTTAGAGTTCATTGGCTCTTCAGCCAGTCGGTGGGAACAGGACGCCTGACAAGATATGAATATGCACCGAGCGCAGCTTTGGCGCCATCTCCAGCTGCGCATATGATTTGCTTTTGTGGGACATCCGTAACGTCGCCGGCAGCAAAAAGGCCTGGCACGCCAGTCCTAGCTCCGCAGTCAACAGGTATCTCTCGCCATTTGTTGAGCTTGACAACATCTTTCACGAAGTCACTGTTGGGCGAAAGACCGATTTCCACAAACACGCCTTCAACGTCAAGCTCGCGAATATTGTTGGTATGAACGTCTTGAACAACGACACTTCGGACAAAGGAATCGCCCCGAATTTCTTTCACAGTGGTACCAGTTAGCACCGTGACGTTGTCAGCACGGAGCACCGTGTTTTGAATTGCCTCGTCCCCGCGCAGCTGGTCAGCAACCTCAATGATATATACGTGCGGGCAAATGCGCATGAGCTGGACTGCCGCGTCGAGACCAGAGTTGCCGCCGCCAACAACCGCAACGTTCTTCCCGGCGAACAAAGGCGCATCGCACGTTGCGCAGTAAGCGACACCTCGACCCAAGAACTCTTTTTCTCCAGGAACGTTCAACGTGCGCGGTGACTTGCCCGAACTCACTATGAGAGCACGAGCCAAGAAGCGTCGGTTGTCCTCCGTAACTACCTCGAAGCTGTCGTCAACACTAGACACTTTGGTTACCGACGAATACTCCACAGCTACCCCGAAGCTACGCACGTGTTCCTCAAATCGCTTGACCAGTTCTGCTCCGGTTATGAATGTGAAGCCCAGATAGTTTTGGATATCTGAGCTCCACAAGGCTTGACCGCCGACATCCTTGGTTATCACAAGCGTGTCAAGTTGTTTGCGCGCTGCGTAAACGGCAGCCGTCATCCCTGCCGGACCGGCACCGATGATTATCAGTTCACGCTCGCGTTTGCTCTCCACGCTTGCCGACCCATTTTGTGTAGACAGTGGTGTCTACAACTGCTATATAGCTTAGGACAAGAGCTGGTCGAGTTTGCTGCGGTTGAATCCCACAACAATCTCACCGTCTACCTCAATAACAGGAACCCCAAGCTGCCCCGACTTCTGCACCATCGCGTTTCGCGCCTCTATGTCGGTAGCAACGTTGTAGTCCGTGAAGGGAATATTCTTGGACTTCAGGTACTCCTTGACCTGAATACAATACGGACAAGTTGGAGTCGAGTATACTATAACATTCTTTGCGGGCATAAGCCAGCCTCCTTACGAAGATGCTAAATTGCATATACCCACCGCACGCAGTTATTATGCAGCCCTTGACCTCAAAAGAGACAAACGCGAGTTATCTGTTACCAAATGCCGCCGAGTGATGAAATCCCGTCGAATACGTGCAGACCACTTGTTTCAGTCATAGCTCAACGCTGCAGGAGTTGACTGTTCCGGCAAAAAGTGGCATACTGTCGGCGTCTGATAAACCCGCTCAGGAGGTTTCCCTTGGAAGACAACTCCAGACCCCAGTTCAGACTCTCGCGTCTCGTCCGCACGTCGTCTTCAGAAATCTACGTCATTTGGGACGGAGACTCGCGCGTCGGACAGGTACACCTGCACTACGCACATGATGTTATCCACGCGGCAGTTCTTCTGGAAGTGGACTTGACTACGTCCGAAGAGGAAGACCTGTTGGAGTTGATAGACGAAGACATAGTGTCATCATACATGCCGAGCTTCGAGCGCGAGGACTTCTTGGTGAGCATGTTCCGCGCCGAGGAGATCAGTTCGTTCAGCTACGCATCGACCGACCTGGACGACTTTGGCGAGGAAGACGAGGACGAGGAAGACTAGTGAACGTACTGCGCTCCTATCCTCGCCTAGTAGGTCCAAATACATCTTACAAAGTGGTATTTGCGCCCCGGATCGACTGCCGCTGAATAGTTTTTTACTATGCGACTGGGTGTACACGTTCGCATCAGTAAGGGTCTTCTACAAGCACTCGACTTTGCTCGGCAGTTGAAGTGTGAAACTATCCAACTATTCTCAAGCAACCCCAACAGCTGGCTGCGGCGACCTCTGAATTCGGAGCTGGCTGCCGAATTCGAACGTGGAGCACGGGCCCTCGGTATATCGCCTATAATCTTGCATACGCCTTATTTAGTGAATCTTGCCTCACCTGACCAAGAGATTTGGAACAAAAGTAAGTATGCTCTTTCGGACGCCCTGACGCGAGCTCGCTTGTTGGGCGCCGATCGAGTGGTAACCCACATTGGAAGCCACAAGGGCGCAGGTCTGAAAACAGGGATTGCGCGGGTAGCCACAGCCGTAAACGAGGCTTTGGAAACAGCGGACGGGGCAGCCGTGGTTCTCGAACTCGGTGCAGGAAGCGGAAATGCAGTGGGTTCCTCTTTTGAGGAAATTGCGGATATATTAGCCGCTGTGAAGTATCAGGACCGGATAGGTATCGCTGTAGATACGGCACACTTGTACGCTGCCGGCTATGATATATCAACGCAACAAGGAGTGGAGTCAGTATTCTCAGAGATAGAACGGCTTGTGGGCATCGACCAGCTTAAAGTCGTGCACTTAAACGACACGGAGATGCCGCTTGGTTCTCACCGTGACAAACACCACCATATAGCGCTCGGAAGAATCGGATACGAGGGCTTCCGAGCATTGCTTCACCACCCTGCAACAGCAGGTCTGCCTGGCATTATCGAAACGCCCGCAGAGGGTATAGAGTGGGATATCAGGAACCTAACGATCCTCCGACAACTGCTCTCATAAAAAGAAGGCCACCTGTTTTTCAACAACGAAAAACTAGAACGCATCGATAGGTGAACGACCGAGCTTGGGCGGTTTGAACGAATAGAGGCTGTGGACCGTGCCCTCCGCTTGAGCCGCAGATGTCCGCTGCTCAAACCTCAGTTTTCCGGAGTACAAGGCTTCGTGGAGTTCAGGGATGCTGCGCACGCCCATATCCTGGAAAGCTTGTTGCAATCCCTTCATCAAATACGGCACGTAGTCTACCAACGATCCCCTGTCCGGAACAGTCCCTGTAACGCCCTGTGGCACTATGACTTGGTCGTCCTCGCTCATGTATCTCTTGCCGCCACCGGCTGTCATTGCTTCGACGCTCGCCATGCCACGATAACGCTTGACTCTAACGCCGTTTTCGTAGAAGTATTCGCCCGGAGCTTCCGCTGTACCAGCCAAGAGATATCCCGCCATTACTGTACTGGCACCGATGGCCAGTGCCTTCGCAATGTGGCCTATGCCTTGGATACCGCCGTCTGCTATAACCGGCACGTCGAATTGTCTGGCATATTTGGCGCACCTGTAGACGGCCGTGGCCTGCGGTCTGCCAACAGCCATCATAGTTTGTGTGATGCATATGGAACCGGGGCCCATTCCAACACGAAGCGCATCTGCGCCTTCCTCTATCAGCGCACGGCACTGCTCAGTAGTAACCACATTCCCTGCGATAACGTCGATATCGGGATACCGCTCTTTTATAAATCTCAGGGTTTCGATTTGGTAGCGCGAGTATCCCTGGGCAGAATCGATCAGGAGTATGTCGACACCGGCATCGACGAGAGCTTCTATCCTTTCGCGGTCTTCCTGGCGAGTAGAAACGGCAGCACCCACTAGGAGCTGTTTGTCAGCACTCTTGGAAGCGTATGGGTAGTCCTTGTTCGTCAGCAGGTCTCGGCGTGACAAAAGAGCCACCAATCGGAACTGGTCATCCACTACTGGCAGCTTGCCTTTCTTTGAAGCTTTGAGAATCTGGTTTGCCTCGTGGAGCGTGACGCCCTGCTTAGCGGTTATCAGGTCAGTCGTCATTACCTCAGCAAGCGGCCGCGAACGGTCCTTCTCAAAGTCGATGTCTCGGTTCGTAACGATGCCGACCAGTCTAGATCCGAGAGTGCCGTCTTCCGTAATGGGGATACCCGAGAACCCATGCTCCTTCTTGATTCGGTCTACATCGCTTACCGTGTGCCTCGGGCTCAACACTACAGGATCGATGATGAATCCGTTCTCAAAGCGCTTGACCTTTCGAACGTGCTCCACTTGGGCTTCTATAGTGTTGTTGTAGTGGATGATGCCGATGCCCCCAAGCAAGGCGAGGTAGACTGCCATCTTCCACTCTGTTACGGTATCCATAGGCGAGCTGACGAGCGGACGCTTTATTTTTATGTTGCGTGTGACGCGAGTTTCTAGGTCAACTTCGCTCGCCTGGAAATCAATATAACCGGGCAGCACAATGAAATCGTCGTACGTTAAACCTTTGCCGCGAGCAAACAGCTCTTCTCCCGACAGCCCATCCTGCTCTGCCGGAACCTCTGGTATTGTCTTGCGCTTCTGGACAGCCATTTCTACCTCGCCTTGACTCGCTTCTTTGGGTTTTTACGGTATTAACGAGAATTATATCGCAAAGGTTCCCTTTGAGGAAGCCGAATACTAGAAGATACCCCCACCCCATAAGGTTAGTTGCGCCGCAAAAGCTCCGATCGATTACGCGCGGTTCTTTTGCCTCACCAGACGTGCTCCCAATTGCGCGCGCCTCGCAGCAAGACTTCAAGCAGTAAACTCCTGAGGCTTGACGATGCCTAGTAGGAGTCTGTCAGCTTTTCCCCCACTACTGTTTCGTGGCCCTCTGAGTCGACCTCGCGGAAGAAACAGCTACGATATCCTTCGTGACAAGCCGCCCCGGTCTGGTCTACCTTTATCAAGAGGGCGTCTTTGTCGCAGTCGACGTAGACCGCTTTTACCTGCTGAATGTTGCCGGAGCTCTCGCCTTTGACCCAGTATTGTTGTCTCGACCTACTCCAAAAGCAGGTTCTTCCTGAAGTTAGGGTTCTTCTGACGGCCTCCCGGTTCATCCATCCAACCATTAAAACTTCGCCGTTCCGATAGTCTTGTATAACTGCCGCAACCAAGCCGTTGCCGTCGTATTTGAGACTGTCCAGGAAATCATCCATAGCACCAGGTCCTCACATGTGGTCAGATAGTAAATCGCAGAGTTTCAGGTATCCAAATCCAATCTACCGCTTCGAGACCCACTGAGCAAACTTAACCGGATAGAACCGCCACAGCTTCTCTGTAGCAACACGAATGCCTATGCGAGGTCTCGAAACCACAGGACCGACATCCGTTCCATCATCGGCGATAAACAATCGGTCTCCCAACAAGTCTATCCCGTTGAGTTCAAGGGTGATACCCATAGCTTGAGTTAACTTCGCCGGACCACTGCAGAGATCTTGCAAGCGCGTCCTATTCCTCTTTGCCTGCATGATTTCTACACCGCTCAAAGGAATTACCGCCCTTATAAGAACCGCTTCAGGCACACCAACCGGCTGTGTAACCACGTTCAGACAGTAGTGGTTACCGTAAGTTGCATACACATAGGCGTGCCCTGGCTCTCCAAACATGGCCGCATTTCGCGCGGTCATTCCTCTACTAGCGTGGCAGGCAGGATCATCCCGCAGATATGCCTCAGTTTCAACAATTCGTCCGGAGATCTCACACTGGTCGATTCGGTGTACGAGAATCTTGCCTAGAAGCTTGACGGCTACTTCGATCGTGTCCGCCAAGTAGAAATCGCGACTGAGTTTGTCCATCGCTGCTAAGCCAACACGCTGCAGTTTAGACGGTTTTCAAGCTCACTGTCAATAGCGTCTTTGGAGGATGTACCACCACATCCGCATAATGAAACTTTGAACCGCTTTGCCGGGAATTACAGTGTTAAACAATTTCGCAAGGAGGTAACAGAAGAAGTGATCGGCCAAACCAGTTTGGCATCTCTGCCCAAGCTAAGGGATTACGTCAGTAAGCGCATATCGAGCTATGACACAAGAGGAGGTAATGCCGACGCATGGCGCATACAACCAGGTGAGAAGAGGGTGCTTGCCGATATCCAAGGTCCGGGCTGTATTAAGCACATCTGGATGACCCTCGGCATCAAAAGCGAAGATTATTGTCGACGTATCGTCCTTCGGATGTATTGGGACAATTGTCCTGAGCCGAGTGTCGAATGCCCTATTGGAGATTTCTTTGGTTTGGGCCACGGCATGCGCAAGAACTTCATAACGCTTCCCCTGCAAATGAGCCCGCAAAATGGGAAGGGGTTTAACAGCTGGTGGCCTATGCCATTCAAGGAAAGAGCAATCATAGAAGTAGAAAACCAAGGACCGGAAGACTACGCCCACTATTTCTACATCGACTACGAGTTGTATCCGTCTGTAGAGGCCGTGAAGGACCTGGCGTATTTCCATGTTCAATGGAGGAGAGAGGCGGATACGAAAGGTTGGGCGTTCGAAGAGGGAAAGAGTTATGCCGATCGCTCAATACAAGAGGATCCTAGGTTTTTCAACACTTCCGGCGAGCACAACTATGTTATCTGCGAGGTCGAAGGTGACGGCATATACTGTGGCGCCCACCTGGACATTGACTGCTTCCAAAGAAATCCCAACGACTGGTACGGCGAAGGCGACGATATGATATTCATCGACGGCGAGGAGTGGCCGCCAAGTCTGCATGGAACCGGCACGGAAGACTGGTTCCACTGCGCCTATTGTCCGACCCAGGAATACAATGCCCCTTACCACGGTGTAATACTCTACTCAGGCAACGACGAGTGGCGGTGGAAAGGTAAGAACACGGTTTACCGCTACCACATCGAAGATCCAATAAGATTTCGAAAGAGCATTCGCGTGACCATCGAACATGGTCACGCGAACAAACTATCAAACGATTATTCGAGCACCGCATATTACTATCTTTCGAAGCCGAAAAGGGGCGGCCCGCCGCTTCCGCCAGTCGAAGAGCGACTGCCCAGACCCAATGAGCCGCAATATCAGCCGAAGAAGAAATAATCCCCAGCCGACATGACGTAGGATCTTTACGAATACTGCGCCAGGCCGTTTGGCCTGGCGCAGTAAATATCGGAAGCTCCTTCGCACGTTCAGCTGTGTCCGTGGGCCGGAAACACTCCTGACAACAATCCGCCAACCACGCGAGACGCAGACACGTCAAAGCATGTCAGGAGCCGTGCTCGCTAAGCGCAGAGCTTACACACCTGCCCCGCCGACATACCTATTTGCCAGCATCGCTTTGCATTTCTTGCATTACCGCAAGAGCATCCTCTTGCAAGATCTTCATTTGTTCCGGTGTAAGCTCTTTCATCACTTCCATATTGAACTTCATCATAGCTCGCCGCTGCTCTGGAGAAAGCCTGAACATCATTTGCGTTTGTTTGCTGACGAGAGCACGCACGTACGTCGGATCTACATTTGCAAGCGACTCCATAACTGCTGCCATGTACTCAGGACCAATCTGATCCATCATATTCAGACTCGAGATAAGCGCTTGTTCTCTTTCCTCAGGCGTCATCTGCATAAATAGATCCATCTGGTCTTTGGAGAACTGTATAAACTTCGCTGGCTTGGCTGCTGAATCCGCCTTCTCTTGTGCAACAGCTTTCGCGGCAACTGCTTGGTCGTTGGTTATGAGGTACACCTCTTTCATGCCCAACGAATTCGATAGACTGCCAACACTGCGAACGGACTTCTCCTCCTCTAAGTGCACCTGTACACGTCCCGTCGACGAAGCTGCAATGATGAGATCGGGAAATCCCAGACCAGACATCAACCTCACCGTCGCGGCGAAGCGATCAGGCTGCTCGAGCAGTTTGGAATTCTCAGAAATGAGAATTTTGCGCCATTGAAGCTTTGCAGACTTGCACACTGCGGAGAGAGCGGATTCCAGGGACACATTGTTCACAGAAATCGAACTTACCGATCCTCTTACCGTACTTTCCAGAACGATCTTCGCCTTCGACTGCTTCGCCAACGACTCGAACACCTGTCTGACATCACTGTCCTTAACATCGAGAGACACAGTAGAGTTTTCAGTGGCGACCGCAGTCTTTACGTCGACACCACCAGCGTCTGTCTTGGTCTCCCCTGCTACCACAGCGGCTGCCGTTGTCAACAGTAAAGCAACCGCTGCACCCAAAACACAGAAACCATTGCGTGTCAATTCTTTGCCCTCCTTGCTTGTCGGTTGTACGAGAAAAGAATCCTATGAGGTCAGCGTCACGACGTTTGTGCAGCTTCAGATTGACCTATCGGATCCGAAACGGATACTATCTGTAAGACATTTCCCGCTGATCGTACGTTATGAGCAGGATCGGAGTCTCACGCGGCAAATTTGATTACCAACCCTTATATTCGGCCCTTTATCCAACAGGAGGCTCAGCTAGATTCCAGCAGGTCTGAATCAAGCGGCAGCGAAAGATTCAGCATCCTCGCCAGCATCTGCGCGTTGCGTACGGACTTACCCTGAAAATGGTTGTTGAAGAACACGTATGTTCGCTCCGTCTTGGAAGCGATCAGCTGGATTCTCGGAACCCACTCCCGGAGTTCGTCTTCCGTGTAGAGATAGTCGTAACGTTCGTGAGATTCCTCATGCTGCCACCATCTAGCCGCATTCCGGCCATGGAAGCGAACATAGCCTATCGCAGAAGTTGCCTCAGCCACAGGAGGCAACAAACCTTTCAACTTCGGTTCGTCTACGGCACAGAAACCCAGGTCAAGCTCTCTCAACAAATCAAAAGTGTCTTCCTTGATCCACTCAGAGTTGCGAAACTCGACCACTACAGGCACATCCGCAAGCATGTCCCTGAATGATTTGAGCTTGTCGATATTCTCGACGCTTCGGCGAAACGACCACGGAAACTGAGCAAGCACACACCCAAGCTTTCCGGATTCGCGGACCGGCTGAACTGCCTGGAGAAAGTTCTCAAAGATAGTACGATCAACCGCTTCGGCGTGGGTCATATCCTTGTGTGCTTTAACCGTGAAGTGAAAGTCTCTTGGGGTTCTACGATCCAGACTGACAAAGGTTCGCGGCGATGGTATCACATAAAATGTAGAATTAATCTCGACGCAATTGAACCGCGAGGAGTAGTAGGCGAGCATATCTTTCTTTGGAAGATCTGCAGGGTAGAAGTGACCCTTCCAATCGTCGTAGCTGAAGCCAGACGTACCGATGTAAATCATGCGATGCCTGCTTCGCCTTCTGCGGCAAACAGCAGCCCGAAAATGCTTAATTAAATCCCGTGTCCCCTGTCCAGCACACAGGTGAAGACAGGGGACACGCACCGCTTTGCGCAGCAATAGCTAACTACAGAGCGGCTCTTACAATGGCGGCAAAATCTGCAGCTTTCAGTGAAGCTCCGCCAACAAGTGCACCGTCTATGTTAGGCTTGTGCAAAAGCTCCTGAGCATTGTCGGGTTTGACGCTGCCCCCATACTGGATACGGACCGACTCAGCGACGTCACTCCCATACATATCGGCTACAATTTGCCTGATGAGACCGCACACCCGGTCAGCCTCAACGGCATCGCATACTTGCCCCGTGCCGATTGCCCAAACAGGCTCGTATGCAATAACCATACGCGAGGCTTGCTCCTTCGTGAAACCGGCTATGTCGGTGTTAATCTGCCTCTTGATGACTTCGTCTGTCTTGCCATCTTCTCGTTCAGACAGCAGCTCGCCACAAGCGATGATAGGAGTTAGTCCAGCAGCAAATGCTGCTTTGGCCTTCAAGTTAACAGTTTCGTCGTTTTCACCGAAGTACGAGAGTACTCTGGCCAACTCGTCGTCTACGGTACCGAACCGCCCCCGAGTTTCGGAATGTCCTATTATGACCCATTTGCAACCGACATCTACCAACATCTCGGGTGCGATCTGGCTTGTCCAAGCACCTGAAGATTTCCAGAAACAACATTGAGCACCCAAGGTGATGTTGGAACCTTTAAGCCGTTCCCCAACAGCCGCAAGCGATACAAATGTCGGACATACGGCAATGTCAACTGCGTCCACGTCGGCGACAAGCGGCTTCAACTCGTCTATCAACGCGAGCGACTGGCTCACCGTATTATTCATTTTCCAGTTCCCAGCAATAAACGGTCGTCTTTGCATGGCTGCTCCAGATAACCACCTCTCGCATTTTTATAAGAGAACGAAATGATCTGAAAAAACGGGCAGCCCATCAGACAACGGGCTGCCCTCGGCATTCTGCGATCTACTTGTCCTGGAGTATGGCTACACCCGGCAGTTCCTTACCCTCCAGAAACTCCAGCGAAGCACCGCCTCCAGTTGACACGTGGTCTATTTTGTCGGCGTATCCAAGTTGTTCGACAGCAGCAGCAGAATCTCCACCGCCGACAATAGTGGTTCCCTGGCATTCTGCCATAGCCTGGGCTATACCCAAAGTGCCCTTGGCAAATCTGGGATCCTCGAACACTCCCATTGGGCCGTTCCAAACCACTGTTCGAGCTGACTTAATCTTTTCACCGTACTGCTTTACCGTCTCAGGACCTATATCGAGTCCGCGATAGCCATCAGGTATTGCAGTGGACGGAACGATCTGGATATTCACATCCGCCGGCACACCCGACGGAATGTCGAAGTCAGCAGGAAGTTCGACTGCCACTGTGTCGATCGGCAGCATCAGCTCAACACCGCGCTCCTTTGCTTTCTGAAGCGCTTGGTTGGCCAAAGCTAGTCCGTCTACATCCACCATGGAATTGCCGACACTATAACCCTGAGCCTTCAGGAAGGTATACGTCATAGCGCCCCCGATAAGCAGGGCATCTACCTTGTTCAACAGGTTGTCGATCACCTTGATCTTATCGGAAACCTTGACGCCGCCTAGTACCGCAACAAACGGCCTGTCAGGGTTTTCGAGAGCCTTCCCAAGGTAATCCAGCTCCTTTTCCATTAGGAAGCCGGCGACCCCAGGCAATATGTGTGCAACGCCCTCTGTTGAAGCATGCGCTCTGTGAGCCGTGCCGAAGGCATCGTTCACATATACTTCGCCGAGCGATGCCAGTTGCCGAGCGAACTCCGGATCGTTCTTTTCCTCAGCCTTGTAGAAACGGACGTTCTCGAGAAGGACAACGTCCCCGTCTGACATGGCTTCAACAGCCTTTTTGACTTCCTCGCCGATGCAGTCATCGAGCTTCTTTACCGGCTTACCAATAAGCTCTGACAGACGCTTCGCAACCGGGTCGAGGTTGTACTTCTTCACAGATTCGGCGTCAGCTTTGCCCGTGTCGTCATGCTTGGGCCGACCAAGGTGAGACATCAGAATAACCTTCGCGCCCTGCTCTATGAGGTACTTGATGGTCGGCAAAGCTGCAACTATTCTTCTGTCATCCGTTATGTTGCGTTCAGCATCAAGCGGCACGTTGAAGTCGACGCGAACGAGAACTCGCTTGCCTCGCACGTCAATATCTCTAACGGTTTTCTTATTCATCCAAGTAACCCTCCGCGCAGATCAAGCCGTCGGAACGAACTTCACGTAACCACTCAAGAAGAGGCCAGCTAGAGTCCCTTCTTGACCATAAAGTCGATCAGATCGGCAACTCGCTCTGAGTATGCCCACTCGTTGTCATACCAAGCCAGCACCTTGACGAATGTGTCCGTAAGAGCCATCGTCGAAAGAGCATCAAATATTGAACTGCGCGAATCACCCCTGAAGTCCATCGACACCACCGGATCCTCAGTGTAGCCAAGGATACCCTTCATTGGTCCCTCAGACGCCTTCTTCATAGCCGCGTTGATCTCTTCAACGGTAGCCGGCTTGCTGAGCACGACGCTGAGATCGACAAGGGACACTGTCGGTGTAGGAACGCGAATAGCAAAGCCGTGCATCTTGCCCTTGAGTTCAGGAATCACCAAGCCGATCGCCTTAGCCGCGCCAGTGGTCGTCGGGATGATGTTGCAGGCTGCAGCACGTGCTCGGCGAAGGTCTTTGTGAGCTTGGTCGGCGGTGCGCTGGTCATTCGTATACGCGTGCACTGTCGTCATAAAACCACTTTCAATGCCGAAGTTGTCCACCAAGACTTTTGCAACGGGAGCCAAGCAGTTTGTGGTGCAACTTGCATTCGAAACAATATGGCAGGTGGCGGGGTCGTAAACGCCCTCGTTGACTCCCATAACAATTGTGGCGTCTTCATTCTTGGCAGGCGCGGTGATGATAACTTTCTTGACCGTGTCGTGCAGGTGAGCAGACGCGCCAGGTTTGCCCTTCTCAGGATCCGGCTTAGCATCTGTGAAGGCTCCGGTCGCCTCGACGACTATCTGAACACCATGGTCCTGCCAAGGAATGTTGCCAGGATCCTTCTCCGCGTAAACTTTGATCTTTCGCCCGTCAATTATGACGACATCGTCCTCCGCCTTCACTTCGCCGGGCCACGGCCCATAGTTCGTGTCATACTTGAACAAGTGGGCGTTCGTCTTAGAATCGAAGAGGTCGTTAATAGCAACGACCTCAATGTCATTCGGGTACTTCTGAAGAATTGCACGTAAAGTCAGTCGCCCAATCCTTCCAAAACCATTGATTCCGACTTTGACCGCCATTTCCGCACTATCCCTCCTTGTTTGTATTTGCCGTCCTGCAAGGGGCTACCCAGATCTTGCGGACGAGCGCCTATTTATTCTAGTCGCTCGAGCAAACCGTGTCAAACGAAGATCGGAGGGAACAGTGTTCGGAGCAGTGTCCGAGGCGGTTGTAAGATTCGACATTAGCGCAGGCGTGACCAAGCGTGGATCTCCGAAACCGAGACGAACAACTACACGTAGTGGTCTCCGCTTCCAACCCTAGCGACAATGCCAGGTGCTTTGTGTCAAACGACTAATAGTAGCAGGGTTTGGAAGTCCAGTTGATGCCTTTTGTTCGGTTTCGCCATTCGATGTGGCCGTCGTAGAAAAGGCACATCGCGCCTCCACCGTGGCTCACGCGAATGTTGTAGACTTTGCTTCGCGAGCCGCCGTGTCTGCCTACCTGGCCATCAGATAGAGGAATGTCTTCGTCTGCGCGGGGATTATTACTGACCCAGCCGTCGTTACCTGTGGGATTTTCGTTATCGATAATCTTGCCGTCACCATAAGCAACACCATAGTACTGCCAGCCCATGCCCTCGGCAACGAAGATCAGTTTGTGAGGCATGGCGACTTGCGAATCGCGCAAACCGCACCCGACCCACGGGATAACCGGACCGCTTGTCACCCGCCAACCAGTTTCATTCATCGTGTAGGCGAAGCCAACATTAGTGCGGCCGTTATTCTCGTTAGAACGAGGGGTTACATCCTGTTTGAGCCACGGCGCACTCAGGCATTTGTAGACCGTATACCGCGAAGCGTTTCCGGCCCCGTTGTTCTCCCGCTCGATTTTCTGGCCTATGTAGCGCGTGATTACAAAGAAAAAGTTATTCTGTTCGAGCGTCGCACCTCCTTGTGCATGCCAAATGCTCGGCATCCGGCCGTAGTCGTCGCGATACATCGAAAGAGCGTAGCCTATTTGCTTTAGGTTCGAGGTACACTGTCCGCGGCGAGCCGTTTCGCGCGCACGCAAGAACACCGGGAAAAGAATACCCGCCAACACAGCGATTATCGCGATTACCACGAGCAACTCGATGAGGGTAAAACCGCGGTTCTTGCCACCGCCTTTCATTTGGAGTTCACCTCCCACCTGGTGATAAGGCTATTACCAGCCAACTGCATTATACATTATTTTCGGGAGATTGGTATCAATTTGCAGCCTTCCAAGATGTTGAAACGGCCTCAGCCCTGAGCAAGCCGGCGCAGTTCGTCGATATTCTCCCTGATTTTCGCGCAAGCCTCGACCAATAGAATCGCGTTGCGAACGTGAAGCAAAAGATGATTCCATGTGGCAATCTGTTCTTCAGCCGTAATCCGCTCAGCATTGGGACAGTCCATGACCCTGTGAGGCACGCCACCGGAGGCATAACTTGGGTTCTTATATACCGGCCAACCGTAGGCGGTCCCGCAGGGAATACCTTCCGCTTGCAGCGCTCTTAGGAAAACGTCCCGGTGGATGCCGTCCCACTTAGTCGCATCATAACGTATGATAAGGAAATAGAACCCCCTCTGTGTAATGCGGCTATCGGGTTTGAGCAAGGACAAACCGTCTATCTGAGCCAAACCTTCGGCTATTAACTCGGCACTTCTCATCCGACGTTCGGTCTGCTCCTGCAACCTGACCATTTGGCAACGGAGAATTGTTGCCTCCCACTCACTCATCCTGAAATTGCCACCGAGGGAAGAGTGTGTATAACGGGCTGCGTCACGAGTGCGGCCGACGTTGTGAATGGCCCAAACACGATCGGCAAGATCCTGGGAATCCGTGATGACCGCCCCACCCTCACCCGCCGTAAGACTTTTGGACTGCTGAAAGCTGAAGCATCCTAATGTTATGTGCGCCCCAACTTTGCGTCCACGCCATTCAGTTCCGTGAGCGTGCGCGCAGTCCTCAACCACAGGCAGCCCAGTGCGGTCAGATAATTCCTTTAATCGATCAAGATCGGCCGGATAGCCAGCATAGTGAACGACGCATATAGCTTTCGTGCGGTCGGTGATTGCAGATTCTGCAGCCGCAGGATCTATCTGATACGTATCCGGATCAACATCAACGAACACAGGGATCGCCCCACACAGACCAACCGCATCGGCGGTAGCTACGAATGTCACCGAGGGCACAATTACCTCGTCTCCATGCCACACCCCAAGAGCACGAAAAGCGCACATCAGCGCTACTGTGCCATTTGCCACTGCCACGCAGTGGCGAGCGTCGTGATAGCGCGCCCATTCTCTCTCGAATTTTGAAGCCTCAGAGTCCTCAGCCGACCAAAGCCTGCACCACTCCCTGCGTTCCAGAGTGGCCAAAACAGCTTCGCGCTCTTTGGGCCCAATCTCAGGCCACTCGATACGAATCCCGTTTTCCGCAACGGGCGTACCACCCAAAGCCGCCAGCTTAGGCATTTTCTTCCTCCGTCGACCGCATCTGGCCAGCGCGGTGCCGCGTTTTTGTCTAGCACAATTGTAGCACGAAAAGCTGCAAAAAAGTTTCTACTCTGCACTTGTTGACCTATTGACAGAGCAGTGGTAGGTGATTATAATCTTGGGGTAGATAGTGGTATTAAATGGTAAATTGCCCCATGGATTCAGGCACTTTGGTAGGCATGGGGGTAGCGGATTGATATTCGAACCCAAACGTGGCTTATGCAACCAAATGCTCGAAGATCAGCTGAGTGGCGCCCGCGCGATCTATGCGATAGAGGCACACGCTTCACAGCAACGAAAACAGCTCGATGAATTCTTCGCCGAAATCGGATCGGTCGCCCAGACGTACAAGCTGTCGACAGGCCGACTGGTAAGCTACGCCGTCCAAGTCAACTCTGCATGGACCGAAATTTTGGATGAGATAGCTGCAGCTATCCGCAGTCATTACGACTCCACTTTCTACCTGAATCCTGCCGACGAAGTTGCACTTGAGGTGATTTCGGACCTCTGCCGGGTAACTGGAAGCAAGATGATGCCGCTACCATGCTGTGGTATATGCGGCAAGAAAGAACTTTTTCCGGCCGCCACCATAGTCATAAGCGGCAAGGGACCACACTCGATCGTCCGACGCTACTGTTCGAGCTGCGCAGCCGACAAGTGTAAACAGAAGACAAGAGATTTCGTGCGGGCTCTTCTCGACGCGGACCGACGAAACCTCAAATGCCTGCTGGAAGCAAGGCTCGTGCGGAGGAAGTCGCGACGTGATATGGCGTTTACGATCGCATGCTGAAGCAGCGGTCTCACGGAGTGACCGATGTTTTCTGGTGCTTATGAGCATACTGTAGACGACAAGGGAAGAACGGTTATCCCTGCACGTCTACGCCAGAAGCTCGGAGACAAGTTCTACATAACCAGAGGACTACACGGCTGCCTATGGATTTTTTCACAGGCGACTTGGCCCAGAGTCCAAGAGGCTCTTACGCCGAAATCTCTTTGGGACGAGCGAGCTCTGAAGCTGGAAAGATTCTTTTTGGGTGCAGCAGCCGAATGCACACCGGACAGACAGGGGCGAATCGCAATTCCGCCTATGCTAATGCAGCACGCGGGAATAAAGCCGGGCGACAGTGTGTGGCTGATAGGTCTTACTGACAAGATAGAGGTGTGGGAAAAGTCACGCTGGGACGCTTTCAACGAATCGCTTACCGACGATGTTATTGCGGGACTCGGCAAGGAGGTCGCACAACCGCAGTAACCGACCCAAGGTCGAGGCAGTAAGGAAATGGCGGTCACAGGACGTGACTGCCATTTCTCTATCCCTAGTTATTCTCTCTCCGATTTGATGTGGTGGAATACATATAGCACCACAAGCAGAAGTATGACGGCAATAATGAGCGCGTCTGCCTTGTGAAAATAAGCGCGCAGCTTTGTATCCCATTGCTTGCCCAGTATCTTACCCAAATATGCTAGACCCAGACACCACGGGAATGAACCCAAGAACGTATAAACCACAAATCTGCCAAAGCGCATGCGCGCTATACCCGCAGGGAAAGAGATGAATGTCCGAACCACCGGCAGCAGGCGGCTTATGAAGATTGCGGCGTCGCCGTATCTAGCGAAGAATGCGTCCGCCTTGTCAAGATCCTTGCGGCGAATCAGCACGTACTTGCCGTATTTCTCGATGAACGGCCGCCCACCATACGAACCGACCCAGTAGGCTACCACTGATCCCCACACACACCCAATCGCTCCGGCAACCCCCATCAGCCAGATGTTGAAACGAGCAGGATCTTTGTAGACCAAGTAGCCACCGAATGGCATTATCACTTCGCTGGGCAGTGGGATGCATGCGCTTTCGATACCCATCATAATAACTATGCCTATATAGCCGAGGCTGGCTACGTTAGCCGTTATCCAAGTCGTTACTGCACGTAGTATTTCGTCCAAGCAGCAATTGCCTCCCGCGAAGCCTGATGCCGTTTGCGGCCATTATATCACGAATGATGTCCATTCCTGGCAGCTCGTTCGCACAAAAACCCCAGTAGAGTTTACAGCCATGCTAAAATAGAAAGCCGCATTATCCGCTTTCGGGAGGCGCACTAAAATGACAAAGCACATCATAGACGAGTATCAGCTGATAGACGGAAGCCGATGCTCTGTAGCGCGCACTTGGGGCTGTAATCTGATCTCTTGGAACACGCGCGGCATGGAACTTATGTATTGTCCGCCGGAGCTGCCCGAATCGGCTGCCAAGATCACCGGCGGAGGGAATCCGATATTATTCCCGGCAGTAGGACGAACTTGGGACCTCTCCGGTGACAAACCCATACTTGGTCCGTACCGCATCTACGGCAGTGAGCACCGCTACCATATGCCGAACCATGGAATCGTGTTTAAGTCGCATTTCGAACGAACCGGTCTTATGGAGACGCCGTTTCTGGTAACCTCCGTGTACGACATTTGCATACCGGAAGAGGTACACCAGGAAAGCTACCCGTTTGACGTTCGGCTTACACAAAGTTTTACTCTCAAACCGGACAGAATAGACTTGTGGGCGCGCATTACTAACGCCGACACCAAACCTGCGCCTGTCGCATTCGGCTATCACCCGTACTTCAGAGTCTCAAATCCGGAAAGGAAAGGCGTAGAGATCAAGTTGCCAGCGACGAAAGAAGTTATTCTCACGCCGGATACTATTCTGCCGACCGGTGAGATGAAAGATTTTGACGGCGTGCTAAAGCTAGCCCCCGGTGTTTATTACGATAATCTTTACACCGGCTTGGTTGGCAGACGAATGTCGCTTTGGGACAAGCAGGCAGGAAGGGTCGTTCATGTTGATTTCGACCAGAACACCGAGTTCCTGGTGGTCTACGCTCCCGACAACTCTGATTTCGTCTGCATCGAACCCTGGACGCGAGGATTAGGCGCGTTTATGGAACTCGGCCGTTCTGACTGGGAAAAGACAAACACTATAAAGATACTCCAGCCGGGAGAAACCGTGTTCTTCTCGGTGACGTTCTCAGTCGAGTTCGTGCATTGACGGTTTACACCGCCAAAAACTAGAATGACGCTATGAGAATCAAAATTATCGCATGTGAGGTGTTCGCTCGCGAGCTTATGTTCGCGGCTGCGGTCAGTCCCCAGATTGTAGACCTGACACTTATGCCATTCGGATTGCACGACACCCCTGAAGAACTCAGGAAGGAATTACAGAAAGAGGTCGACGCAACTCCGTATGAAAGATACGACTATGTCGCACTTGGTTATGGTTTGTGCAGTCGGGGAACCGTCGGAATTCGTGCCGGTAAAATTCCTCTTGTGATTCCTCGAGCACACGACTGCATAACGCTGCTTCTTGGCTCGCGTGCACGTTACAGCAAAGAATTTTCTCAGCATCCCGGAACGTATTACTACAGCCCAGGCTGGATCGAGCGCAAGACCGGCGAGGTACAACAGGGAATTATCGATGATGCATACGAGAAGCGTGCCCAGGAGCGGTTTGAAGAATACGCAAGGAAGTACGGGGAGGACAACGCGCGCTTCCTCATTCAACAGGAATCCCTGTGGATGAAGCACTACACACGCGCGGCTTTTATAGACACCGGTCTTGGCAACATAGAGGCATATCGCGAGTTTACCAAGAACCTGGCTTCTGAAAGAGGTTGGGAATACGTTGAAATTCGAGGCGATACGTGCCTGCTCACTCGCCTTGCAAGCGGCGATTGGAACGAGAAAGAATTTCTAATTGTGCGGCCCGGAAGTTCAATACAGGAAACTTACGACGGTACGATAGTCCGCGAGAAAATACAAGAGTGACACGGCGAACAAAAATCGTATGCACCATAGGTCCAGCCACGGAATCGCCCGAAATGATTGAAAAGCTGGTACGGGCTGGGATGGACGTCGCTCGTCTGAACTTCTCCCATGGCACCCACGCAGAACACGCCGAAAAGATAAGACTCATAAGGCAAATAAGCGCGAAACTCAGGCGTAATGTCGGTATCCTGCAAGATTTGCCTGGTCCAAAGATTCGCATAGGAACCATCGAAAACCCGCCGGTAAGACTCCAGCCGGGTCAGCAATACGTTTTTACAATCCGGTCGGTGGCAGGCAATGAGCACGAAGTCAGTCTACCCTATCCTGAAGTCCTCAGGCAAATCAAGCGAGGTCAGTTGATCTACGTCGACGACGCGAAACTGGAATTCAAAGTTACCTCGGTCACAGATACCGACATAGTAACGACCGTCGTGACCGGAGGGGAGCTGAACCCCCATAAGGGGTTCACAGCTCCTGGAGTCAGTTACGAGATACCAGGGATAACCGATAAGGACAAGGAAGATCTGCGGTTCGGTTTGGAGCAGGGCGTAGACTGGGTCGCCAGTTCATTCGTGCGATCGGCGGACGACTTGTTGCCTCTGAAGAATGTAATGCGCGAGGTCGGCAAAAGCGCTCCTGTGATCGCCAAGATCGAACGACCTGAGGCTGTGAGGAACCTTGCGGACATAATCGAAACTTATGACGGGATCATGGTTGCCCGCGGCGACCTCGGAATAGAGCTGCCAATACACGAGGTGCCTGTGATTCAGAAGACCATTATCAAGTACTGCAATCGCGCGGGCAAACCAGTGATAACTGCTACCCAGATGCTCGACTCAATGATTTCAAACCCTCGTCCCACCAGAGCAGAAGTGACTGATGTAGCAAACGCGATCATAGATGGGACGGACGCCACGATGCTTTCAGGCGAGACGGCTGTTGGTATGTTTCCTGTCGAAGCCGTGCAAATGATGGATGCAATAGCAAAACGCACAGAGCGATCGCCGGAATATAGAGCTTGCTGCGCTCAGCGCCTGGAATATCCTACTAGAGACGTCACCGAGGCCATAAGCGAGGCTGCCGCTAAGTTGTCTGCCGACCTGCGAGTTTCAGCAATAATCACCTGTACTTACGGCGGAACCACAGCAAGGCTTGTTGCCAAGTACAGGCCTGAAGCCAAAATAATTGCCGCTGCATCGAGCGAAGAAACAACGCGAAGGCTTTCCTTGTGTTGGGGCGTTACAGCGATATGTGTCGAGATGGCACGAGATACGGATGCGCTCATTGAAAATGCCGTCGAAGCGTCTCTTGACGCGAAACTGATAAAAAAGGGCGATACTGTTTTGGTAATTGCGGGCGTACCAGTCGGCGTGCCTGGTAACACGAGTCTGATCAGAGTACTTAAAGTCTAGTAGACCAAGTAGTGATGTGATCTACGCCGAGAGAAAAGCCGACGTGACTAGAGTTTGTCGCGCCCTCCTACCGTAGGATCCCACCCGTGAACAAACAGAAACCAGTTGCCGTCGTAGGCGCTGATGTCGTTGTAGCGCAGGTCGATTGTTCCAACGTGGCAATCAAGAAAGATGCAATTGATGCGTATGGTATCTGGACGCTCGGTTTGCTGCCGCCAATAGTTTACGTCCCAAATGAACGGCCAAACGTCGCGCAAGTGCCACGCGGCCTCGTACATCATAGCAACCTTTGTGGGGTACTTCGCTGCCGACATTCTTAGCGGCTTCTGATGATAGTTCGCATAGAAGCAAAGAGCATGTTTGTAGTAGTAGGTAGACCCCTCTTCGTAGGGAAGCCAGTCCCACACGTTTGAAGGTCTTTTTCTCCATTCGCTGGGACACTTGAAGACGTTCATATTCTTCAGGTACCTTCCCAACACTTTGCCCAGACCGGCAGGAGTCTTGCCCAGGGCGGTGACGGACATGTATCTGTGGGCATACTGCTTAATCCACTCGCCACCTATGGAGTTGTTATACACGTGGCCCGTGTACGGCAAGCCGACACTGGTGTGATCCGGGTAGCAATAATCCCAATCTCCCAAGTAAAGCTGCACTGCCATAGCAAGCTGCTTCATGTTGGACTTGCAAGAGGCTTCTCTGCTCCTTTCAGAGGCCGCAACGAAAACGGGAAACAGGATAGCCGCAAGGATCGCAATTATGGCTATTACGACGAGAAGCTCTATCAGAGTGAATCCTTCCCTTAACCTCTTCACCACATATTACCTCAGAACAGAGAGTTGCCTGCACAGCATGCAAAGCGCCTGCTTGCATTTTACTCTCGGCAAAAATTCTGTCAAGCAGCAAGCGGGAAACGGCGGTGTGTGTTCACCGTTACCCAGCGTGCTAATGGAAGTCCAGTTAAACAAGGCTGTTTAGGCACTCACCACCGGAGAGTGTATTCCAGCCTAACCGGACGTCAGCGAGGCTTTGCCGATTTTGAGCATAAGAGCACGTTCAGCGGTGCGTTTGCCTTGGAAGCGCGCTGCAGCAAGGTCTACTTCAGTCGGCGGTTTGTCGCTTTCTGGACCGGTGACTGCACTAGCTCCATATGGAGCACCTGCAGCAAACATCGATGTATCAGCGTATCCCGGCGGAACGATAATCATTCCGAAGTGCATCATTGTCGTAAGCAGAGAATGCACAGTCATCTCATTGCCGCCGTGGACAGTTCCGGTGGTAACAAAAGCAGAGCCAACCTTGTCGACCAACTTGCCCTGAAACCAAAGAGGGCCCAACTTGTCGAGGAAAAGCTTCAACTCAGCCGGAGGGGAACCAAATCTGGTTGGACAGCCGATTACTATCGCATCTGCCCACAACAGATCCTCATCTGTGGGCTCTGAGTAGAGCTCAGACATCTGCGCACGGGCCGACCACCAATCTTGATCTTGGCGCATAATGTTTTCGGGAGCCAAGTCGGCAACGCGGCGCACCCTCACATCTGCCCCCGCTTGCTGAGCGCCTTCCGCAATGGCGTCGGCAAGCAGTCTGGTATTTCCATAGCGGCTGTAGAATACAATCAAGACATTGACGTTCATTTCCCACCTCAGTTGACGACGATTGGTTTACGTCAAAGTATTCCCCTCGCACCGCGACTGCAAAACCTGACAGTGAGCAACCTTAAGAGTACGGAGTATTTGCCCCATCTGCTACGCGCACTCCCGACCTTTTGACAACGCACGGCATCCCTCTTATACTTTCGGCATTGACAACAGGACACAGAGGGAGTGAACAGCATGATAAGCTTCTACGAAGCGTTAACAAACGGGAAGATACTTATTTTCGACGGGGCAACCGGAACCCAGATCGCTGCGCATGGAGGTGAGCCCGGACCGATGGCAAACCTGCTGTGTCCCGAAATCGTCTCGCAAATTCACGCGGCTTACCGAGATGCAGGAGCAGATATACTGTTAACCAATACTCTCACAGCTAACAGAATCTACCTGCGACACGCGGGCAAGGAAGATGAGTTCGAGGAAATCAACCGCAAGGGTGTTGAACTGTGCAGAAACGCGGCAGGCGATAACTGTTACGTGTGTGGCGATATGGGCTCGACCGGCCAGTTTCTTGAACCGCTGGGCGATTACACTGAGGAACAGTTTTTTGAGAATGCAGCCGAACAAGCGAAATTACTTATGGACGCCGGCGTGGACTGTATCATTATCGAAACGATGACCGACGTAAGAGAAGCGGCGATATCGACCAGCGCTGCGAAGCAGACAACAGGTCTTCCGGTTATAACTTGTATCTCGTTTGATCCCACGCCTAATGGATTTCGGACCATGATGGGCGACACGATAGAGAAAGCAGTAACTGAGCTGGCCAAGGCTGGGGCAGATGTCATTGGCACAAACTGCGGAACTGTCGACCCTATCGAGGCAAGCAAAATAATTCAGCAGATGAGAGATCTCACAGAGCTACCCTTGGCGGCTGAACCAAACGCCGGAAAACCTGAGTTAGTCGGCGGCAGGGTTATCTTCAAACTTGAGCCGGACGATTTTGCCCAGGGTGTTCTCAGGTGTGTAGAGGCCGGGGCAAGACTCGTCGGCGGCTGCTGCGGTACGACGCCCGATCACATTAGAGCAATCGCATCGCGCCTGAAAACGTGAGGTGCGGCAACTTCTTGACCGCCTCGTCTCGCGAGATGTAGAATTGACCGCGGTTCATGAAATCGTTTCCACAGACCCGTCGGTCGTATGCCTAAACCCATCACAATTCGCGAAGTAGCTGCTGATGCCGGAGTCGGAACGGCAACCGTATCCAGGGTGCTGAACGAGCCCTGGAGAGTCAACCCGCAAACGATCGAACGGGTCAAACAGAGCATCCAAAAGCTTGGTTACAAACCCAACTTTCGAGCGCGGCTTCTCGCACACGGCAATTCGGGGATGATTTGTTTCCTGCTTTCCAACCGGCCGTTTGCACACGCCGTCCACGGGCAAGTGCTCCAAGGAGCAGCAGAGCAAGCCGAATTGATAGGTATCCAAATTGTATACGCCTGCTGCACCTACGACGCGGACACTCAACCTTCCGATATCCGGCTTCCGCAGCTGCTTGCCGCGCGGGGATTGATCGATGGAGTGATCTTGGCAGGCACCAACTACGCCAACATAGTCGAGGCCATGGAGCAGCTTGAGCTTCCGTATGTGGTGTTCGGAACTAACCTGATAAACGACGACAAACCCGCTCCCAGGAGCGCAGTATATGTCGATGAGCAGGAAGGTTCACGAAGAGCTACAGAACATTTGCTTGCTCTGGGTCATAGGCAGATAGTTTTCATTGGAGACACAAGCCTGCCGTGGTACCGGCGGCGCTACCAAGGCTACTGCGACGCGATGCGCGAAGCAAATTTGTTACCGCTGCCGCCTGTGGGTAAAGACGGCGCAGATGCCGTTCGTATGGGCGAAAGATCAGCGAGGGAACTCCTCTGTAGAGGAGATGAATTCACCGCCTTGGTTGCCGGCAGCGACCGCGCAGCACATGGAGCTATAGGCGCCCTTAGAGAATACGGCCTAAAGGTGCCCGAGCAGATCAGCATCGTAGGTTTTGACGATGATGAGATAGCATCACTCGAGGAACCGCCCCTGACAACCGTGCGTGTGCCCGCTGACCAAGTTGGAGCAAAATGCGTGCAAATTCTCAACGAGGCAATCAGACTCGGCAGAAGCACGCAGGAGAAAGTTTGTTTGCCTGTTGAGCTGGTTGTGAGACAATCCACATCAATACCAAAAACGCAAACGATAAACGCTCTATATACCGACGAAAGGAGTCGAATATGACACACCACGAAAGGACCATTCTCAACTTGGTATATAACCGAGATGAGAGAACGAGAGAAATGATGCCAGGATGGGATATTGAACTGGCACTCCAGAAAACCATATTCTTTACTCTCCCCGGAGAGCTCCAAAAGACTCTTCAACTAATCTCCTCAGCGCTTGATCAAGAGTTTGCCGCGGGGGACTCGAAGCTCCGTGAGCGAATCGTTGCATATATGTTGGGCGTTGCGGAGTCGCTTTCCTCACCGGTTGAACTTGACCACAATCTTGCCCGGCGCAAGTTCCACGGAGACAGCGCGCTGTCCTCAGAACAAGCGTCACAACTACAGGCGCACGCAGCAAACCAGGTTAAGAAGTGGTTTGACCAAGATCGCGAATCGTTCCTCGCAGTATCCGCGCGGATCAAAGCAGAGGACCTTGCGGCAAACAAGGGAGACAATCTGTTCGCAGGCTGGGCAAAGAAATGGGAATCTGAGAATGGGCGAGATCCATATTCGAACCCGACGGACTACTTGTCGTGTTTCAGTGCGCTTTACCAGCCCGGGATGTACTACCCCGATCTGTACTTCGCCCGCGAGGAAGGCAAGACAAAGACACAGTTTTTCAACGACTACGGTCTGCAAGCTGCACGCTGCAGGCGCATGGGAAGTTTGGGAGGAACCACAAACCCGGTGATTGCAGTAGCCGGCGAGGACGACATGTCAGGCATAGGCTGCATATGGGGTGAAGAGGCAACCAAGTTCATATGTCGGTTCCCAAACAAGTGGCACGAGGTGCGCAGGCTTATAGCAAGAGAACAAATTGCGGGCGGCCATCCGGACGACTGGGGGGCAACCAGGTTCACCGAATGGGTTGTTGTGGACGCTATGCTTGGGCTGCGCTCAGTCTTTCTGCTCAGGGGTCTAGGACGAGTAGCTTTCCAGCTGCGCCCAGACTGGCACGACGACGAGGAAAAACTTACCTACGCCGGCGGCGAGATATACGCCAGGCTTTGCGAAAGGGTGCGGCTGTTTGACGAGATCCTGCTCGACGGCGCTGACGAGTTTTACACGGAACTCGCCAAGCCCAGGGTTGGAAAGTCAAACAACCATTTCAAGATAGCTTGTACGGGACAGGCCGCGCTGAATGTAATCCGCAGCTTTAATGCTGGTTACAACCCGAAGTATCCGGACGCGCTTAAGGAGCGGATGTTTACGAACACGACGCTATCCTATGAGGTTTCTCAGATGTACGCGGCACAAGTCGCGACAGACGAAGGAATCGCCGATTACGAAAGGCGAACCGGCGAGAAGGTTGACGACGGCGAAGGCGGTTCCGTGGTGACTAGTATGATAGGCCGCTTCAACGATGCCATTCGTGACTATCGAGTCAGGACTTTGCTCAACGCTCTACCCAAAGACAGCAAGTTCGCTTCGATTGATCCCAGTTCGGTGAAGAAGCTCACTGATCCGATCGTCAATAATGCCGAGTTTATCGCTGCAGTTAAACAGGTAGGCATCGATTTCGATCCATCGGCTGAGGAAGACGCAATAGACAGAGCTGGAACACTGTGCACCAAACGCGTTGTGATACTGCTGGAAAGGGAGAGAGGTCTCAAGCGAACACGAATTCTGACGGCCTCGAAGCGCAACTTCTTCCAGAACACTGAGCTTCTAGATGTGCCGTACTCGACTGATTTCGGCAATATACAGAGGATGTACCTCGATCTGATGCCGCTGAAGATTGAAAACTGGAAATCACTCTACGAAGGAATGGACGAGAACGGATATCCCGTGGCAGGAACAATCTGGGCGAAGAGGAGCGAGATTTTAGCAAAGATATGGCCTGATTGGAAGAGAGTGTTCGAAAAGGACGGCGTTAAGCCCGAAGAGTACGGCAGCACCATATACGTCGTGCCGACACTAAAGCAGTTCATAAATATGTGGAACGAAAACGTAGCACGAGCGAGGAAGTTTGCTGAGGAGGCCAGAAAAGGATGAGCCGTAGGTTGGTAGGACTTGCTGCACTGTTCTTGTTGGCAGTTGTGCCGAACGTCGGCATATCGGCAACTACAGCAGGCTGGCAAGTTGTTGATGCGTACTACCGGTTCGATGTTCCATACCCTAAGGAGTTCACGGAGTATCTCAAAGATATGAGCCCTCGCGAATGGGCTCTTGATCTACGACAGTGGGAAAAGCCACTTGCGGGAAGCACACACGTGTATTTAAAGAACACTGGCACTGAGCCGTTGCTAATCGAAGATGTCGAGTTTGCCGGCATCAGCTTGAAGAGGGCGATAGCATTTTCAGACCAAGATGTAAAGCGAGAGGCCGACCCAGCCTCGATTTTCTTTTCGGATCTCAGCGCGGCAGAACGAAAGAAGCTCATAGCGGCGGGTGATCCTATATGGTGGCGTGCAAGGCCGTCGCGTGTACCTCCAGGCGAAGTATGCGAGATTACCGTGCGCCTTCGAACCAATCCTCCTTCGGGCACTGTAAGATTGACCGTGTGCACCAAGGGGCAAAAGCCTCTGGAAGTATCAATTCCCATGAGGCACCGGCCTAGGTTTGAATACATTTCCTTCTCCAGAGACCTAAAGGAGATGACGGCGTTTTGCTCTGCCGGATCCAAACCGCCCCAAAGAATACTCCTCGATGGGGAAGACATAACGAGTAATTGTACGATTCGGTTCGACCCAGACTTGAAAGTATCTCCGGTGGTTGCAAAGCTTACCACACCGCTCAAGCGAGGGAAGTACTGCTGCGTGCAAGCTGTGTACCCCGACGGCTCGAAAGCCACGGAGCTGGTAAAGGTGTGGAGCGATGAACCTGCGTATGGGATGTGGGGTGCCATGCCGGGTGATGCAAGTGACAAAGAAACGGCCAAGCGATACTTTGCAGACCTAGCCGCTCACAATATAAACACCCAAATGGAGCAGATAGGCTCAGACTGTGTAATCGAATTTCTGAAAACTCAAGAAGGCCGCGAATACCTGGCATCGCTCGGCATCCGACGCACTGTTAACGATTATCTTAAGCAGGGAACTACAAATCCATATCTGTACTTCTTGGCCGACGAACCTGAATCAGCCGACTTCTATGTTAAGGGTGTGCCGCCAGAGTACAAGATGGGCTGTTTGACCCAAGGCATGGTAAACAAAGCACAATCGCTGCACGAGAAGGATCCAGTTACACCGTGCGCGGTCAACATAAACTACACATTCCGACCTCAGAGCACGTACGCCTACGGAGAAATCCCCGATATTCTGATGTGCGACCCCTACTATCAAGCGCGCCTTAGCCACGCGTATGACCGCAGTCCTCGCAGAGTCCCGCTGTACGCCAACGCAAGGTGCATTTACGCTTTGACCTACCTGCCGAGGCTTGCGTGCATGCCTCGACCGCTGCACATGGTTCTCTATGCCGTCAGCGCACAATCAGGCAAAGGAGAGGTGAAGTTTAGGTTCCCAACTCCGGAAGAAAAGCGAACCGAGGTTTACTACGCCCTGGCAGGAGGTGCAAAGCAGTTATCATTTTGGTGGTATACACCAACACCTCCGGGTAAGAAGGGTGCGAACGGCTGCGGTGCTGAACAGCCAGCAGCTAAAGCCCTGTGGAAACAAATAGGACTGCTGGGGGCGGAATTTGGGACGGTCAGCGAGCTGGTTGCCGCAAGCTGCCCAGTCGACTTGAAAACGACTGTCGAAACAGTTGTCGGTGGATGCAAAGAGCTGGAACCGAGCCTGTGGACTAAGACACTATTAAGCGGCACTGACACGCTCTTGCTCATATGCGTGAATGAGAACTTAGTGTGCGATCGATTGGGAACCGTCTACGCTCCTATAGAGCGCGCCGATTTGAAAGTTGACATCCCTGACTGGCTATTACCCAAAGACGTGTTCGAGGTTACATACAAGGGTATTGCCAACGTAAACTGGAACAAGCAGAAAGCTCTGAACATCAGCTTAGAGGACACTGATCTGACCCGGCTTATCGTAGTTACGGCTGATCCGCAGCTCAGATCGAAACTAGTAGCGCGATACAACGAGAAATACGCAGAAAAGGTTGCAAAACTTGCCGAATTGGAGTAGTATGCGGGTGAAGCCTGCGTAAATACGGAAATATTTTGGTGCGTAGCCAATCAGTCGGCAAGGTAACGAAGCAGGCCCAAAATACCGATTTGTAGAAATGTGTATCGCGACGGAGCTCGCAACAAGGCATCGAAGGTGATGCCTGCAACACTCAATGAGGAGGTTCATCACGATGAGCTCTAACGTTTGTAGCGCGTGCAAGCACGCATCCACCTGCACATTCCCTCGAAACGTCATAGTGGTCCAATGCGAAGAGTACGAGTACGCCGAACCTGAGGAGAAAACCCCCAAGGAACAGACCAGCGAAAAACTAGGAGCGCTCGACATCAAGCGGGAAGCAGCGGCAGTTAGGTAAAAACTGAGCACCCAAATCTAAATCTACCGAGGGATAACCAAGGTAGTAGGCAACTGAGCGGTGGCTATAGCGAGCGCGCAGCACCGGCACGCGGACCTGCGTGAAAAAACATCTAACGAACATCTACCAGCCGTCGCAAGACGTACGCTATTTGTCACCTAAGAACTAGAGAGCACAAGTCTCTTCAGAAGAAACTTGTTGCCCGGGTGTTCGCCTAGGTCGAGTCGAATTCGCAAGATCGGGGTCCCGCCAGAGATCCAAGTCATGATCTCTTCTGTCAACAGTGTGCTAATGCCGCTTGCTTCAAATGGGATTTTAACCGAGCAATACGGCGTAAACTCTGGGATTTTGCCCGTCTGCCAATAGATTTCTACGGGCGGTTCTGGATTGCCTGGCGCTTTTTCAAGCAGTTGAGCTGCAACAGTTATGCTCTTGACTTGTGCGGTAGGAATCGAAACCGTGGGCAATATGACTTGGGGATCGACTGCGTTTGAGACTAAGAGCAGCCCACGATCTGTGCGCTCCAACACCTGAAGGCCATTTAGAATCAGGCTTTCGAGAGGCATGCCGCTTGCAGTAAAATCAAACACAATGGGCATCGGCACATCAGGAACGTCGTAATTGGACGCCAAGCGTATTCGCTCAACGCTTTTCACAGGCCACGGTTTAGACTCGTTCTCGCAAGCTACTTTCAACTCATCAGGCTCCAATATGCTCCAAGCATGAATCTCATCAGGTGTAGGCACCTTTGGATTCTTAAAGCTCTTACCCAGCGCCCGAGCAATCTGGTCGAGATATGCAAAACCATGTTCCTTTGAAGGCTCAATGCAGGCACCCTCGCCCCACTCGTTCCATGCTTCAACCATAACCACGGCTGAACGAGGATTCACGTTGTCGAGCGCGGACCGAAACATTCGGCCGAACTCACCGGGATCGTTTCCGGTAAGCACAAAAGCGTTTTCCAAACCGGCTCGCGGACGATCATCCCAACCCGAAAAAGTCGTAGGCCAATAAGGTATACCGTATCGATTACCAATGCGCCTGAGGAATGGATAAACGTCGGTGCACATCATATCAGTGACTTCCCGATAGGGCCAAGCCTTTGAGTACCAAGCCACGCTCGCAGGTCTCATCCAAGCGTACGTGTAAGCGCAAAACGCATCGAAGCCGAGGTCTCTAAGCATCTTTATGTATGAGGCGCTGCACGAAGAATTGACGGCAACGAGGTAGACTCCACGAAAGCCGTGTTCCTGCGCAACGCTATGAAGCATACGCAGCGATTCTCGCACTACTTGACGTCCGCCAAAGCGCAAGAGGGTGTCCGGGTCGTATATCATAAAAACGGGTCTGCCGTCCAGCTTCAAGTAGTTCGGTAGGTGGAAATATCTATGGCAGACCTCATCCATCATCTCGCGCAAAGCGGACTGAGACTGATCCAGTGGCTTGTGCCACCAGTTGCCTCCGTGATTGCACCAGTGTAGGCAAAATTTCATGTTGCTTCGCTTGGAGGAATGGAGGAATCCGCGATCCAATGCTTCGTATAGAAACTGCTGTCGGGCGTTGTAGTACCAGTCAAACGCTATGAAATCTATCCCGCAGCCTCTCATCCAGTCTATGTAATAATCCCAGAGCCGCACGTCCGAGTCGTCATAGAAACCACATAGCGGACGAGGCTTAGCCGCGTTCATGATGGCATAGCGCCACTCTCCAACGCGATCTGGCGGACCACCGGGACACAAAGGTGCTATTGGTGGTTTGATGTGCCAACCAGGAAAATAGTAGACTCCTACAATGGTCTTGACGCTGGCTGCTGAGGCGCAACCCGCAATTACAATTGCATACGCGACAGTCCCAAACACACGCATCATGCACCCTCAACAGCCCTCTTGATTCTGCAAATGGCCTCCTCAACTGCACTGCGGTCTATGTGTCGATGGGTGACGAAGCGGATCCTGTTTGGCGGCGAACCACTAGCGAGAACACCCTGCTCTTTCAAACGAGTCAGGAGTTCCTCAGTAGATAAACCAGTAGCAGAATGTTCTGCGTAGACCATGTTTGTTTCCACTTTGTCTGGGTCAACTTTGAGACCTGCGATATCCGCAAGGCCCTGAGCCAAAAGTTTGGCATTGATATGGTCCTCCGCCAAGCGATCTATCATCGTCTCTAGTGCCACTATTCCGCACGCTGCTATAACGCCCGCTTGCCGCATCCCGCCGCCAATCTGTTTGCGGAATCTCCGTGCTCTTTCGATAAACTCAGCATCGCCCACGACTACTGAACCGATAGGACAGCTGAGTCCCTTTGATAGACAAAACATCACTGAGTCGGCCTCTCTTGCCCACTCTGAGGCCGGAATGCCCGAAGCCACCTGGGCATTGAATATCCTGGCACCATCAAGGTGAACCTTAAGCCCCCTCTCGTGAGCAATAGCGCACAGCCTTTTGTGTAAGTCAAGCGGCAAGATGCGACCACCGCTTCGATTGTGCGTGTTTTCCAGACATAGGATTCGCGGCCGAGGATAGTGAACGTTAGGACTGCGAATCGCCGCGGCCACATCATCCGGATCCAACATACCCTCTCGACTTCTGACCGGCATCGGCATCAGTCCAGCAATCGCTGCCAACGAACCAGTTTCGTGGTAGAAAATATGAGAATCCGGATCCAGGATAACCTCGTCTCCCCTGTTGGAATGTGCCATCAAAGAAACGAGGTTGCCCATTGTACCGCTCACAACCAGCAAGCCGGCTTCCTTGCCGAGCATACGTGCTGCCATATCCTCGAGCTTGCGCACAGTTGGGTCTTCGCCGAACACGTCGTCGCCCAGGGGAGCGGAAGTTATCGCTCGAAGCATCGATTCCGTGGGCAAAGTTTGTGTATCGCTGCGGAGGTTTATAATCACACGCGCAACACCTCAATCTTCGACGGGTCACAAGTTCCTACACCGCGCTCTTGGGCCGCTTGCAGCCAAGCTGTGACCTCAGGCTTGATCGCGGGCAATCCCACTTTCGCCCGCTGCTCCTGAATGATTTGAAGGCCCTGATAATCGACGGCAACTGGATCAGTTGAGAGCATGAGACACCACAGATCCCACTGCGCATCGCCCTTGAAGCCGGGACCACCGTCATACTGCGGGCGAAGCGCGTCAACTACCACAAGGCGAGTCTTCTTTTTGACGATCGGCAGCGAGTTGAAATCGGCCATAGCGGGATTGCAGTGGTTGTTGTGGTGGCTGCCCGGGTTGTCGAAAGAGCCGTAGTGATTCTTGAGTGCATTCGATATGCCCGTTAAGCCGTGCGTCTTTAGGATGGGCACGTTGATCAAGGCTGTTATCTTTTCACTGATGACCTTCGTTATGCGACCTTTGAAAGCGCCGTGTTCAAGGACTGGTCCCCAATCACCGTCGTCACCATAGCATTTCACCCCACTGCCTGAGTTCGGCTTATAACCTACCTTTACAAGGTCGCTGGTAGAGCGGTCCCATATTATGATGTTGTCCGGTTTGACACCGGCTGAAATCAGCCCTCGGACTATAGCTTGCGCGACCTCCGGCCGTGTAGAAACCCCCTTGCCGAAGAGGCAGTTAACTTTTATACCGACAACATCTGAAGGCTTAAAGAGTTTTTTCCATGCCTCCTGAGCGGTCCGTGACCCAGTCAGCTTCGCCATTCCACGGTCCAACATCCTTTGAAGAACATCGACCTCAACGTCGCCGCTGCCTCGGAGAACCGCCTTGTCGGTAGCGATCACCACTCGCGATTTCTGACCGGCTCCAGTCACAACCTCATCCGCAGCAACCAAAGCCTCCGGAAGCCCCGCAACTGCGGCACCAGTCAAAGCTACTTGTTTCAGAAACTCTCTGCGTGTTGTCTTAC
Organism: Armatimonadota bacterium; assembly: GCA_029907315.1. GTDB lineage: Bacteria > Armatimonadota > UBA5829 > UBA5829 > UBA5829 > CALJES01. Next base: position 3,045 of record JARYME010000002.1, on the reverse strand, counting down.
CCATCCAGCACACCTCCCTGTGGTCATTCCCAACTGTAGCCGAAAACACCCTTCTGGGACCTGATTTCGTTGTCGAACATGGCCTCGTCAAACGAGTCCGGCAAACGCACGCGAACCCTCAGCACTTGTCTGGCGCCGTCCGGAGTCTCCTCGCTACCAAGTACCCGGACCCTAGCTCCGCAGCTGCTCAAAACACCCAGCGCGTTGCAGGTAGGTTCGATCCCCGGAGCCAGTGTAATGTTCAGCACCCTCTCACTACCCTTTTGGAGCACTCTGCGTTCGAAATGAGGGATCAGATTCAGCGTCGCCACCACCAGAATACTGGCCGCCAGCGCCACCAGAAGCATATCGCCTCCGACTGCAACCGCCAAACCGATAGCGGCCACAGTCCATATGCTGGCTGCAGTGGTTAATCCGCGCACGACGCTTCCCTGACGCATAATTGTTCCGGCACCAAGAAAGCCGATTCCGGTAACAATCTGAGCGCTGATACGCCCGGGATCAAAACGATTACCAGCGATGGTATAGGAACACAGCCCGAAGAGGGTGGAACCGAGGCAAACGAGTATATGGGTCCGCAGACCCGCTGGCCTGCCGTGGGTTTCTCTTTCGACGCCGATAAGTCCGCCAACCAACACGGACACTATCAGCTTGAGCAACATATCCCAGAGGCTGGGCTCTGGCATCGCACGCCCCCACGCCAGATATCGTGATGTACGATTTTTCGCTCCAAACCTGCTTATGTCCTTCTGACAGAAACCGCGTCGGCTTTTTCCTCCAGCCTTTGATAAAGCGATTCCCGGAGCTGTATGACCCGACTAGGAGCAGCACCGAGATCGATTTGCTCCTTGTCTCCGCCTGCCCTTAGTTTAACTTCTACTTTCCCCTCCGAAGCCAGCCTTCCGCATACGACCTGAATCGGTATCCCAATAAGATCAGCATCCTTAAACTTAACACCGGGACGCTCATCGCGGTCGTCAAGGAGAACATCTACTCCTCGAAGCTGTAGGTCTTCGTAAACTCGAGCCGCCGCATTGCACTGCTGGTCGTCTTCGGGATTGAGAAGCAACACGACAACCTCAAACGGTGCAACTGATATGGGCCAGATCATACCATCAGCATCGTTGAAAACCTCCGGAATGGCCGCAAGCATTCTGCTTACTCCGATTCCGTAGCAGCCCATCACAAACGGTTTCTCACGCCCGTCGGAATCCAGAAATTTGGCGCCCATTGCTTCGGAGTAGAGTGTACCCAGCTTGAATATGTGAGCTATCTCTATTGCGCGGAGGCTGTTTAGTGTTCCGGAACAGCGCGGACACGGATCACCCTCGGAAGCTATTCTTATGTCTCCCCAAAGATCGACTTTGAAATCGCGATCCAGATTAGCACCTACATAGTGAGCATCGGTCTTATTGGCGCCCACGACAAAGTCGGTCATGGACGCTACTTCCCAGTCTGCAATGATCTTGACGTTGTTTAGGCCGATCGGGCCTGCGAAGCCCACCTCAGCACCGGTAACGCTCTCTATCGTTTCGGCGTCTGCCATCTCAACGCGCTTGACTTCTAAGAGCCTGGCTAGCTTAGATTCGTTAAGGTCGCGGTCTCCTCGGACCAGCGCAGCAATTACGCGATCCCCAGCTTTGTAAATGAGTGTTTTTACGAGTTCCTCAGGGCGTTTGCCCAAGAACTGAGTAACTTCTTCGATTGTCCGCTGACCTGGGGTATCTACCAAGCGGAGATCTTGCTTTCCGACTCGCGGTCTTCCCGCATCTCGTCGGCCAACTTCACACCGTTCGGCATTCGCCGCGTAACCACAGTTCGCGCAACGAAGAACTGTATCCTCACCTGAATCGGCAAGGATCATGAACTCTTCGTTCTCTTTGCCGCCTATTGCTCCGGATTCTGCTTCCACTACGATGGCGTCCAATCCACAACGTGCGATTATGCGAGAGAATGCCGTGCGCATTTTCTCGTAGGCTAAGTCCATATCCTCGTAGCTGCGGTCAAACGAGTAAGCATCGAGCATTATGAATTCTCTTCCGCGTACAACGCCTCCCCTAGGACGTGGTTCGTCCCTACCCTTGGTCTGAATTTGATATAGATTTAGAGGCAACTCGCGATAGGAACGGACGTCGCGCCGAACTATATCCGTGATGACTTCCTCATGTGTAAAACCCAACGCGTACTCTCGGTCGGCGCGGTCTTTGAGCCGGAACAGAACGTCTTCCTGCCAACGGCCCGTCTCCTGGTACAGTTCCGCTGGGATAAGCATAGGCATAAGCAGTTCTTGAGCGCCCTGGGCATCCATTTCCTCACGAACAATCCGCTCTATTCTCTTGATGACCCGGTACCCCAAGGGCAAGTAATCGTATATGCCGGCACCGACGCGCCGGATGAAACCGCCGCGGAGCAACAGCTTGTGGCTGATCATCTCTGCTTCCGACGGCACTTCTCTTAGGGTAGGAAAGAAAAGCTGCGTTGCTCTCATATACACCTCACAGATCCAGAATAACAGCTTCTTCTCCGCAGTTCGGAAATTTCGGGCAGTTTACGCACTCGCTCCAGACCTTTTGCGGAAGTTTACTCTTATCTATTCGGGTAAAGCCAAGTTTTTCAAAAAAGCCCGGGATGTATGTTAGCGCAAACACCCTGGGAACCCCCATCAAACGTGCTTCCTCGAGACAGGCTTCAACCAACGCCCGGCCATAGCCGCTTCCCTGGACAGACTCGTCTACTGCCAAAGACTTGATCTCAGCCAGATCTTCCCAAGTTATGTGAAGCGCACAGCAGCCGGTAATTCGATCATCGTCTTCCAAGACAAAAAAGTCTCTCACGTTCTCATACAGTGCGGACAGCGACCTAGGCAGCATCACATTTCTCTCTGCAAACGTATTGATGAGTTTCTGGATTGCCGGCACGTCCGACACTCTAGCTTTGCGAATCCGCATAACTCACACCTTCACCTTGCACCCGGACCACGAACGCGTCACTGGCCAGAATCTCCGGCTCGTGCTGCTTGCTCCTGCTGTATATTGGCAATCTCTT
>JARYME010000029.1 GCA_029907315.1 Armatimonadota bacterium | reverse complement strand
GAACACAAATCCGAGCTGCGGCGTGTCCGTCGGTTCAAATCGGTATATCAACATCAATCCGGCAGCGAATTGGTACGGTTACAGCGACGTTACCGTTCGCGTCACCGACCCGGGCGGTCTGTGGAGTGAGGACACGTTCCGAGTAACCGTATACCCCATTAACGATCCGCCCGTGCTATACCAGATTCCCAATCTGCTCGTGGCAACGAATACGGGCCGCAACAATGCCATCGACCTTTGGGTCTACGCATACGACGTAGAGACCTCAGACAACAACCTAGTTTACACGATTACCGGCAACACTAATCCGAACTGCGGAGTCTCCATCGACGTAAACGATTTCGTCGACATCTACCCTTCAGCCGACTGGACAGGCTACAGCGACGTGACAATTAGAGCGACAGACGAAGGTGGACTATGGGCAGAAAAGACGTTTCGCATAGTTGTTGCCACGCCTTATTCGCACATAGGCCAAGCGCGAAGTGCGCCGGACGGTACTTGGGTTTCCCTGGCAGACAAGATCTCAACTGCCAAATTCACCAACTACTACTACGTAGAGGAACCCACGCGAACAGCCGGTATCCGAGTAAGCACTGCATCCGGTTATGACCCAGGATACAAACTGACGGTGGCCGGTCCGCTGTCAACCAGCTACGCGGAACGGCAGATAACGCCGTATTACCAACAGGTCACGGGCCAGGGGCTTGTACCGGGACCGCTTGAGATCCGAAACGACTGGCTCGGCGGAGGATCACCTGATTCGAACACGCCCTCCGTCCCGACCAACAGCACAGGCCTTTACAACGTCGGTCTGCTCGTCCGAACAACGGGACGAGTTATCAATACCGCTGGTAGCAGATTCTTCATCAGCGACGGCGGGAAGTTGGTCGACAACACGAGCGCGGTGCCATCTGTGCTTGTAGACAGCGTCCCCTCTGGCTACGTTCCGCCGATAGGCTCCTATGTGAGCGTCACCGGCATAAGCGGAGCTTCAACACTCGGCGGAAATCCGATGAGGATTTTGCGGCCGAGAACAGCGGCCGACATCGTCATCCACGAGCTGTCTGCAGCGTTCATCTACGACACTAACGCCGACGACGCAGAGGCATTCAAGAAACTCCTGGACCATAACTCCGTGCCGACGACGCTAATTCCGCGGAGCAAACTTCTCAGCGCTAACCTCAACCAATACAATGTGATTCTGGTAGGTAGCGACACAGGTGACTGGTCCGAGCAGAGGCAAGTGGAAGCGATCGTTTCGGCTTCCAAACCGGTAATAGGAATCGGTCGAGGCGGCGCAGTCTTCCTGGACAAGGTAACCCTGCCGGACTTGTATATCGGCTGGGGAAACAGCGCGGTGTGGTCGGATGTTTATGCCGTGGTCTTCGGCGGGAACATCTACGACTACCCCTATGAGCTCAACGTTGAGCCGGGAAGCGTGATTCAGCTGTTCACGACCGCAACCGGAGTCGTAGGTGTTCACGATCCGCAGGGCGTGAGTACCAGACTGCTCATGTATGGCAAAAATGAGAATTACTTCCCGCTCTGCAAGGAAGCTTCCAGGTTCTACCAATGGGGATTCTACGACTCGCCACAGCGGATGACCGATCTCGGCCGAAAGCTATTTGTGAACCTCGTGTTCAGCACGGTTAGATAAATGGGGGCGGACGAGAGTCCGCAACCAAACTAGAGATACGAAGTAAAATAGCCCGCACGTGCAGTAGACGTGCGGGCTTACTTCCAAATGGTGGGCCCGCTCGGATTCGAACCAAGAACCAACCGGTTATGAGCCGGCCGCTCTGCCGTTGAGCTACGGGCCCTTTCGAGCTTCCGGAAAATAGTATACCATCATCACAGCGTTTTGGCAACACGCCCAAAATGCACGATCTTCAATCGAAGGAATGACGCTTACAATGGATAAGTAGAATAATACTACGACTTCTCGGGGTTGATCTATGCGGCGCTGCATTTCGGTGTTTGTGCTCGTTTTGACTGCTGTTGTCACTAGCCAAGTTTCTGCTGCCAAGCCTCCCAAAGGATATCTGGCACCGGTAGTGACGGCAAGATATATCGAGGCTGCGGATACGCGTACGGCGTGCGAGAAGCTTTGGAAGCTTCCCGTGGCCATCCCGCGATTCGAACACTATTTGTTCGGCTACCTGCCAGAACAGCAGACTGAAGTGCGCCTGGCTTACGACGACTCCAACTTGTACGTTGCATTCCGATGTTTCCAGGATGAAATGGACAAAATCATCACCAACCACAAAGAGCGCGACTCCAGTGTTTGGAAGGATGACTCAGTCGCACTCATGGTGGACACCGACGAGAACCCGAAGACTTACTATCGCCTGATAGCCAACGCCGACGGCGTTCAGGCGGACGAGAAAGATGACCGGTTCTCGCCCAAGAGTTGGGACGCGGATTGGAGCGTCCAGACTGGGCGCGAAAAAGACGCCTGGACTTTGGTTATGATCGTGCCGTTCAAGTCACTGGGCACGCAGCCCCCAAAACCGGGCACCAGTTGGGGGGTAAACTTCAGTCGCTTCAGCGCCGGTTACAAGGAGCACAGCATCTGGACGCCGGTCAGCGGCGCAACCTATCAACCTGAACTCTGGGGACGGTTGGTGTTCGGCGACGCAAAGTCTTGCGTTGCCTCGGTTTCGCCCGACGTTCCCGATCGAGAAAAGGAATTCGCGCCTTGCGGTTACAGAGCAGCGGGCACTTGCAGTCCTCCAGCGACTCCCATCAGTGTGCCGGGGCCACAGCGTGCTGACATTCGCGTATCAAACCCGTCAAATGAAGATCTGAAACTCATTGCTCAGATCATTATCGACGAGAAGGTCGCCTCGACACACAGGACCATAGTGCCGCCCGGTGATCACGTCTGGAAACTTACGTATGTGTTCCCCTTTGAAGGTGAGCACCAGTTGAAAATCGGCTTAGTGGACCAGCGAACGGGCAAGGTCATTATGCGCACGCCGCAGCAGTGGGTCTATATCAAGAAACACGGAGCGCGCGCTCAACAACTTGCCAAAATGCTCGACGAGTGCAAACCTGCAACCGACGCAGCCCGCAAGCAAATGGCTACTGCCAAGCGGATTGTTGATGAGTTGGCTCGACAGGTGAAAGCCGCTTATGGAAACAAGCAGCGTTGGGAGGCACTGGACGAAGCCGTCAAGGCAGCCGAAAGGGAAGTAGGTTTGGCAAGATGCTTGTCTGCCGACAAAGCGGGTTTGGGCTACGTCGTCGGTGCAGCCGATTCTCTGACAAAGGTCTACCGAGACGAGATCTTCGAGGGCAAGTTCGAGACTCCGGTTCGGATATGTGCCGCCCGCAAGGAGTACGAATCGGCTCAAGCCGTCGTAATCGCCTACGACCGTCCGCTTCGCGGCGTGAGAGTTTCGATCAGCCCGCTGGCAGGTCCCGAGGGCGCAATTATACCCACGTCCGCCGTCCAATTGGACATGGTAGACTGGGTCAGAACATACCCGCCGCGCTATGCTGTCGAGTATATCGGCTGGACCCCGGATCCGATCGTCGACCTCAAGCCATTCGACTTGGACAAGGGAGCCTTAAGACCGGTATGGATCACCGTATGTCCTCCCGAAAACGCACCGGCGGGGCTGTACAGAGGCAAATTGACCATCAAACCGCAAAACGCGCCCGAGTGCTCTATTCCCGTCGAGGTTCGCGTGTGGAACTTCACTATGCCAACGCGCAAAGCCATGAAGACGGCATTCGCGTTCTTCGCGCATGAAATGGTCGCCTGGTACGGCAAGTTCACCGACGAGATGAAGTACCAGTGGTACGACTTCCTGCTAAAGCACAATATAAACCCGACGAACATCTACTCTACCAAAGGACCCGCACTTTCGCACGAGGACCTCGAATTCTGTGTACCTCGTGGACTGAATGCCTACACGCTCATTTGCACCTGGGGCAAAGAAGGTGAGGCACTGCAGAAGATGCTCGATATGATAAAGGCAGAGTGGGAATACCTTAAGTCCCGCGGCTGGACCGACCTACCCTACGTCTACGGCTTTGATGAACTCGGTCCCGACAAGTACCAGGAGCTCAGGGATACCTACGGTGCAATCAAGAAGGCTTTCCCCGAGCTTCCGACTATGACCACGGTTCATCCGAACCCATACTTGAAAGGTTACGTGGATATCTGGGTGCCGCTCACAGCGAACTGGGACCTCGAGTCTCATCTTGAATACACAAAAGCAGGCGACCAGGTCTGGTGGTATGTCTGCTGCCACCCGTTCCATCCGTGGCCGAACTTCTTCATAGACTACCCGACCATCGACCAGCGTATAGTTTGGTGGATGAACTGGAAGTACCAAGTTCCCGGATTCCTCTACTACGCGATCAACCTGTGGGACGCTAACTACAAGACCGAAGATGTCACTGAGCATCCAGACCCGGAGGCTAGAAAGGCAATCGCCGAAGGCAAGCGCTGGCCTGAGGTCCCGTGGAACCCGTTTAGCTGTGCCATGTTCAGTGGCGATGGTCAGTTGGTTTACCCTGGTCCCAACGGCAAGCCGTACAGCTCAATGCGCTTTGAAGCCATTCGAGACGGCATCGACGACTACGAATACTTCTTCCAGCTGCGAAAGTTGGTGGAGAAAGTAGAAAAGTCAGGTAAGGCGGATCGCGCGCTTATTGCAAAGGCGAAAAAGCTGCTGGCCGTGCGGGATGACGTTGTCGCTTCGACGACCAAATACACATTCGACACCGAAAAACTCTTCGCCGCCAGAGCCGAAGTGGCGGAGATGATCGAGAAGCTGGGCGGAAACTAGGGTATCCCTTCAATTCGTCCGACAGGATAGCACCTGCCTCGGTTGAAACTGCCTTTTGAAGCGTCGGCAAGCTCTGCACGCAGGGCGCCGACGACATCGTCCCAGGTGCATAGAAGCGTGCAGCGGCCCGTGACGACACGAAAATCGCTTCGATGCGGACGATCGACGCTTCGGATGTCTTCGTACAGAACGACGGCGCGGGTCATGTGCTCGACCGCTTCGGTGTCGCTACCGCGCGCGTGTGCCAGCGCGGCCCTCAGCCGCTGCACGTAGAACTCACCGAGCCTGCCCATACAAAACGCATCCCGCGCAAACGACGGCAGTTCCTTTTCGCCGGAAGCGCTCCGCATCCCTTTTTCGCCTGCCGCTACCGCTTGTTCGGCGAGGTCCGCAAGCTCCTCGATTAACTCCTCAGGACCGTACGCATCGGGCGGCGTGCCAGACTTGACGTGTTCCGCCAGGTGAACCACGCGGTCGCCAGTAATCTCCTGCCACCAGTTTCTGCCCCAGAACACCGGCTGATCGTCTAAGTGCAGCATATCCTCAACAGAAAACAACCGAGGTTTGCCCGTGTCGTAATCGCGCACTGAACAGAACTGCGGATGCCACTGGTTTTGCTTGTCCCCTCCGAAGTAGAGGGCAAGAATTTCGAGAATACGAGATCCGGCTTGGAACCCGGGAATGAGCTTTTTGTTTCTTAGGAGCCATTTAGGCTGTCCCTCGTTGAGAAGTCGGTCGAATCCGGCTCCACCCCAGACGCTGTACCATACCAGATCGCGCTGGAACTGGTACTTGAAGTAAGTGTCGGACGTTCGCGGCCAGTGGTACAGGGCAAGTGGTTGAATGGAGAATCCCGCACAGCCCAGATCTTCCAGATTGGCAAGGATACCTTCGACGGTGTCGTAACTGAAACTGGTCCACGGCTCGAAGTTCGAGATCCAAAACTCAGCCAATACGTTTTCAGCTCCAACCGATTCGACCCAGCGAGTGAATACGGGGTCGGGATTGGGGTCGACCAAATGCTCGTAGGTGTACTTGACCGAAAACCGCACCGGCCTGCCTCCGCGGCGCTTAATGCCGTTTATGAGTTCTGCTGGCTCAGCGCACCAGCCACGCACATACAGCTTGGCATCCGGTCGTACCGAATCTACCGCTTCAACGACAGCCTGTTGGACGAACTGAGCTCTGCGTTCTGCGACATTCTCGCTTGCGTCGACAATTATCCCTGCAAGCTCCGGATATGTAGCGAGTGTCTCCCGCACGCAGTAGTTGGTATACTCAAGCGCAAGATCGGTGAGTCTGGACGACTCCTCAGGCGCGATCCCGCGTGCCTGCATCATCGGTTTCGGGTAGTATATGTTGAAAAACAGCAGGTAAGGCGCAATGTCGTACTGGATAGCGGTTTCAAATATCCAGTGGTGCATTCTTTGATATTCGCGCAGACGTTCATCGCTTATAACGCGCGCTTCGGGATAAGCGGGTAGGTCGACCATAAATGGGAAGGGATGGGTATTTGCGAGGATCATCGCGTCGAAACCGCACGAGCTCATCGTGCGAAACATCTTTTGCCACACGCTCTTGTCGAAAAACCATTTGTTGTTCATGTAGGCGTATGGCTCGTCGAATGCCCGGTAATCTCCGCTTGCAACAGGATCCCACGTCCAGAACGCTTTCAGCATACTACCTCCTCCCCACAATATCGATAACCGCCACTTCCGGTCGGCAGCAAAACCGCACTCTCGGAGCCGCCCCGCCTTCCATACCTATCCCTCGGTTCACATAGAGCACAGAATCCCTGCAGTAATACATTCCCGCCTGGTATCGTCCGACCAACTGCTGGTCCGGCAGCAGTGCTCCAAACACAGGGATTCTTACTTGACCGCCGTGAGTATGTCCTGCAAGCATTAAGTCGACTCGGCACCGCGCTGCCGCCTCAAAAGGGTCAGGTTTATGGCATAGCAGAACCTTGTAAAGACCTGCCAGAGTCTTGGGCGGACGCGGTTCTCCAGGCCTATACCAGTGCAGGGCACCAAGAGCGATCTTTGGTCCGCCTGCTCGACGAAAAACAGTCCACCCGGTTAGAATGGCCGCTCCGCCCTCGCGTAGAGCCTGCATGTCGTCATCGGCGTCCCAATTCCCTTCGACGGCATAAACGGGCGCAATTCGACGTAGCTCCGCAACTATTTTGGACAGACGGCGCATTGTCTGCGGAGACTTATCGACCGTGTAGTCACCTGTGAGGACAATCAAATCAGGCTTCTCGCGCCCGACAAGCTCCACCATACGTTCCTCGCGCAGGGCAGGTTTTTCCGAGTGAAAATCCGTAAGGTGCACTAGGCGAATCCGAGAGCCGGGATACAGTTTGCTTGTTTGAATGGTGTGATGCGTTGCTTGAACCCAATTCGGCTCGATCTTGGTCGCATCCACAACGCAAAACACAACCACAGCAAGCAGCAAGAGCCAAACTGCAGCTGCGAACCTATTTACTTTGCGGCCGATGAACCACAGCGCCAAAAGGCGCAGGTTGGCGTATACGATTACCCATACGCCTGCAAAGAGAATTGCGGCTGCCAAGAGCCGCATTGGGTTTGAGGTGTGCACTCAGTTGTCCTCTGGATCAGCAGGCATTCTTTTTCTTCTCGCACCTGCCGCATTGACGCGCAGGAATTCTGGAAAGCGAGGCGAACTGCAACATTGGCGAAATAGATAATACACGGAGGCAGACATGGCTGACAAGTTGAGAATAGGTGTGATGATGTCGCTCGGCAAAGACATCGATGCCGAAATGAAAAAGGTCCGAGACTTCGGCTTGGACAACTGCCAGCTAGCGTGCTGGAATCCGGACCTGTACACCGACGAGATGTTGGAAGCGGTCAAGAAGGCTGCCCGCGACTACGGAGTAGAGATCACTTCTTTGTGGGCGGGCTATCCAGGCGAAGTGCACTGGAACTTTATCGACGGTCCCTCAACAATAGGTCTGGTGCCGCCAGAAACGCGCGAAATGCGCGTGCAAGCGCTGATCCAGGGAGTCGAGTTCGCATCGAAGCTAGGCGTGCCGTCGGCTACCACCCACGCCGGGTTCATCCCAGAGAATCCGAAGGATCCGCTCTATGCCGGCACGATCGATGCGCTGAGGAGAGTTGCCGTGCGAGCGAATGAACTCGGCCTCCTCTTCTGTTTCGAAACCGGACAGGAAACCCCCATAACTCTCCTGCGGGCGATGGTCGACATCGGCACCGACAACCTGGGTGTGAACTTCGACCCGGCAAACTTGCTTATGTACGGCAAAGCGAACCCTGTCGACGCTTTGGACATCTTGGGACCTTACGTCAAAGGCGTTCACGCAAAAGACGGTGAGTATCCGACAAAGCCCACGCACCTGGGTGTCGAAAAGCCTCTAGGCGAAGGAAGAGTGAACTTCCCCGTGTTCATCGAAAAGCTTAAGTCCTTCGGCTATGCAGGCTGCCTCACCATAGAGCGTGAAATCAGCGGCCCACAGCAAATAGAGGACATAAAGAAGGGGATCAAGTATCTGGAGCCGCTCTGCTAACGAGGCTAATTCAGCTCTGAGCAGGCGCCCCGGCTTCTCGCGGTAGCCAGTTTTCCAACACGCGCCGGGGCGTCAGCTCATTGAATTTCATCGCCTTCCGAAGAGCATCCAGCAGATGTTCTTCTCTTACTGTACCGATAAGCTCAGATTCGAGAATCTCCACGCCGAGATCGTGCGCTTCCTTTTCAACGAACGAATAGACATCCCACAAACCGACCTGATCCGGCTTGGTAATGTTGAACGATACCTGCGCGATGCCCCGAGACGCAAGGTAGAGTCCTATTGCTTTAACACCGTGCATCCCCCCGCCGGTCTTTCGAAGCGCGCGAATCCTGGCGGCTATACGGCGGGCGACTTCGACGTCATTCGTAGCCAAGTTTATATTGTAGGCGATGAGCGGCCCGCGGGCACCCACCGCAACTGCCCCAGCTGTAGAATGTACCCTAGGGGGCCCGACATCGGGTGCTCGTTCGCCAACGAGTTCGGTTCCCTTTAGTGCTTCGAACCCGCCCCTGCGAATATTCTCCAAGCTGCGCCTCTCGGGGATCGATGCGGACTCTTCATAGAAGTAAACCGGCACCTCCAGTTGGGCTGCGATATCGCTGCCAACTACTGATGCAAGCTCGACGGCGTCCTGCATAGTAGCGCCAATTAAAGGCACGATGGGGATTACGTCGACCGCGCCGATTCTTGGGTGAACTCCCTGATGCCGGTTGAGGTCTATAAGTTCGACTGCTGCCCGAGCTCCTGCCAAAGCAGCCTTTCTGACGCCCTCCGCGCAACCGAGAAACGTCACCACACAGCGGTTGTGGTCAGGATCTGCCGAATAATCGGCAACCACTACGTCACCTGCTTCGCGAATGCGGCGTACTATTTCTTCAACGACTTCAGACCGTCTGCCCTCACTGAAATTCGGTATGCACTGAAAGATCTTGGTCAACAGCGTACCCCCGGTCGAGTGGAATATACCGCCGTTCTGGAAGAGGCGTCAAGTAGAACGCGCTTCAGTAAGCTCGCGCCACGCCGCCCACGGATGAGCAGTGGGAGACAACGACAGCACCATACATAACCTCTCTGCCGCAGTCACCGTCCGGTAGGAATCTTCGAACGCGAAGCCGCACACGGGTCCTGGAGCAGTCTTCGACGAGAGGCTGACTTCACACGCCTCCTACACTCAGCTTTCTATGTTGACGCCTATATATTTCACCTCTAACGGACCAAGCTCCACTTCAGGCGGCACGTCGATATCAAACGAGCCCATCGATTTCCCCTGTTCGAGGTTGGACCAGTCCGTAAGTTCGTGCTTCTTCGTACCGTCAAGTTCGAGTTCCGGTTCCGCAAGCGGGACACGCACGCTCTGAATCTGACGAGTGGGGTTCACCAGCACTATGAAACCGCGGCCGTCGATTATGTGCCCCTCTCCGTCGACGCTTTTACCGTCCGGGAACCCGAGAACGTGCTGATATACATCGAAGTATTTCGCAAAGCGTCTGCGGAAGGCGAACAGTTTTTTCAGGAAATCCATGAATTCGGACGGAGCGTGCTTTAGGTCGAAACCGCCGCCAGCCTGAGCAATTCCGTTGCCGATCATGCTCATCTCAGCATGAATCAACTCTTCCATCGGCCGCTTCGATAGATCAGCATCGCCAGCGTCGTGCCAGTTGATCCCGTACCAGCTGCCCCAGATTGCCTTGTAGGGATGCTCAAAAGTCATCTGGTAAAGCTGCTGACGCTGAATCAGCTCAGCTTGAACAGTTGGATAAGAGTACGTGTCTGAGATCTGCTCCTGATCCAACCAGTGCAGCCGGTGGTTGTCGAACGGCAGGCTGAAGCAGACGAAAAGCAAATCCGGCCTCGCTTTGTGAGTGGCGTCGCACAGCTCAGCTAGTTTCTTCCAAGCCTTAACTTCCAGCTCATCCTGGTCCTTGTGATAGTGGTTCGTCGCTTTGCACTCAGGTATGTTCCAATCGTTGCCGTCCCAGTAAATCACGCGTGCATTCATTTCGGTTGCAAGCGCGATGAACCGTTTCTTGACGTAGTCGTAGTAGTCCGTCAAGATGCAAAACGCCGTCGCACCTGAGCGCCGCGACACACGCCCTGGAACCAACCACTCCGGATGCTCATCTTCGAACTTGGACTTCCAATAGCTCGCGCTGAACGGGTTTACCCAATACGTCATATCCAAGCCCGCTTCTTTGGCGCGCCGAACTATCTCGCCGATCCCGTTCGGAAACTTCGCCGTGTCCACCTGAAGCGGATAGTCGGCTTCCCAGCCCAGATCCAAGTGCAGTATGTCGAAGAAGCCCGCTTGGCGGATGTATTCGATGTATTCGAGCAGGAAATCCCTATTGTAGTTGGCAAGAAGTGGCTTGTTGTCCGGGAATGTCACAAGCCATGTGCTCCACGAGACAGGCAGCTTTTTGTCGGCGACTGCGCACCAGTTGCGCATCAGGTACTCGTTGTATCTCTTGAATCCTATCTCTGGGGGTCCGGCATACGCTCCAATGATCGCGGGCCCCGTCGTCAAGCCCTCCGTAAGGAGCGCGTATTCGCGCTCGCGCATCAGCAGTCCCGTCGGGCGGTGGTACGCCTCCTTACCCAGGAGCGACTGCATAAAGAAGAATAGACCTTCTCCGTATCCCCAAAAGCTCACGACCGCACGGGCGAAGTCCCCGAACGCGAACCGCTTGTTCGGTTCGCTCGTGTCGCACTTGTCCGGCTCCGAGTGAACATTGTCCTCCAGATTATCGTACTGTCGAGGATATCTACTACGGGGCACCACACCTTCAACCATCTCCCGCAGTTTCATATCCTCGACCATCACCCATCGGATGACCCAATCTTGCAAACTGCACGGATGCACCTGAATCCACTTCTTTATGAAGTTCCCCCCGGCCCGAGCTTCGTAGAAGACGGAAATCCGCAGGGGCTCACCCTCAAACTTGGTTTCCAATTCGACTTCGATCGTTCGGCACGAATCGTCCCATTTGTGAGTCCGAAAGCCGGTGACCTGAAAATCCTTGGAGCTCAGTTGTGCACGCCTGCCTCCGCCCGTCATCTCGATCTCGAATTCCGATCTCGTTTCTTCGAGGTACTCCTCGCAGTGAAGATTGTTCACCAGGCTCGCGGTAGCCAGCCTGCCTGAGGTTGCGTATACCCGACGGGTCAACCAACCATTGCCAATTTCAAAAACGAATCCCCCGGGGATATCCTGAACAAATCCGGTCGCAGCTTCGTTGTCCTTCACTTCCACCTCGCTGATTCGTGCTCCCGCTGCCGCGTGCAGCACGGTTTATGTAAAACGGTTTATATACACATTCCGGCGTTTGCTGCCGCCGTGTGGTAGTTGACATGATACCAGATTTCTCCCAGTATCTGCACCCACAGATTCTCAATAGGCGCTCTTTAGTGCCGTCCCTAAGTTGCCGTTGTGGACGAGCGTCAAAAACAACCGACGTAGGATCCAAAGAAAAAGCCCCCGGAGGTAACACCGGGGGCTGTATTTCAGGCTAGATCAGGTCGCGGCTAGAAGCTCACGCCGAACTGCACCACAGCCTGCGAACCCTGGTAATCCTTGCCGTACGGTCCGCTGGTCGTGGCTCCGCCATCGTACTTGATGAACTGGTAGCCGACCTTCACCGTGGCGTTCGGAGCCAGCTGGTGTGCCCAACCGACGGTCAGGTAATTCTCGTCGGCGCTGTCAAGACCAGCCGTATCCGGCTCGAACCTGATCCATTGATAGGCCACATCAAGCGAGTTGGCCTTGCTGAAGGACCACTTGACGGCAGCCTCTGCCTTGGTCAGCTTGTCATCCTTGGTCGAACCCCAAACGCCAGCACCAAACAGCGGATCGTCCTTGTCGCCGCCCTTCAGGAACTCGCCGTTCAAGGCGACCTTCAGGTTGTCTAGGATCGGAACGCTGACCTCCGCGTAAGGACCTCTCACGCCGGCAGGGTTCGTCCAGCGGCCGATCTTATCCCAAGCACCGGCTGCTGCGAAGTTGCGGCCAATGCTCTTGTAGCCTGCGGCTACGTCGAAGGAGCCTATCATGGCGCTGAACTTCGCATCCCAAGCGGTGTTGAGATAGTCAACGTCATCGACGGTCGCCGGAGCCGTATCAGCCGCCAAGGCCTCAGACCGAGTCCAGCTGCCGACCATCTTGAGCGTCTTCACCCACGGAATGTCAATGCTCAGGTCGGCGCCGTAGACGCGAGCCTTGTCGCGGGTGCCTGCTGCGTATGCTGCGCGATTCCAGGCTTCGTAGTAGGTCAGGCCAAGAGTGCCCTCCCACGGAATCGCAACGGTCGCTCGCAAGCCGGCCGACTGCGTCACTGCGTCAAGTCCGCCGACGCCGCTGCCAGTCGCACCCTGAACCTTGGAGAAGGGCTGACCGGTCAGACCGTTGGCAAGGTACTTGTTCTGGTCGTTCTTGGCTGCGAACAGCGTGAGATCCACACCGCCGAAGTCCCAGGTCAGCTTGGCACCGTCAACCGGGTAGTTCCCGTCATCCGTCTTCAGGATGTTGGTGTAGCTGTCCACGTCGATCTTCTTCAAAGTGTACGGCGTGAACTGCAGCGGGAATCTACCCACCGTCAACGACCCCTTCTGCCCTATTGCAGCCTGAACAAAGGTGTAATAGGGGAAGAAGTCGTCATCAGACTTGTTGGGCAACACACCACCTGCGTAGTCATCAACTGACCCCAGGTAATCCAGGTAGTTGCCGTAGTTGATGGTCGCCTGGGCTGTGACGGTGTCGCTCACGCGGCCGGTGATGGTCAGGTCGAAGTCCTTGACCAGACCGATGTTGCGGAACAACGCCTCATTCGGATAAGTCGCCGTCCGATTGTCCAGGTTGACCACAGGCTGACCCGTCGCATCGCTGGTCGAGCTGAGCGATACGGCG
Source organism: Armatimonadota bacterium (assembly GCA_029907315.1). Taxonomy (GTDB): domain Bacteria; phylum Armatimonadota; class UBA5829; order UBA5829; family UBA5829; genus CALJES01. The sequence goes on along the minus strand of JARYME010000029.1, from coordinate 17,538 downwards.
AACATGTTCGCCTCTGCCGTCAGGCGGACGCGCTTCAGCTCAGCTTCGATCGCGTCAACTCGGGCGCCCAAAGCCGCCACATCCCTCTTCAAGGCGTCGACATCAACGCCCAGCGCAGCTATCTCATCGCGGAACTCGTCGACGAGCTTGCGGATTGCGTTGACGTCGTCCTTGGTCGCCAGGTTCTGAGGGACGCTCGGCAGATCCGACTTCTTGGCGTAGTCCGCCAGCATCTTCTCTACGTCGGCCTTGGACACTCCGGCAGCACCACCAGCCGGCATAACGCTGCGCACCCAGTCTGCAAGTCGGGCTACTGCAATCGCAAACTCGTACCGAGTAAGCGTGCGCTTGCCCTGGAAGGTCCCATCGGGATAACCGATGAGGATACCATCCTTTTGCAGCTGGTTGATGGCGTCGTATGCCCAGTGGTCGGCCGGCACATCCGTGAATGCCTGACCGAATACCGGCACTGCCATTGCGACTAGCAGACCCAATACCAGGTATGCTGTCTGTTTCATAGTTTCTTGTTCCTCCTTGAATAGAACCTTTCTTGACAGGAGGAACGCCCCGCGGAGACTAAGCGCTCACAGTCTCCTTGTTACCTGCTTCGCGCTTGCATGCTCCTTGGAAGCGTCTTCCCGTCTATGCTATCACCCGCAGCACTCACAGGACACCTTCGAGGAACCTTTCACCTCCTTTCCACCCTGCGCTGCGATTGGTGCGATAGCCCAGTTCGCACGAAATCCTAGCACAAGCTGAGTTTCGTGTCAATATTTTGGTGACGCAGCACCAACCAAATTATTGCCGCGGTGCTTTATTTACACGATACCTCTGGTAATTCCTTCCCATTCCGCGGCCGAGATCAACACAATTTTTTCGCATCGAAGAGAATACCCGTCAGGAACCGCAGTCTAAACATCCTCGCCGCTGACACTGCAAATCCCGGCGAATACGCCCTTGCTGATCGACCGCCTTTCGTTGACAGTCCACCGCTACACTCCTATAATCGGAAACCCGAAGCAATGTCTCTACTCGCATCACCAATTGTTCCGCTTGCTGAGGCAAACCGCAGGCCCGGATGTGGTACGAAAGCGGCTGTTCTGGCCCGGATCATCTCAGCCGGATTTGACGTTCCGCCCGGGTTCGTTGTCACATCCGACGTGTTTCTCTGGCACATGGGCACCGCTGGACTGGCAGACGCGGATCCCCGAACCGCACCCCTTTTGGAAAGGGATAAAGCTCACCGCGCCGTTCTCAACCTTCAGATAGACCCGGAAATATGGGACCTTGTAGTCTGTGCTTACGAGAACTTGGTGAGGGCAGCCGACACGGACGAGCCAAAACTTGTGGCTAGACCTTCAACAGACCCACACTTGCCCGCAGCGTACGAGAGTGCCGTTGATATAAGCAGCCTGGACGAACTGCGGCAAGCGATCAAACGGGTGTGGGCATCAGTTTGGACTGAGCGCGCCGTGTCGGTCCTGCGTCGGCATGCGACTCAGAATCCGTGCGGCATAGCTGTTTTGGTACAGCTGATGGTCCCGCTGCGCAATCATGGACTGACCGTGACCGCCAACCCCTTAACTGGAAACCCTCATCAGGTCGTGACATTCACCGACGGCACCTGCCGGAGTGAGATCTTGACCCTAGACCTGCGCTCGCTAAAACCAATGTTCCGTGGGTCTAACAACTCCGCGCCGCCTGCAGCTGAACTATCGGCCGAGCAGGCAATTCTCATCGAGGAGATAGTCGGCAGCCCAGCTGAAATCGAATGGGCTTACAACGGCGGCAGACTCTGGATCCTCCAGGCACAAAGGTCGGAGGGCATCCCGGGGTACTTTCCTACCACCGTCAATTTTGAACGAGGAGAGTATTATCAAGTAACGCCCAAACCCGTGTCGCCTTTGATCCGCGGCGCAATATGGCAAGGACAATCCCCACACGCAACCAAACTCCCAGTCCCAAATGCTCGAGAGGAGCATCATATCCTGAACGGTTACATCTACCGCTGCAGTCCTCGCGTCCTGCAAGAGGACTCATTCCTAAAGGAACCTCGCGTTCAAGAAAAGGAGATCCGCAATGCAGAACACGAATTGCGGCGAACGACAGCTGAACTGCCGAGTGTCTCAGCCAAAGCCTCTGAGCTGCTCAACAAAGACCTAAAGGCTATTCCGACCCGCGAGCTCATAAACGTTACCGAAGACGCACTGAGCCTTTACAGAAGAACCCTCAGGCTGCTAGAGCGCACCCGTTATCCGAGTGAGCGGTTTCCAAGGCTGCTCAGGGAGTTTCTGGGAAGCGGAAGCGAGGCTGAGAGCGCTTATCAACAGCTCATCGCCTCCACTTCAGAGCCCTTCGTGGTTAGAGACGCCGCACTCCAAGACCTCGCCGACCGTATCGCTGCCGCGAGATCTACCAGCCGAATCGACGACAGCCGGTGGCGTAAGGACTTCAGGCAGGAAGTCGAAAACTTCGCCCGCGAACACTGCTACGTATTCCAACACGCCGGCGAGGCATACGATCCGGCTTCGTGGAAAAGCTGGGTTGAAGACCCAGACATCCTGTTCCGGATCATCGCAGCCCTCGCCAGACGCGGCACACGAGCTTCTGTACTGCGCCTCTGGGAAGCACGAAAAGCAGCCTTGCCGAGATTGACACAGGAAGTTCTGAACGCTTACAGCGGCAGAGCACGCGAGCATCTGTCGAGGCTGATAACCCAATCTCTGGGATGGCTCGACGCAAGAGGCCGTGCCTACGACTTGTGTGCCCGCGCAGGAACTGCTTTTAGGCTTTCAGTCTTGGAACTGGGTGACCGGTTTACCTCTTGGGGGTTACTGCTGCACCCGGAAGATGTTTTCTACCTGCGGCTCGACGAGTGCGTCGCACTTGGCAGTAGAGCTCCCAACCTCACAAAAAACACCATAATTCGCACCATTGCAGATAGAAAACACCGAACCTGGCTGGAGGAAAGGCTGCAAGCTCCCGAAAAGCTGCCAGCGGATGCTGAAACCAATGCCCCGCATTCGCTCCAGCACTGCATTAAGGGCCGTCCGTGCAGCCCCGGAGCAGCGCAAGGTCGCATCCTGATTGCCAACAGCCTCCCAGAGGCGTGCGCAGCGGAACCCGGCCATATTATCACTACCAGTCAGCTGGCACCCGCGTGGACGCCGCTTCTGGGAGTCGCCTGCGGCTTTGTCTCCAAAGACTCCTGCGAGACAACCATTGCCGCGGTGGCTGCTCTGTACGGCACACCTGTCGTTTCCAATTGCGCGAAAGCAGCCGAGGGTCTCTCCACCAACGAGCTCGTATTCATCGACGGGGTCAAAGGAACTCTCCAGCGCATCGAAAGCTGAGACACACAGAATTGGCGTCGTCCCTTCAGCGGAAAGCGCAAAAAACAGGTAAAAATACGAGGGCTTAGGTATTGACTGATCATGCATGCGGTGGTATCCTACGCAGCGTACCGGATGTGCCTCAGTTTCTCGAACCAAACATTCTTCAAGAGTAGGAGACGAACCGGATACGACAGATGGAACACGCCACTGATTTGAGCCGCCCGGCCGTTTCTGTTCAGGATGACTCGGGCCCTGACATTCCTTTTCGTAGCGACGAGACACAACTTGCACAACTGAGAGAAGCTCAGGGAGAGTTTGAGCTGCCGGAAGAACTATCCACCTCTGATCCCTGGGTAATGGACTGCTTCACCCTTCCCGCCACACGAAAGCACTGCAGAGAAGCACGCGCTAGAGTGGACCAACTGATATCCTTGGCAGGCGTTAGTGAAAAGGTAAGGTTCGACGTTTCCCTAGCGGTGGGAGAAGCAGTGGCGAACGCTATCGAACACGGCAGCGGCAACGACCCCAACGGCTCGTTCACGGTGCGCTGCGTCGCGACCAGCAAGTGCGTCTTTGTGTCGGTAAGCGACCACGGACCCGGCTTCAATCCCAAAGAACTGCCGTCCGCAAACCAAGCTCTGCTGCGCGATCGAGGTAGAGGAATACACTGCATTATGGCGGTGATGGATGAAGTCGGCTTTGATTTCACCTCCGGAACTACAGTGCGAATGATGAAGTACTGTTGATACAGCGCCTTAGTACCCAAAATCGGCCTTCCGGACGAGGTACGCAAATGCTCTTACCGGAAGGCCATGTTTCTTTGCAATAATGGCGCAAAAGCAGCTCAAACGATCGATTTTACAGCCTCGACTATGTCCTCAACAGTCGGAACCACCGCCGCCTCAAGCGGCTCGCTCATTGGAATGGGACAGTCCTTACCGCTCAAGAATATGGGTTGGGCGTCGAGGTAGTCGAAGCCCAACGTTCCGTCCTCAAATCTGTATTCGAACACCTGCCGCGCAATTTCCGGACCCACGCCACACCTCGGATAACCTTCCGAAACGGTGATCAGGCGCCCTGTTTTCCGCACAGAGTTCGCTATGGTCTGCACGTCCAGCGGGTTCAGCGTTCTCGGATCGATCACTTCAACCTCAATGCCTTCGTGCGAAAGACGCTCCGCGGCATCCATCGCGAAGTGCAGCATCCGGCTGTAAGCTACGACCGTCGCGTCCGAACCCTCGCGCTTGATGTCTGCCACGCCTATAGGCAGCACATAGTCTTCATCAGGCACAGGTCCCATCACGCCTGAATACAGCACCTTGTGCTCTATGAAGAGAACAGGGTTATCGTTGCGAATAGACGCCTTCAGCAAGCCTTTTGCGTCGAACGGCGTGGACGGCATCACTACATACAGGCCCGGAATGTGCAAGAACATTGCTTCCAGGCTCTCAGAGTGGTGCGCGGCTATGCACCTGCCGACGCCACCCTCAGTTCTAATCACCGCCGGCACCTTCGTCTTTCCGCCGAACATATAGCGATTGTAAGCGAGGTTGTGGATAAGCTGATCGGAGCCGATGGTTAGGAAGTCGATATACATAATCTCCGCCACAGGTCTCAAACCCCTCATAGCAGCGCCCCCGGCAGCGCCGACGATTGCAGCCTCGCTGATGGCGGTGTCTATTACGCGCTCCGGACCGAACTCTTCGAACAACCCCTTCGTAGCCGCATATGCTCCGCCGTACAGGCCTACATCTTCGCCCATGACAATGACGCGCTTGTCCCGGCGCATCTCCTCAGCCTGAGCATCCACTATCGCCTGCGCGTACGTCTTTATAGGAATGCCATACTTCTCTTCCAAAGCCTTTGCGTCGGCGGCCTTCAGCTTTGGCAACGTGCTGCCGGAGAGCTTGCGCACTTCCGCTTCAATCTGTTTGATCGTCGGCGCCATACGCCGCTCGGCGGCTATTTCCGCGGCTTTCTGGACGGGATCCTCCGGCACGTAAATGTCGTTGAACAGCTCCGATACCGGCGGATAGGGGCTCTCAAGGGCAAACTTGGTGGCGGTCTCAATTGTCTTGATCGCCATCTGCTCGACAGCATCCATCTCCTCTTCGGTCGCTATTCCAGCTTCGAGCAGTTTGTTGCGCAGAACGATTATCGGATCACGCTTCCTCCACTCGGCCTCTTCTTCGCGAGTCCTGTACGCCCGCTGGTCGCTGGAAGAGTGACCGTACCACCGGTATGTCTTACACTCTATGAGCGTGGGCTCACTCTTAGTGCGGGCTCGATCCACTGCCTCCTTGACCGCCCTCTTCACAGCCAGGACGTCCATCCCATCAACGATTACCCCAGGGATACCATATGCAACCGCCCTGTCGGCGATATCCCTGATTCTGGAGGCCTGTCCTGCACACGCAACAGATTTATCGTGGAATGGAACGCTCATTCCATAAAGATTGTTCTCGCAGATGTAGACTATCGGCAATCCGCAAAGGAGAGCCGAACCCATATTGAGCGCCTCATGGAAAGCCCCGGTGTTGGTAGCTCCGTCGCCAAAGAAGCACAAAACCACCGCGCCAGTACCCAAAAGCTTTTCAGCGAGAGCACCACCAGTAGCTATAGGAATGTTGCCGCCTACAATACCTGTCGAGCCCAGGTTGCCCTTCTCAACGTCGGCGATATGCATAGAGCCGCCACGGCCCTTGCAGTAGCCGGTTTCCTTGCCCATTAGCTCCGCCATCATCTTGTTCCAATGTTCCTGGCGGGCAGCTTCGCCACCTTTTCTAGCATGGAAATCACCTATTGCTCCACAGTGTCCATGCCCTCTGTGGGTACTGGCGATTACATCACGCTCCTCAAGGCACGCAATAGCTCCCACAGCCACTGCCTCTTGGCCAGCGTAAAGATGGGAAGCGCCTTTTATCGTGCCTTCACGCAGGAGTTTATAGACCGTGTCCTCGAAGTGGCGTATTTCATACATCTGCCTGAGGTAGTCAAGCAGTTCTTCCTTGGTCTCAGTGATTTCGATGGAGGCTTTGTCGGTCTTGGTCTGCTTGGCGGTGGTTGACTTTGGCATGGGCTACACTCCTTCACAAATCAAGCGCGGCCAGTCGAGAAAAACCGCGCTGTGAATCAAGAAGCAGAAGGCTCTTGGACCGTGCCTTCACGCGAATTATTGTACGCCTGCAGGACCGATTAAGTCAATCAGCCGATGTCCCCCACAGCTTGCGGTTCAGTCCGCTTTCCATATCGGAGCTCTCTGAACGTTTAACCGGATCGTGGGAAGACGCGGACAGCCTTAAGCGAGTTAGGCTCGGCATGGATATGCCGAGCCTATTAAGTTTACAATCAAAGCGTGAAGAAAAGCCTGGCGGAGAGGCCGGGATTCGAACCCGGGGTACGGCTTTATCGCCGTACAATCGCTTAGCAGGCGACCGCTTTCGACCACTCAGCCACCTCTCCACAGCCAAGTTATTGTACCACGCTTTTGCAGGATTATCAACCGGTTTTTTGCAAGACCCACCAAACCTTCCAATACCAACTGCACGCGCCAATTTAGTCGCGGCACCAATCCTGCGAAGGAATCTCCGCCAGCGCGGGATAAGGTAAGGTTAATCAGCCGTTAACAAGAAAGGAGGATCAAGAAATGCGGCTTCTTGCTGCAGCACTGGCGGCGCTATGCGTCTGCGGCAGCGCTCTCGCAGACGACATCGTTACGATGCCCACGGCCAACCAGCTCAAAGCCGGTGAAGTCGATGCCGCCGTCTACTACATCAGTTTGGACTACCCCGACCCACAGCCACAGTTCATCCAGTATCAGACCCTATACGTCGGCTTGACCGACAAACTGGAACTGGATGCACACCGCGCAAATGTGGACAAAGACAAGAGTTCTATAGTGCTGGTCGCCTCCTATAAGCTCCTATCGGAAACCGCATCTGCACCCGACTTGGTATTCGGACTGCGCAACTTCAATCGCGCCACGACTACCTGGAACCCGGCCGCAAAGGACAAAAGTGAGGACATGTCCGCATTCTTGTCCGCGGCGAAAACATTCTTCTTCAAACCATCGATACCAGGACCGCCGTTGGTAAGAGTGCACCTCAGCCTCGGTACCAAAGACTGGACCCTTTTCGGCGAGGAGCGCCACAAGGGACTATTCGGCGGTTTGCAGTTCTTGCTCACGCCTTGGCTGGGCGCCGTCGTCCAAAATGACGGCACGGACACCATTACGGGCATTACGATTATGCCCAAGGGCACCGGATTGACCATAAAAGGCGGCACATTTGGGGATCACACCTGGGTAGGCATATCCTGGCGAAAGGACCTGTTCTAAGGCCCGTCAAAGGTCTAACCCCGAAGCGCGGCTCGGGCACGCCCCGAGCCGCGTCTGATAACTCTTCGCTGCACCCAAATCGAGAGCTAGGAAATATTCAGCTCCAACTCCTCCCCTGCATTAATCTTTACAGGCGATGCGAGAGTGATAATCGCCTTGTCGTCCTCTCTGCCAACAGAACACCCGACCCGCTTGCCGCCGACCTCAACAACCGCCGAGGCAGCAGCCAGATCCGACGGGATACCGACTTCTATTCTCTGAAGCTCCAGCTCACCCCAGGTCACGCCAATCTTCGCCGCCAATCCGCTGCTTGTCAGCTGCTGAGCGTATACTCCCCATCCGGAACCGGTCGAATAGAAGCACCTGAAATCGGAAGCGTTCACCTTCGGAGCGAAGGCAATAGTTTTCTCCGGTGCGCTGTAATGGTATCCGGACAGTGCCAGAATCAGAGACCAGCTCGCCATTGCTCTCGCGTAGTGATGTCCGCATTCGAACTCGTTCCACGGATTGCGAGCTATGCCGTCGTGCCGGTCGCGCACGCCCTTGACTATCGCGAGACCTTCATCGAGCATATCCTCATAGATCAAGTGCGCCGCCACTTGATACTCTATGCCGGTCCATACCTCGTCGGCATATGTGAAGGGGAACCTTGGTCTGCCTCCATGGGGCCAAGTGCACAATAAAAGACCTGCCTCGTCGTTGAGTGCATAAGTCCTCTGGACGCTTTCGTGCCTGGAAAGATCCGGCTTCCAGTTGTACCTAAAAATGGACTCAAGTGCTTTTTGCACCTGGTCCGGTGGCAGCACGCAACCAAGATTAACCACTTCACAGAACCACTGCCCCAAAAGCTGATCCGACAAGCAACCAGAACCAAACTGATACCTGGGCGCAGTCTCGACGTCGCAGTCCTGCACGAAATACTCACCGTTGAAGAGCTTCTGCGAGTGCTTTTCGAACCCGCTTTGGAAGAGTTCTGCACACGTCGCGGAGAACTCCTGGTCGCCTAAGATTGCTGCCATTTTCTCCATAGCCTTGAGCGCACCCAGGTAGAGCGTGCCCATCATAGTGTTGGCACCCACGAACTCTATGTCGTACGTATTGTGCTGGATGCCCTCCATAACGCCGTCCTGGTCTTTGTCCCACTCGGTCCACGCGTACTGAAGACTCTTCTTGGCTCCCGGATAAACGAGCTTCAAGAAGTCCAAATCGCCAGACATCAAGTACTCCCGATAGAGCTTGAGTATGCAGCCCATTTGACCGTCTGCAGCAGCATGGAACTTGTGGAGTGTGCGACCCAGCGGAACGTGGGTGCGGAACGCCATCTTGCCGTTTTCTTCCACGTTGTTCGTGAAATCCGTAATCCGCATCGTGCGCTCAAGCCTCGGGAATAAGAACGCCAGCGCCTGTTCGTAGTTGTAGACGTGAGTACAATTCATCGGACAGCAGCCCGCATCGTCGCGGCACCCTTCAAACCCGTAGAACCTGTCGTCGTCAAGCCAGAGGCAAGTTGTTGTCCGGATTATGGACATATTTGCACCGGCTGCGTCGAGCACGATTCGCGGCAGCGTGCTACGATAAAGTGCATCCGCGAACTGCCTGCTCTCAGCTTCGAGTCGGCCGAGATTGTTCACCACATACCGAGCTACATCCCAAGCGTCGGACCAGAAGTCGGCATAGCGGTTTCTGAGCTTCGCCCCGCGCACCTCTTCCTCGCGGTTCCAATAGTTTTCGCGGTTCGGGAAATACCACGTGAATACGAACGGCAGTTCCGCCGCTTCTCCGGGCGCAAGCGAAACTTTCAGACCCAAGCTCGCGATATCTGCTGTGTCATCCGGACTAGGATCGTGGACACCGTTGTCCGTAAACTCGCCATCCGCGCGGAAGTCGTCCCAAAACGCCTGCGCGTCGTCCCACCATCCGCCGCGCGTCCAAGCCTCGATGTGAGTGGTATTGTCATGTGTGGTGACGAGCGCACACGAACCAAACCGCAGATCATCGGCGGGATATTTTGACTGCGTCATCCGAATCCCGCGGAAGGAGCCATCGTCGATGAAATCGTTCTTCTGCTGTCCGAATGCGCTACCCCTTCTTGCAGGCGGGTACGCTCCATCGTAGCCGCAGGGGTTCATCATTGACCAACACAATGTGACGTCCACCCGCTCGCCGCTCTTGTTGGCGACACGATAGCGCAGGATGGCTGCAGGAATTGCCGAATCCTTCTCGTTTAACGGGATAAAAGGATTGAACGCCGTCAGCTCGACATCGACCGGCAGATCCGAATCCACAAACCGAATGTGCGCAAATGGATACTCTCCCTTAAAAACGGCGTTCTCGAGGCGAGGCAGACCGCAGACTTCCTGCGGAGGCAGCCCACCGCCGTTTATGAACGGTGGTAAGAGCCTTGACTCCAAAACCCTGGCGAGCGTATCGCCGGATGACTTCCTCACGAAGATCGCAGGGAACGTATAGGGCAGCACCTTACCTTTGCCTGGGCGGTTGAATATCTCCCAGTCGCGCAAATTCCCGCGTCCGCCGAGCGAAACCGTCCCGGTGCCGATACCTCCCAGCGGAAACGCAATTTCCTTCAGCGCACTGCCCGTAAAGGTTCTTTGCTCACCCTGGGCAAACAGTTCTTCCTCGTTGTAGCGCATAGACTCCTCTCCTATTTTCAGTTGTTTTCAGTTGGGTTTGTCGCCGTGCAACGCGCGGAATACGAGCCCTCAAGCCCGACAAGCTAAACGTCGAAAATCACCTTCGCGCGCCATTCGCCGTTGTGTTCCTCAATCGACATTTGGTGGTATGTTACCGCCTTTATCTGCGGACCGAGCCATTCTATCGTCTCGTCGATTTTCTTGGCATCGACCCAGGCACTCAAACGACCGCAAGAAAGCTCTGTAATCTCGACGTCCAAGGGCAGCAGTCCATCGGCATCAAACATCACGAGAAGCTCTGTAAGAAACTTCTGCAGCAGTTCCTCGTTGTCCGAACCCACCACCACTATTTGCTTATGGACCTCGGGAGCGTACTTCTCGAGCTCCGCCATCTGAGAGAACATACCGTACGCGCAGTTTTCGAACGCCTCAGCCATACTGTTTCCGATACCAACCACACCCACATCCGCTGTATGCTCAACTACCTCGAACCTATGCTCCCTTTTCATCGTCTGCCCACCTGCGCGCATTTCTTTGAAACAGAATCCCCGGCCGGTTGTGTGTGGTGCTTAGACAAGGGATATTCGGACATCGCTACGACGAAAGCTTCAATCGGTCGGGACCAGTTTCACCGCGTCTGCCAACACGTTTCCATCCGCATCATTGGAGAACACAACGGACCCCTTCCTGCCCTTTACAAACCTGAAGGTGCCCAGTTTGACCCATTCTCCTCTTCGCTTTCTTAGATCGATGCGCACGGTCTGCCTGCCATCGGCCGAGCTTATTACCACGGGCGCATTAGACGCGTGATCACTCATAGGGTCCGGCCCGATCCACGCATACACAGCGTACCGCCCGGATTTCGGCACGTTCGGCGTGAACACGGCTTTGGCATCCCCGGTACCCTTGTACGCCCAGTGCGTGCCAAGGTAGTAACCGATTCCCGGTTGAGCGTCGCTCGGCGCCAACAGCCACCTGCCTTCGAATGAGACGTTCGGCGCACCATCCATATCGTCGACAACTATCGCTCCCTGCTCCTCTTTAGGCCTCTGCGGGGGCTTCTTGCAAACGTTCAGACCCACCTGTACATCGGCGCCGCATTCATTAACGACGGACAGGGGACCTGCCATCCTGTTTGCTGTGACAATTGCCGACTCAGTCTTTCCGCGAACGGCAACTTGCTTTGCCGCCGCCATGAAGTTGCACGCATTTACGATCAGGTTGCCGCCGAAAGTCTCAATTGCGGGGACCCCCTTCCGGAAGTGATCCCAATAGACAAAATTGCACGCATTGAAGATTACCGTGCCGGTGCCCGATATTCTCGCAATCTGGTGCGCCGGCCCCCAAAACGAGCAGTTGGAAAGCTGAACTACGCCGGAGTGCGAATCTTTGATTACAACTTCCGTTGGATCCTTGCCCTGGAAGCTGACAAACTCGCCGTTTGTAATCAGAAGCCCCGGCGGCTGCGTTTGTTCGACCAAGAGAGCGATGTTCGCAGCGTCCGCTCCTATACCGAGAAAATTGCCGTTGGCGGCGCCGTCTTTCGACTGGATAAACCGATATCCCACCCCATATCCGAAGCAGAATGTGTTGAAAACGTATTCCCAATCTGTTCGGGCGAAAATGAAAGCTTCGCCGTTCTCAACCAGCCACTCGCGGATCCCTCTTTTCTCGTCCCAGGTCCAGAAGGGCCAGAAGTGGACGTTTTCGATGCGTCCGATATCGTAGCACTTGTCCACAAATATCCCCCGCCGAAGCGGCTGGCCGTAAAGATTGCGAATGTAGTGACGTCCCGACGGTCTACTGCCGAAGTCGACACCGTTATATGGGTTCACCAGCAAACAATCGATAATTGACGAGTTGTCCCCGCCCGCACACGCAATACACCAAGGATATGGCTTGATCGCATCGGGTTTCTGGTTGGGGTAGAAGATCGTTATCCCTTTTATTGTGGAGTTTATTCCGAGCGTGATAAAGGCCGGACCATCCTCGCTGCCCTCTCCCTCGACGGCAAGCAGAATACTGCCCGAACCCGCCCGCCAGCAAACAGGTATCTTCCACACTCCCTCAAGCGTGACGCTGTTCGGAACGGTGAGATGCGACTTTATCAGGTATGTGCCGGCGGGCACGAAAACCGTCCCCCCGCTTTCCCTCATCGAATCAAGCGCGGCTTGAAAGGCTGCCGTATCGTCGGTGACTCCGTCACCCTTCGCTCCAAAATCCCTCACGTTCACCTGCGCCGGCTGCCCGGCAAGAGAAGATGCGGCGGCAACCAGCAGCGCCAACACGACTGCTCCATACATAGGCTTCGGCTCCTTGGGAGATTTGTAAGTCTGACTTCACTTTGTACGATAAGGCTATCGGTTCCTGCAATCCGCGTTGAACCGGTGTAACCCTTCGTGAAGCCGTTCCACCAGACGCCGCCCCGTCACTTCACCTCGCCCACCGTGTAGAACGAACCGGTGACAAGGACCAAATCGTCCTCCGAAGCCAAACTCACCGCGCGTGCAACAGCCGATGGAACCGGCGTTTGAACCTCAACGTCGCTGCAGAATCGGCGAGCCTCTTCCGCTAGCTTTTCCGCAGGCAGCGCCAGGTGCCACTGCGACTGCGTGGCTATGATCTTGGATGCCATAGGAGCAATTTGTTCGAGAAACGGCCCAGCGGGGTGCGTTGACAACATTCCAACCACCAGTATCATCCTGCGGTGGTCAAACAGGTCGCTGATCGAGCTTGCAAGCGCTTTTGCGGCGTCGGGGTTGTGGGCACCATCCAATACGACTGTCGGTCTGTCCTGAATAACCTCAAGCCTGCCGGGAATATAAGCGTTGGCAACCCCGGCAGCTATAGCCTTCTCCGGTATCCGGACCTCATACCGCTTGAGAGCTATTATTGCGGCGACAGCCGTAGCAGCGTTGACGATTTGGAATGACCCGGCCAAACCCGGCCTCAGTCCCGTGATGTGGTGGTCGGCACCGTGAATGGAGAAAGTTTTACCGCGGGGAACATAGCGAAGTTGCACGTCGGCCGACGGCGATCCCGGCTTGCCATATCTGTGCTTCATCACGCGCCAGGCTTCGGCCCCTTCCTCTCTGCACCGCGACAGTATCACCCGCCAAGCCGGTTCATCTTCGACTGCAGTAACCAGGGGCACGCCAGTCTTTATAATTCCTGCCTTCTCGAAAGCGATCTTCTCCGTGGTGTCGCCCAACCGGTCCATGTGGTCTAGTCCGACATTGGTAATGATGGCGACCATCGGGTGCACTATGTTGGTAGCGTCAAACCGGCCGCCCATTCCGACTTCCATGACCGCGAAGTCCACCATCTGCCTAGCAAAATACAGAAACGCGGCCATGGTCTTGACTTCGAACTCCGTCACCGGACCCAGGTCCGTCTCAGCCAAATCATCGGCTATGGGCTGTATCTCGCTTATCAGCTCGGCGAAATCGTCTTTGGGTATCAGCGCGCCGTTGATTTGTATGCGCTCGCGAAGGTCATACACGTAAGGAGAAAGATACAACCCTGTGCGATAGCCTGCCTCGCGGAGAATCGAAGCCACAAACGTAGCCGTTGAGCCCTTCCCATTCGTCCCTCCGACGTGAATCACTCGCAAAGCGCGATGGGGGTTGCCGAACGCGTGCGCAAGCGCGGTTATGCGCTCGAGACCGAACTTGATCCCGAACTTGGTCAGGCCGCTTAGGTATTCAACTGCCTGCTCGTAAGTCATATCCGCAGACACTTCTCCGCTAATAGGGGTTCAACAGCTGTGCGAGGCAATCCTGCCGACCGGGATCCAGCCATTTATCAGCGTGCCTGCACCTTCCGATTCGAGGTAATCCCGAGGTCAAGCGCGCGTGGTACACACCTGTGCACAATAGCGCCCCGGCGGTCTGTGGGGAGAACGCTCACGGATATCACAACCGCTCGATGATATCCGCGGTCATCGGCTTACCTACCCCTGTATTGAAACCTACGACCCGCACCCGGTCGTCCGCTGCCAGTTCCGGCACAGCACTCTTCAGGTAAACGGTCTTGCGGCGCGGCGGATCCAACACTATATAGCCTGTGTTGGGCATTCTAATTCGCTCCACAACGAGAGTCAAAGTGCGGGCCGACGATTCGACGTGTTCGATCCTGCCTATGAGCTCGATATCGCCTTTTTTGAGCGCCCGCTTGCTTTCGACCGACGTTCGCTGCGGAGAAGTCACGCTTGTAGGGGTAGTCGCGGTCGGAACCGTCTTGGAAACGGACTTCGAGAACCTGTATACGAAGAATCGCCCCAGGTCTTCGATTTCGGACGCCCTACTTTTGGGACCTATCACCCACAACTCTACTATGGGCGAAAACCTGTCTCCCAAGGGCGCCATAGCCATGCAGCCGTAAGCTTCCTTGCCCGCCAGTACTGGTTTCACAACGGCCGCCTCAGGAATCGTCTCACTCAACTTGAAACCGCCAGCAAGACCCTTGAAAAGTATCCCGCCGATTTCCATTTCCCAACGCCTGGCCCCCGGCATAAGACCGTCGGCTGCGGCAAAGGATTGTAGACTCTTCTCGATGGCCGTTGCAGTAAGCATCTCCTCGGGAACCGCGGTCACCTTAACTAGGTAGACCAAACTGCCGTATCGGAAGGCCTCGCACAGCTTGACTGGCTCCTCAGGAACCACCATCTGTTTTACTGAAGTCTGAGGCACGCTGACGGCGAAGCCGAATGCGTCGTAGACCACGGTTCTCGTCTTAGGCTGCTGGGTTGCCGCACACGCCAAACCGGCCGCGGCGAGCAGCACCAGTTCAGCGAAGACTATTCTCAGTTCAGTGATTCGGCTCACGCGAGTGCAAATCCGCTGTAGGCGGTACCCCAATTATCAGTTCAGGGCTTCCAAAAAGTTCTGAACCTCATGAAAGAGATAGTCGTAAGCCTCATCCATGTGGGGCTCGACGCTGGAGATATCAGTGAACGGCGTTGGATGCTGCACGTCGAGCTCGATATACATCTGCGAAAGGTCGCTGAAGAAAGGCTCTATCTTGAGCTCGTGGATTCCGTTCTGGTGCAGCACAAACCTGAGCCCCACGCCTTTGCGCCCAGGACCCAGAATGTCCATGGTCTCCTTTATGGAGCTCAGCGCACTGTTTTCTATGATCTCCGCCGAAGTTGCACCCTCGACGGGAAGGAAAGCGGTCAGCTTCACACCAAACGTCAAAAACTGCGGTATCTGCAAGCGCTCCTGCGCGAGTTGAAAGAGGTCCAGCGCTTTCTCCTTCGCTGCCTGGAAGTAATCGACCGTCTCGTTCACCTGCAGGCGAGTGGTCTGAATGAAAAAATCACCCGTCGGATTAGCCATCCGTGCGCCGTCGGGCAGATGCTGCAATGTCTGATAAGGATACCTCTCAGTGATGTCGGCGTAGATACGGTTGACTTGCTGCGGTTGAAGCTGATACGGGGGATACACCACCCCCGCGGTTAGTCTTCGGCACGCGAGAAGCTCTGTTTTCATCTGCTTTTAGACCTACTGTTCGCTTGGACGTTCCAGTTCCGAAACTCCGCTATACGGCAGCTTCCTGCATTACCTCGTCGGGGATATCGAAGTTGGCGTATGCCTGCTGCACGTCGTCGTTTTCTTCAAGTGCGTCCATCAGCCGGAGGATACGAGCCGCTTCCTTCGGATCTTCGATCCGGATCGTAGTCTTAGGCAGCATCGTGACCTCGGCAGAGGTATACTCGATACCTGCCTGAGCAATAGCATCCCTAACCTTTTGCAAATCTTCGGGCTGGCAAAGGACTTCGATTGTGTCGCCGTCGACGCGTATGTCTTCGGCCCCGGCATCCAGCGTCGCCATCATCACGGTTTCCTCATCTGCCTTGTCTGCCGGAATTTGGATGAGTCCTTTCTGGTCGAACATCCAAGCCACACAGCCGCTTTCGCCTAGGTTCCCGCCGTTTTTGGAGAATATGTTGCGAAGCTCCGCGACGGTCCGGTTTCTGTTGTCCGTCAGGCAGGAGACCATCACAGCCACTCCGCAGGGCCCATAACCTTCATAGGTGATCTCCTCGAAGTCCCTGCTCTCACCGGTCTGCCCAGTCCCCCTCATGATTGCGCGTTTTATATTCTCCTGGGGCATGCTTGCTTCGCGCGCCTTCTGAATCGCCAGCCTCAGCCGCAGGTTGGTTTCCGGGTTGTCTCCGCCCTCGCGTGCGGCCACGATTATTTCGCGCGCGATCTTGGTGAAAAGCTTGCCTCTGACGGCGTCCTGTCTCTCCTTCCGAAGTCTGATGTTATGCCATTTCGAATGTCCAGCCATTCCGTATCAGCACCTCGTGGTATTTAGAGAAGATGCCTGCAAAGATGTTGGGCAATCGCCTGCAGGAGCCTTTCGCCGAAGAATGCGGCCCTCCCAAGACGCTGCAAACGCCACATCCAGTAGACGCACCGCGCCTCGTCGTACCGACAGCGGCAGTATATCACGCGTACAATATATCGGTCAAGAAGACCGGCTTATACATACCGAACCTGCCCGCCGACGTGCCTTCGCACCACCACTTTTGGTATAATGTTGCGCGGACGGGACCACGCTTTCAGATCCCGGCACCCTCTCGGCAAAGCTCGACAGGTGAGGCATCGCATGAACGAACTCAGATTCTTTTCTGGCACCGGCAACCCCGAACTTGCACAGAGAATCGCCAACCACCTCGGCATCCCTGTAGGTGAAATGCTCGTTCGCAGGTTTCTCGACGGCGAGTTCTACGTGCAGATCAATCAGAGCGTTAGAGGCGACGACGTCTTCTTGCTGCAGTCGGCTGCCGCGCCGGTCAACGAGCATCTGATGGAATTGTTGATTATGATCGATTCGTGCAAGCGGGCTTCGGCAAGGCGGGTCAACGTGGTTATGCCCTACTACTTCTATGCCCGTCAAGACAGAAAGGTCAGACCCCGCGAGCCGGTGTCAGCGAAGCTCGTAGCCAACCTGCTCACTGTTGCAGGCGCAAGCCGAATACTCACGGTCGACGTTCACTCAGGCCAGATTATGGGTTTCTTTGACATCCCGGCGGATCATCTCTACGCGGGACCGATCATAGCCGACTACCTGCTGAAGAACATACCTGTCGAAGGTGCCGTTGTGGTCTCGCCGGACGTTGGCGGCGTAGCACGTGCCAGAGCACTGGCTGAGTTTCTGGGCACACCGCTAGCCATCATCGCCAAGCGCCGTCCCGCACCCAACA
>JARYME010000028.1 GCA_029907315.1 Armatimonadota bacterium | reverse complement strand
ATTCTGGCGGTCATATCGGCGGTTTCGATCGGGGGCGGTATTCTGGTAATCGTACAACCCGAGTTCACGAGAGATATTGTGCGCGCCGTTTTTCTTAACCGGTCGCACTCAATAAAGCTCCTGGATCTGTGGCTGGCCGGTTTGGTACGAATAGCAATAGGCGTCCTCATAATCCTCGGCCTGATGCGGTATCGCCACACACAGGACCAAACCGTGCAAAACGCAAGCTCCGTGGAACAATAGCACAGATCCTGTCGTATCCCATTTGGCAGCTTGCTCAGGACACGACACAATGGAATTGCCCGTCACGAACGATGCTTGAACTAAAGTCGAGAAAACTCACAATTACGGTGCTACTAACCTTTGTTGCTTGCCTCATCCTGACTGCTAACTCCGCTGTTGTTTGTGCCGACAGCTTGCTCGAAAGCGTCAACGACCCTAGATTGGAGCAGACAGTCGACTTCTCCGCAGAAGGTTCTCGGATCGCAGAGGTATTGGCTAAACTTTCGAGCTCAACCGGGGTGAATCTGATTGCAGGAGTGGACGACAACGACTGGACGGTCTATGACCGAAAAGTTGTCGTCTACGCAAAAGGGATCAAACTGCGAGCCCTGATGCGCGAACTGGCAGAGGTTTTGCGGTTCCAGTGGCGGCAGGTTTCTGAAGGGAACCAAACGGCTTACCAACTTTGGCAGACCGATGAGCAGCGCGCCGAAGAAGAATCATTGAGAAATGCCGCAGAAGACACCCAGAAACTAAGAGCCCGAGAAAAACGCGAAAGTGCGATATCTGACTTGGCGAACCTGACCTCTCTTTCACCCGCAGAAGCTGCTGCACTAAAGACGTCAGACCCGTGGCGCTACGTACTGGCTACAGAGCCGTTGGGGAAAGAGTTGGCAGAGTTCCTTAATGGATGCCCGGCGGCGCGCAACGCCTTCGTCCAGGCAACAGAGCTCGCTTTCCCGGTAGCTTCGCTCCCTCAGAACCTACAAGAAAACGTCAGAAAACTGGCGACGTCTTACGATTCCCTACTGCACAGTATAGGCGCGTCCGAAGACCATGCAGGTTTGATCTCGCAAATTGAAAAGCTTCAGGTGACGATCAACCCGCGGAACACGAGTCAGCAACCGCAGTTCCTCGAAACAAGCATTCTGGGACGTATCACAATCGGCACGCCGCGCGAACAATTCGATATACCGATATTTGACCCATCGAGCCCCGTTGCCAAAGCTTTAGGGAAAGCAATAGCAGCGCTGAAGGACGGTAAGCCCAAAGACGACGTGGCGACCGAGCTCCAGCACGACCTGGCTTCCGCCGTCAAGTCTACGGTAGCTCAACCTGAAACGAAGCGGGATATAACATCGGACCCTGCTCTGCTTCGAAGGATCGCACCGTTCAAGGAGCAGACCGTCGTAACGTATCCTATGGCGCTGAAAGCCCTTGCCGACTCCACGGGTTTCAACGTTATTTCAGACTACTTCCCAGGACGCCCGGTCTCCATAGAAGGCGGCGAGAAGAGCTTAGGAGAGTACCTCGAACAGTTGAGAACGCTCTTTGGCGCGAATTGGGAAAAAACAGGAAACGTGATCCGGTTTAGAGATCGCGAGTGGTTTAGGAAACGATTCTGGGAAGTGCCTCAAGTCTGGATCGATTACTGGATAGCGCGGGGCGACTTAAACGACGGTCTACAGCTGCAGGATCTTGTCCAAATAGCAAACTTACGCGACGAACAAATTGACAACACCATAATGCTGAACTCTCGCCTTGTCAATCTAGGGGCGGGCGACGCGGCGCGCAACCGACACATACTTCGATTCTACGCACTCTTAGACGAGTCACAAAGAACAGAACTGGCAACCAAACAGCTGGAAGTGAAATCGCTGCGAGACGAACAATGGGAAGCCTTGCAAAAGGCACTTGCATCGGTAGGCGCGATTTATGCAGCGTCTGCGAAGAGCTCCCAAACGATAAGGCTTGAGCAGTCAGGGACCGACATAACTGAGTATAGGTTCTCATACTATCCCGGACCAAACGAACCGCCGGTTGTGTTTACAGTCAGAACAGGGCTCGTCTACCGCACCGGCCGAGAAATCACCCTACCGCCCAAGCGCGTAGTTGTGCCAGCGCCGAACAAATAAGCAAGCTATCACCTGAGGATGTCTTCGATGTTAACGGTCAATCCCTCTTTCAGGCTCTGCGCTGCTGATTTGAGCCTTTCAATTGTCTTTTGTAAGAACTCCCCGCTTCGGGCGAACCCGGCCGTTAGATTGTCGCCGCCCTCCGTCTTCTTCGGGTTGTCAGGATAGCGCCAACGGTTCCAAGCATCCGTGAGCAGACCCGTTAGACTCCTGTCAGTCGGCACAAGTCCTTCCAGCAACTGCGCAGCTTCAGTGAGCGCATCAGCGGCTGCGTCCTTATTGCCCCGTTCGCTGTCAGCACGCGCCTTTCTGAGCAGCGAAACCATCTTGCAGACCGCCTCTGCGCGATTCTCAACATATGCGCGAATATCCGCTGCCAAAACAAGTGAGTCGTACTCCGTCTGGTTTCTCCTGACGCCCGGTCGAGAGCTTCGCAGCGTTTCGGCAATTCTCTTTGCCTTCTCCGCAACTTCGGGCATCGGGGGTGAATCGCCTTCACCCTTTTGGAAGACCTGGCGAGCATAATCCGCTATGTCAGCAATCTTCGCATACCCCTTTATTGAAAGGTCGTGTACATCAAGAAGTGCCTGGGTTATCTGGGGGGTGGGATCAAGTCCGAAGAATTGGCGAGCAAATGCCGCGATGAAGTCCTGTCTTGATCTGGCATTTCCACTCCACGACATCTCGCAGGCGTGCGCCAGCGCTGGGTAGAGAGTATCTGCAATGTAACGCTGTGGAATCCATACTGTGGTTTCCATGCCTAAACAGTTGTTGTCAAGAGCTATCTGGGTGAAATTAGCCACATTGTCCCAAGTATCGCTCATCGGAAGTATCTCGCGGCTACCCCACACGATAGCAGGACACCCGACAACCTCGAAACCCTTGTTCTTCAGAAACTGGACCGGTTCGGCAGAGAGTGACGCTTTGTAATCCCAATGGCAAATCACTGCGTCTTTGGGTACCTGATCTGCAGATCCGCGCCTGCTCAGGAGCACATCGCCCCAAATCATAGGCGTCTTACCCACAGATTTTACAAGCTCACAAACCTTCCTCAAATGCTCGCCGACCAGACTGTCCGGTCCTTCCTTCTCCACCTTCGCCTTGCACTGCTCGCACAAGCCAAACGATGACTCGTCGCATCCAGCGTGCAAATATTTACTCGGAAACAATTGAGCTACTTCTTGGTAGATCTTGCGAAGAACTTCCCATGTACGAGGATTCGACGTACAAAGTGAACCGGTCTTTTCCCTGGACTCAGCAAGATCCGCCAGCTCAGGCACATTTGTAATCCAACGCGCATGGCCCCAGGACTCGATCTCGGGTATCAGCTCCACACCACGCTCCGCAGCATACTGGACCAGTTTTTTCATTTCGTCCTGAGTGAATGCGTACTTGGTAGCCAGCTGCGGATAGCTCTTGAACTCCAGCGCACATCCGTTGTGATCCGTAAGGTGCAGAAACACTGTGTTGATTTTCCACCTAGCCAGAAGGTCTATGATGTGGTAGTAGTATTCGTGCTTTTCCTTAAGTCGAGCGAGATCCAACATTACCCCGCGCAGCTTCATTTTCGGCACGTCTTCTATGGTGCAGCAGCGAATAGTGCCCGCATTGCGTAGTTGTTCAAGTGTCTGTCGACCGTAGAAAAGACCTCGCTCTGTGCGAGCGGTTATCTCGCACGAATCCTCACGACAACGAAGGATGTAGCCCTCATCTCCGAGGTCCTCTCGTGCCGGATCTAGCTTTTCTTTCGCCGGGCGTCTACAATCTGTTGTGCCCTGTTCGGTTATGACTTTGCTCGGTAGAGGAAAGATATAATCCGAAGGATCCGACACCTGAGCTGCACTCAGATGCGGAACAGTCAGCAAATGCACATAGACTAACACGAGCATAGTTTCTCCTTCCTACAATGCAACATATGACCTCATCTGCTCAAGTTTCTTTGGACCTATGCCTTTGACATCAAGCAGTTGATTGATGCTTGTGAATCTGCCGATTTGCGTACGGTATTCAATGATCCGCTGAGCGGTTACCGGACCGACTCCCGGCAATCGGTCAAGTTCATCTGGGCCCGCCGTATTTATATTGACCACAGTTCCGCCTGCATCAGACTGCGAGCTACTTGAAGCGGAGCCTGTTCGCAGAGTCGCCGGAGAAGCAAAGGGCGAAACTTCGGTTCCACCGTTGGGGGCCTCACTCTTTGATGGAACATATATCCGAGATCCATCGACAATTTTGGCAGCCAGGTTTATTGCCTCCGTGTCGGCATTAGCTTTGGCACCACCGGCTGCCTTGATCGCATCAATTACCCTTGAACCCTGCTTGAGTGAATACACCCCTGGGCGATTTATGCATCCTGCGACTTGGAAAACGACCTTGGCAGCACTACCAGCATCTGAACGGTCTGCACCGCTTACTGTGGTGTCGGCAGGTTCGCGTAGCTCGATCTCTCCAGAACCGAAACCCCCATGCCTCATGCATGAGACTGCCAAACCGATAGCGGATAAACCGAGAAGAATATACAGCGCCAGTTTCTGGTTTTGATTTAGCTCCAGCCAAGACATCGACCGTACTACAACACGCCTTTGGTAGACGGAATACCATGGACGGTTTCGTCCAGAGCAGCGGCTTCGCGTAAGGCACGAGCAAACGATTTGAAAGCAGCCTCGACGATGTGATGCGCATTGGTGCCCGCGAGTTTCCTAATGTGCACGTTGATACCGGCATTAGTAGCAAGTGCTTTGAAGAACTCCTCAGCTAGTTCGCAGTCAAAAGAACCTATTCTCTCTTTCTTGAGCGGCACGTCGTAATACATCGAGCCGCGGCCGCTTATGTCCAAAGCCGTCATCACAAGTGCTTCGTCCATGGGAATAACCGCAGAGCCGTAGCGCCGAATGCCTGCTTTGTCCCCCAGCGCTTGTGAAAGAGCCTGGCCCAGGACAATGCCAACGTCCTCCACAGTGTGATGAGCATCAACGTGCAGATCGCCGGAACAAGTGATTTGAAGATTGCAAAGGCTGTGCTTGGCCAAGTGCGTTAACATATGATCGAAGAAGCCTATGCCCGTTTCAACCTTGCTCTCGCCTTGTCCGTCAATCTCTATAAAAACGCAGACTTGAGTTTCTTTCGTCTTGCGCTCCAGTTTGGCGTTTCTAGACATAGCAGCCACCTATTCTCTTGACAAGCGTATGCGCACGGTGTTGGCGTGAGCCTCAAAACCCTCAGCCGAAGCCAGTTCCAGAACCGTCGGCGCAATCTTGGTCAGGCCCTCGCGGGTATAAGAGAGAAATCCGGATTTGGTTAGAAAATCTTCTACGCCCAAAGGTGAGCTGAAACGAGCCGTACCACCGGTCGGCAGGGTATGATTCGGACCCGCTGCAAAATCGCACAACGGCACCGGCGTCATAGGTCCCAGCATAATACTGCCTGCGTTTCTGATACCCCTAAGAACCTCCCAAGGATCGCGAACCATCAGTTCCAAGTGTTCCGGCGCAAAAGCGTTAGCTACCGTCAGACACTCATCCACATTTCGACAAACCACCACATACCCGTAACTGTCGAGAGACTTGCGAATAAGATCCTGCCTTGCGGCCGAGTTTGTCTGTTTCTCGATTTCTTCGAGCACCTTATGCGCCAGTGCGCAGCTGTCGGTAACCAGGACGCAGCGGGCATCTTCTCCATGCTCAGCCTGCGAAAGCAGGTCTGCGGCAACATAAGCCGGATAGGCCGATTGATCTGCCAAAATCAAAATTTCACTAGGTCCGGCAAGTTGATCTATCCCCACCGCGCCGAAAACCTGGCGTTTCGCTTCATTTACGTAGGCGCCGCCTGGTCCGACGATTTTGTGTACGCGCGGCACTGTTTGCGTTCCGTAAGCCATTGCCGCGATCGCTTGAGCACCACCGATCTTGTAAATCTCAGTAACGCCGCATTCAGCTGCGGCAAAAACCATAACAGGATTAGCTCTGCCATCCTTTTGGGCAGGAGTACACATGATGATTCGAGACACTCCTGCTATGAGCGCGGGAACGGCTGTCATCAATACAGTGCTGGGATAAGGCGCAAGTCCAGCCGGAGCATAGATACCCACTATCTCAATCGGCTTGACTAATTGGCCATAGATGTAGTCATCTGTCACTTGAATCCAGGAGTTAGGCTTTTGGCGTTCGTGAAAAGCCAGAATATTGGCTTTTGCTGTTCGTATGGCTGTGCGGAGCTCGTCGCTAATCGAGGTACAAGCTTCCTCAATCTCGGAATCGCTTACCCGCAGATCTTTGAGATCGGGACAGTCGAACTTCCTTCCTAGTTCGAGCAGCGCCTCATCGCCTCGGGCGCGCACATCGGCAATCACATTCTGCACAGCCGATACAACTCGCTGATCAGTTTCGCTCGCGCGCGTCAGTATTTCAACGACAGAGTTGAGAGATTCGCGTTCTGTATCCAGCAGTCGCATACTCATGAAGCTCCAAGTATCACACGGAGGATTATAGCAGAGCAAATCGCTGTATACAACGGTGCGTAGTCACCAGTCCAAATCTCCGAGTCTAGTCAACATATAGCTACAAGCGCAACCGGTATCTCGGAAAGACAGTGCATGAGAGAAAGGCGCTGCTACTATTCTCCGACTCACGCAGCACTCGCAAGCAATAATTGTTACTTGCAAATCCAATGTTGCTCTAGGTTGCTGTCGAGGCGGAGAACGTTTCCGGCGAGATGTTCGTTGATTCAGGTTTGAGCGCAAAGTACAATGCAGAGATCAGGCACAGGATACCGCCCACTGCCAAAGACGCCCGCACCCCAAAATGCTGGGCGAACCAGCCGATTTGCAATGACCCTATGGGAGCCACCCCCATAAAAACGAGTGTGCGAAGGCTTAGGATACGTCCGCGCAGTTCGTCCGGCGATGCGACTTGAACAATGCTGTTTGAAACAGCGAGGAAAAGCATCATGCCGAACCCGATCACAACTAAACAGGCCGCCGCTATGAAGTATTGCCTCGTTAGCGACAGAGCTATTATTCCCAACGGGGCAAGAATGCTCCCGATTGACACAACCTTGCGCGGCATAAGCAGATGTCCGATTGCGGCAATCGAAACGGCTGCAGCCACCGAGCCGATTCCTGCGGATGAGACGAGTATACCGAACCTCTCCGGACCAACTCTTAACACCTCCTTAGCAAGCGCAGGAATCAGCGTACCGTATTGCAACCCGAAGATGCTGGCTACTCCGGTAAGAAGCAGCAGGTCCCGGATCACAGGATTGCGCCGCGCATAAGCCAACCCCTCACGGATTTGCAGCATCATCGAAGCATCGCTCGACGTTGCACCCAGAGGAGTGGGACGTATAATAATGAGACTAATTATTACCGCCAGATAACTGGCGGCATTAATAAGGAAGCACATTCCTGCACCGCTGATACCTACTATGACACCGGCAATAGCTGGCCCCAAGATGCGAGCGCCGTTGAAAGCCGACGAGTTAAGTGCGACTGCGCTCAGGAGATCAGATTTGCCGACTATCTCGACAGTCATGGCTTGGCGCGCGGGCACGTCAAGAGAGTTTACCAATCCCATGAAACCTGCCAGCAAGACAACGTGCCACGGTTTGATTAAGCCTTTTACAGTCAGCAACCCCAGCACGAACGCCTGAAACATAGCTAGAGACTGCGTAAGGATGGTAATTCGGCGTTTGTTGAATCGATCAGCGATCACCCCACCTGGTAGGGCGAGGAACAGCATAGGCAATGTCCCAGCAGCGCCAACGATTCCCAGGTAAAGCTTTGAGCCGGTCAAATCGAAAACCAGCCAGCCCTGGGCGACGTTCTGCATCCAGGAACCGGTAGCCGATATGAGAAGACCTACCCAGTAGAGAGCATAATCTCTGTTGGCAAGCACACGCAGGGCATTTGGCCTCGTCGGCGCGCTTGGCTCTCCGACGGCAGCAATGGTGGAGTTGTCAGAGTCCAAAACAGATCCTCCGCACTGCGAGAAAGGTACTACAAACCGCTCGCGTTCTGCAACCACCCCACCCCGCATATGCAAATGAACAGCCAAAACAGGAAGCGAAACCGAAAGTTCGAAGTCGAGAAAGCACTGAGGGTATATCCCCCAGCTGCTCAGTCGGCGGCTTCAAATCCAAGGTATTAGCAAATGGAGAACTTTGATTTACTTTAGACCCTCAATCGCTCGGGCCACGGCTTCGCGCGCCGATTCGAGCTTCGCGGGATCCCTGGTATACTCCGTGCGCGATTTCGCTAGTTCATTGACAAGTTGCAGCGCAGCCTTGGCTTTATCGGCCGCCGGACCGGGTTTAGCATTCGCCAATCTCGCCTTCAGAATCGCAAAGTAATCGTAGTCCTCGATACCGTCGCGTATCATCTCCCAACGGATCGAGGGAACCGGACCGCGATCCACAAACTTAGACGAGGGCTTTTTGACCGGCGGGTATAAGAGACGCCCGTCTCCATTACCCCATTTTCCCTTCCCGTCCGGCGTATAACTCATAGGTGTTTCCCATGGATTATCGCGCCAGTAAGTCGTATTCCAATAGAGAATACCATTGACGCCGTAGCGCCATGTTATCCAGTGAAGGATGCGATGATCGATAGCCGGGTAGTCAATGAAGTTGTTCGGGTAAGGGTGATGAGGTCCGCAACACACGTACCACCATACTTCTTCGCCAGCTTGCTGTCGAGCTTTTGATTTCTGCTCGTCGTAGTTACTCAGAACAGGAACCCAGATATCCACGTAGCCGACCAACTCATCCTCGACTTGCTCGGTTAGGAGAACCTTGATCCGCTGGTCAGCCATTCTGCAGAGCTCAGCTGCGTGTTTTACCTTCGGATAGTCCTCCGGTGTGGGCTCGTCAAAGATGTAGTTGTAACCCTTAAGCAGCTGGCCTTTGTCGAGAAGGTGCTCTGCCACCATACGCATGTACTCGATTTTGAGCTGATTGTAGTTGTCACCAAAGTCCATCCCTGCGGTCTCGCCCAAGGCAAAGCCCGGGAGCTTGTAACCGTTGAACAGCGCAAAATACTTTTGGACTGCTACGTCGAAATCAGAAAAATCGAGTTTGATGCGCCCGTTCTCAACTGTGCCCTTTATCTCGTAGAACTTGTAGGGTTCGTACGGAGCAACCCGGTGTCGCCAAAACTCGCGGTTGTAGTGGTCGAGCAGCTTTCGCTTCTGTTCCAGCGTCTGAGCGCCATGATACGTCACAGGACCACTCATCCCGCAGCCGTAAGCAGTGCGCAATGCACTTACAGTCGGCAACTCGAAATCCCAAACGTGAACTTTCAGCGGTACCGACAGCTTGAGCCCCTGCGCTGTGATATCCAGGACACCTTTGTAGTCGCCCGGACTTGTCTTCGGCGGGACGTACACGGTTATCCAGACCGGCGTATTGCGGCCCGCCGCAGCCGTAAACGGAGTGAATTCCGGCAGCGGGTCTGGATACCAACCAGGCTGTACGTCTGCACTTGTAGGCTCGGTCACGTTAAGGTACTCAACGTTTCTGACAACGATGTTGTATGCAGGGATAGTCGACTTCTTGGGACCAACCAATGTGTGAGGCGTAACTTTGACCCCTGACAAAGTCTTCGCCGGTCGCAAAACCAACTGAAACGCTTCATATTCGTTCTTCGCAGCGGATATTTGAACGCCGGAGACCTTGTTCGCCGGCGGCTTAGTGTCGCGCATTACTTTGAAAGTTGAAATGGAGTACCAGAGCGTGCCCCAACTCTGGGTCGTAATGATGCCACCGACAGCAGTTGGCGGGGCAGGTTCGACTTTCGCACTGAAGCTCATCTCTGACACGGCAGTTCCGGAACGTGCGTTTGCAGCGGCAAGTCGTATGTTGATGTCACCAGGTGTGGGTACATCGATGGTAAAGCCTGCGGATGCCGATTTGCCTGCCGGAACAACGAACGGCTGTTCCGTTTTCATCTGTTTGCCGCCAGGGAACAATACTGCGCTCACCTTGATATCGAACGGCGCGGGGTTTTGAGCAACTACTTGGAACCGCAGCTTTCCAGCCTGAAGAGGCTCATTGGCTTCCACGGTGAACTTGGCTCTGTGAATCGGTATGCCCATCACGATATTGCCAAACCGCAGCGGACTATGAAAACTGCCGTTCACCCTCGTCCAGCAAGAGCTTTCTCCGAGGGCCACGTTGTTGCGACAGAGGTTTGCCCGGAGAACTGAGCCCTCCTTCAGCGTAGTCCCCAGGGTTGAGTAGGGAATGTAGATCTCAGCAGTCCATTTTCCGTCGGCGATTTTGACGGCGCCTTCCCACTCAGCCGGTTCATTCTTCATTTTAGGAGACGCAGACTTTACAAATTCGTGGAACTTAGCTCCGGAAGCACCCAGAACGAAATGGTGGTAAGAAGACCTGTCACCCTTTGCATCTAACAGCAGCTCAACAGAGTCTTCGCGCCAGGGCGCACCCTTCGCAGTCTCGCCGACTTGCCCCATCTTCTGTTGGTAGCAAGCGAAAGCGAAGTAGAGGCCCTCTCGACCGAATGCCACCCAAGCCTCCGTTTGCTCGTTGGGCTCCTTGCCTTCGACAGTAACGAAACTGGAGGCAATAGGCGGAATTTGCCACACCATCTCGTCTAATGACCCGTCCAACTTGACCATCCCTGCCGGAGCCGGTGGACAAAAAGTGATAGGGTCCGGTTGCAGCTCGACAGCACCAGCTTGAAGACAAAAGAGCAAAGTTACTAACAAGAGCCTTACACCAAGTCGCATGGTTCGCGGCCTCCCCAACCTAGTTCAACCAATTCGCCTACATATAATTTGGGCGTCTGCGGGTTGTAGTCCTGCTTGGTCCACACACCGAGGTTGCGTGATTGATCGCCCAGCAGGAACCGAGCCGGATATGGCTCGTCTAAACGTGTGGGTATATATACCACGGGTGAAGACAGAAAGGTGGCGACGCGTCTAAACTTGTGGTAACATGCTGCATAGAGCAGCAAGCGCAGGGAGGCTCCGACTATGAAAAAACTGTTAGCAATCGCACTCATACTTGCTGTGGCTGCAACCTGTGCATGCGCCCAGAAAACTGCGGAAAGGCGCGTTTCGGGTTGGCATCCCACTTTTGAGGACCCGGCTGTGAAGCCGCCCGCATCTGGCACCCCGCCAACTGCGGGACAGGACAGTACTGCCAAGCTGTACCAAGCCACTGCCGGCAATGAGGGAGCAACCCAGAAAGAAAGGCAACACCTAATCAACCTGGAACTCAAAGATGTAGATATCAGATCTGCAATCGAAGCACTTTTCAAGAATACTGGTAAGAACTACGCTATCGACTCAAACGTATCGGGAATCGTGCCTTCTGTATCGTTCAAGGACGTGGAGTTCGAGACCGCGCTCAGAAACCTGTGCAAGACTGCGGGCCTTGTATACCGCGTCGACAATACCGGAGGATCTGAGATCTACATAATCAGCAAGAAGCCGGAGCAACCTACAACGCCGGTAACAACTACCCCAACTTCGACGGTTGAGGTAGTAGAAGAACCGATCGAGCGTGAAGTCGTCATTGAAAAGGTGCCGCTTACTCACCTGAGTGCTTCAGAGGTCTTGGCTATGCTTGGCGGCTCAGGCAGAGAATACGGCGGAATGGGTATGTACGGAATGTACGGAGGATACCCAGGCTACGGCGGATACGGTTACGGCGGGTACGGAGGCTACCGTGGCTTCGGTTACGGTGGATATGGAGGCTACGGTGGATATGGTGGATACTACGGCGGGTATGGCGGAGGCTACCGCGGCTATAGTGGATACGGCGGGTACGGCGGATACTACGGCGGTTACGGAAGTTACGGCGGATACCGCGGTTATAGCGGCTACGGAGGCTACTACGGCGGCGGATATGGTGGATATGGAAGAATGTGGTAGCCTCGCACCCTGTCACAATGCTGTAGACGACTTTCGGCGCGGGCTCTGTTGAACCGAGCCCGCGCCGATGTTTTTTGCCGGTCAAGACCCCGCTGCACAGCGTTTGTGAAACTCAGTATCGTGTAAACCACTAAGCACACCTTTGCGTTCCTATGGCTGAGATGAAAAGCTACCAAGGATTATCCAAGGGAGTCTTGCTTTGTTGGATGGTGCTCATGTGCAGTATAGTCTGCACGGCAGACGCCGTGGTTCCGGAGCAGCAGTGCCGTCAGGACTACGGCGCCACAGATAACGAACAGCCCGTGATGCCGCCATCGATTCGCATTACGTATCCGCCTCCTTTCGCAGACCTGTCGGATGCTCGGCAAATCAGGATTACCTGGGAAAGCACTTACGGGGACGACGTTCAGTATTCGATTGTCATGTCGAGGGATGGAAAAGCGTTCGATGTTGAGATTGCATCCAAGCTGGAGACTACCGATTACGTTTGGTCGCCGAATGAACGACCTCTCGCAGCATGGGTTAAGGTTAAGGTGTTTCGAAAGGGTTACCAGCTGGGAGAAGCTACTGTCCCAGTGAGCTTCTTGCCAGCCGAGGCAATCATCGTCAGCCGAGCAGACCAGAAGGTTTACCACATATCTTCCGGAATGCTTGCGAATGTCTTTGTCTGCTCAACAGCCCTGCCGAAATACGACATTAATGAAGGCATTTACAGAGTCTACCTGAAAGCCCGGAAACACTGGAGCAAGAAATGGCAAGTTTGGATGCCGTTCAGCTTGTTTTTCCACGAGGGGTATGCAATCCACGCAACATCAGTTATTAAACGCCTCGGACACCCTGCCTCCCACGGGTGTGTGCGGCTACATCCGAGAGATGCCAAGAAACTATATTCACAGGTCACAGTAGGGACACCTGTGTTGATGCTTCCGACATCTCAGAGATGTGCCGCGTTGGAACTGTACTTTCAGCAGTCCAGAGTTTTTTCTGCTACAACCGCTGCTTCTTCGCAGCTGCCGAAAAGCAAATAAGCCCCTCGCAGTGGAAATATCAATCAGCCGACGGTTACTAAATCGGTCGAAGCAGCCAGCACGGCCGGCAGGAACACCTGGTGGATTTAACGTATATGTAAACTGTCTGGGTGGGGCTGATTTGCTGGTGCCGGAGGTCGGAGTCGAACCGACATGAGGTTGCCCTCGGCGGTTTTTGAGACCGCTGCGTCTGCCATTCCGCCACTCCGGCTTGACGACCTTATTATACCCAGTCGCACATCTCACTGTCAATATTCGAGGAGATAGAGATGGAGAAAGACGCTACCCAGTTACCAAACGAGAGTGCGTCGCAGCAGTCTCAACTGACTGCCCATGCCTACGCCTACTCTCAGGACAGCAGCCAGACAGATCCCCTGCGAAGGAACCGCTGGCTCCTACCGGTGTCCTTCGCCATAGGATGTTTGCCCTGGATAGTGCTTTTCGCAATGTTCGCGGCGGCTATAATCGGTGCTGCTGCGGGGCTCGGACGCGGGCCACACGTCGCACTGATACGCGTTAGTGGTACTATAACGACAGGTAGGAGCAGTGGAGCGCTCTTTGGAGACACGGTTGCTGGTTCCGAAGATATCGTCGCTCAACTCGAGAAAGCTCGAAAGAATCGGTATGCTAAAGGCATCCTGTTACGAATCAACAGCCCAGGGGGAAGCGCCGCAGGCTCACAAGAGATATACGAGGAGATCGTGCGAGTCCGCAGGTCTGGCAAACCGGTATATTGCTCGATGGGCAGCGTCGCAGCCTCAGGAGGATATTATGTAGCGTCCGCGTGCGACCGTATCTTTGCGGACGGCGGCACCATTACTGGTAGCATTGGCGTGATATTCGAAACGGCCGACTTGAGTGGACTGTTCAAGAAGATCGGCCTGAACCCGCAGGTGGTCAAATCCGGCAAGTTCAAAGATATCGGCTCCCCAAATCGGCCAATGACACCAGAAGAGCGCAAGTTGCTAACCGAGATGCTGATGGGAATATATGAGCAGTTTGTAAAAGCTGTAGCTGCTGGCCGACGGCTGCCATTACAAGAAGTGCGAAAGGTTGCAGACGGACGCTTGTTCACCGGAGAGCAAGCACTCAAGGTAAAACTAGTCGATAAACTCGGCGGTCTGCAAGAGGCAATAGCAGAACTGGGCAGGGCTGTCGGACTCAAGGAAGAACCTGATGTTGTTGAATACGGCCGTAGAGGTTTGTTCGGATCGCTGATCGGTGACGATTCTGCCAGTGCGCTACGAAAGTTGGCTCCGGAGAGACTACTTTACATTAGAGACCTATTGGGGATGGAATAATGGCCGGCAAGCTTATAGCGATAGACGGTAACAGCCTTTTGTATCGAGCATTCTACGCAGTTCGCTATCTTTCCACGTCCGAAGGTATACCCACGAATGCCGTGTACGGCCTCACGACGATGCTTTTGAAAGTTCTTGAGGAGAAACCAGACTATGTGGTAGTTGCATTCGATACTCCTCAGCCAACCTTTAGGCACGAAACTTATGCCGAATACAAAGCACAGCGCAAAGCTGTACCCGAAGCACTGATCCAGCAGGGTGAGATAGCACGCGAACTGATTCGCGCGTTCAATATACCCATAGTCGAGGTGCCGGGATATGAAGCCGATGACGTGATTGGCGCATTAGCTGTGAAGGCAAAAGAGCGCGGGATCGAAACAATAATTGTCACTGGCGATCTGGACGCGCTGCAGCTGGTCAACGATCACGTAAAAGTGATGACTACTCAAAGAGGTGTTAGCGATGTAGTAGTGTACGATGTTAACGCAGTCGTGGAGCGATTTGGACTGATGCCGGAGCAGATTCCCGATTTCAAAGGACTAAAGGGAGACCCTTCAGACAACATTCCAGGCGTTCCGGGCATCGGTGACAAAACAGCAGCGGAGCTGCTCAAAAAATACGGCTCGGTCGAAAATCTCTTGGAACATCTATCGGAACTCCCTGAGGGAAAGGTCAAATCAGCGCTCCAGGAACACAAAGAACAGGCTCTGTTGTCGAAGCACCTAGCAAAGATAGTCACAGAGCTTCCGATCGACATAGACCTTGATCAATTCAAAGCGCGAGAGCCCGACTATGATGCACTGCGGGATCTTTTGGTCAAACTCGAATTCAGAACTATACTCAAACGACTTCCCGAGGTAGCGGCGGCTGAAGGGAAACGGCCCGCGGAAGAACGTTCAACATCCGGACCGTATCGAATCATCGAGTCCGCACAGGATTTGGCAGGTATCAAATCCCTGATCAACGAGAGTCGCAAATGTGCAGTCCAGTGTGTCGTTTCCGACAGCAAACCGATTAGAGCGAAACTGCAAGGTATTTGCCTGTGCGCGGGGGAAGGTCACACCGTATACGCAGATATTCAGGACCCGGTCGATGAAGGTTCGCCTAATGAAACTTTGGACCTACAGGGATCCAAACTGCGTTTGGACGAGCTAAGAGACGTGCTGGAGTCCGAAGAAGTCGAGAAATTCTGCCACGATTCCAAGACTGTCCATGGGGTGCTTTTGCGACGCGGTTTCGCTCTGCACGGAGTGGCGTTTGATACTATGTTGGCTGCGTACCTGATCGACCCCACCCGCGGATCCTACGACATCGCCGACATAGCATTCGAAAGACTTTCATTAGAGCTGCCTGACTTCATTTCTAAAAACGACAAGACAGACTCGAAGGCTGGTCGGCGCACACTGAATCCGGCACGGACCTGTGCCGAGTGCGAGGCTGTGTATCGACTTCAGCCTATTCTGGACGCAAAGCTCAAAGAAGACGGGCTGGACTGGTTGTACTATAACGTAGAGCTCCCGCTGGCACGGGTGCTCGCGGAAATGGAACTTACGGGCGTTGCAGTAGATGTCGAGCAACTTGAGGCCCTTTCATCCACACTAGCGGTTGACATACGGCAAACTGAACAGCGCATCTATGAAATGGCTGGGGAAGAGTTCAACATCGGTTCTCCCAAACAGCTCCAGCGTATCTTGTTCGAAAAAATGGGCTTGTCGGCCGCAAAGAAAACCAAGACCGGCTTTTCCACTAGCGCAACCGTCCTTGAAGAAATGGCAGCCGACTACCCGATAGTTCAAGAGATTCTGAACTGGCGAGAGCTTACCAAAATAAAGTCAACATACGCAGACGCACTTCCGAAACTCATAAACCCCGAAACAGGTCGGATTCACACATCGTTAAACCAAACGGTGACAGCAACCGGCAGGCTGTCGTCAAGCGACCCTAATTTGCAGAACATACCAATTCGCACGGATTTGGGTCGGCAGATCAGAAAAGCCTTCATAGCCTCAGGCGACAATGTGCTGGTATCGGCAGATTACTCGCAGATCGAGCTGCGAGTACTAGCACACTTTACAAATGACGAAAACCTGGTGCGAGCTTTTGAAAATGACGAAGACATCCACACAGCAACCGCATGTGTGATTTTTAACTGCTCGCCTGCAGACGTAACCCCCGAAATGCGCCGCAGAGCTAAGACTATTAACTTCGCGGTCATATACGGCATGGCAGACTTCACGCTAGGACGGCAGCTTGGGATATCAACGCACGAGGCACGAGAGTACATCAACACATACTTCAGCAGATTCCCTGGCGTGAAAAGATACACGGAAGAAATCGTGGAGACGGCACGCGAGTTAGGGTTTGTAACAACAATGTTTGGCCGGCGCAGGTATCTCCCAGACATCCACAGCACCAAGCACGCCGTTCGTATGTTCGCCGAAAGAGCAGCAATCAACACCCCTATTCAAGGAACGGCAGCCGATCTCATGAAGATCGGTATGCTCAGAGTGCACGACCTGCTTGCTGGTGCGGACGCGAGAATGGTGCTACAGGTTCACGACGAGCTGCTGTTCGAATGTTCGCCTTCGGAAGTCAACCGCGTGGCTGATATGGCACGGGAAGGTATGGGCAAGGCACATCAAATGCGCGTACCGCTGAAGGTAGACGTCAAGGTTGGGAAGAACTGGGCGGAAATGGAAACCGTAGAGTGAAGGCAGCATTCCAAATTGCGGCGTGCGTTTTTGTGGGGATGATCCTGCTCACAGCACCAGTTGCTGTGCAGCAAAAATACCCTGAGCTGTTCTCGGGCACGCCGCGCAACCAACACATCAGCTCGTTGGCTGTGGAAAAACGTGTAAAGCTCGGTATGACGATTCGAGAAGTTGAAACTGTATTGAATCTGCCACCAGGATACACAAGACCTTGGGTCAGAAGGCGAAACGATAGCTTGGAGGTTGAGATTGCCGGTGCCCAACCGCCGTGGCGGCAACTTCCTCCAGGTTGTCATTCAATAGTGCTTGTACTCGACAGCCAGAAGCGCTTAATAGGCGGCTGGGGGGTGTGGTACGACTCAGAATGCGACGATGAAGAACCTCTTCAGCTCGGCAAGTGAGACCTGGTAGGCAGGCGTCCGAACTTGCGCTCGTAATCGCGCTGCGCGTATCGGTCGGTCATTCCCGACACAAAGTCACAAACCCGCCTCGCGAGCTCCGCTTGATTTCGGGTGTCAACATGCCAAGCTCCGTCACCCAGTTCTTCCGGATGTTCCATATAGTACCGAAAAAGCTCTTTTAGGCACTCACTTGCTTGCTTCAGTTCGGCAACCCCTCTTACATCCCTGCCATAAACAACGGCAAAAAGGAAGTCCTTGAGCTGGTTCGTCGCCCTCTTTACAGGCTCACTCATGCGGATTGAGGGACCTCGCGGACCGGCACACTCAGGATCTAGAAAAGTGGGCAAACTGTGCTCTATTATGTCTTCAACCATAGCACCGATGCGCTTTGACAGCACCTTGCCTACAACGGAAACCGCATCTTGAGGCAAGTCATCCTCAGTTATGATACCGGCGCGAATAGCATCATCGATGTCGTGGTTGATATAGGCGACCCTATCGGCTATTTTTACAACCCGTCCTTCCAAAGTCGAAGGTCCTCGCGTATCAAGAGAAAGGTCTGCATTGCCTTTTGAATGGTGGAGTATACCATCACGCACTTCGTACGTTAGGTTGAGTCCCTCACCCTGTTTTTCGATGACGTCGACCACCCTTAGGCTCTGCTCGCTGTGTCTAAATCCTGAACCGGGAACAAACTCGCGCATGACCTCATCCAAGGCAGCCTCACCCGCATGGCCGAACGGCGCATGCCCCAAATCGTGACCCAACGCTATTGCCTCCGTCAGGTCTTCGTTCAGTCTAAGCGCACGAGCTATAGTGCGGGCAATCTGAGCAACCTCGAGAGTATGGGTGAGTCGTGTTCGATAGTGGTCTTCTTCCGGGTCGATAAAAACTTGTGTTTTGTGCTTGAGCCTTCGAAACGCCTTGCTGTGGATTATTCGGTCGCGGTCGCGCTGAAAATCAGTGCGAATAGGATCCTTCGGCTCCGGACGCAGCCTGCCCTTCGAATCGCGTGCTTTGACCGCGAACGGCGAGAGAATACTGCACTCCAGTTGTTCATATTGCTCGCGAATAGAATAGGTCATTTGTGCAGGACTCGTACCAGTTCTGCGCACAACGGTCAGCACTGAGACTCGAGTTGATCCCTAAGGTATGCTTTTACTCCCTCGATTGGAATCCTGATCTGCTGCATAGTATCGCGATCTCGCACGGTAACTTGGTGGTCCTCCTCGACGGTTTGCACGTCCACCGTGATGCACCAAAGTGTACCAATTTCATCCTGCCTTCGGTAAAGTCTGCCGATTCCCGCGGTGTCGTCATACACAGTTGGAATGCACCTCTGGAGATCGTGAGCCAGCTTCTTAGCGGTTTCGACTATATCAGGACGGTTACGTAAAAGTGGAAGAACCGCTGCCTTTATTGGCGCTATGTCCTTGTGGAACCGAAGCACAACACGCTTTTCATTGCGGACCATTTCTTCGTGGTATGCATCCGCCAGAAATGCCAGCGCTGCTCTGTCTGCACCTGCAGCAGGCTCTATGACATAGGGCGTAATGTGTTGTTTTGTAGCTTCGTCGAAATAGGTCAGGTCCTTGCCTGATCCCTCGCTGTGACGCGTAAGGTCATAGTTGGTGCGGTTCGCAATTCCCTCGAGCTCACCCCAACCAAAGGGGTATTTGTATTCAACGTCCGTAGTAGACTTCGAGTAGAAGGAAAGTTCCTCTGGAGTATGCGGACGCAAACGGAGGTTTTCCGGCTTGATACCGTACTTCACATACCAGTTGTAGCGCTCGTTTACCCAGTACTCAAACCATTCTTCGTCAGTGCCGGGCATGACGAAATACTCCATCTCCATCTGCTCGAACTCACGAGTGCGGAATGTGAAGTTTCCCGGAGTGATCTCATTCCGGAAGCTCTTGCCTATCTGCGCTACACCGAAGGGCAACTTCTTGCGAGTCGCCTGAAGCACATTGAGGAAGTTCACGAAGATACCCTGAGCGGTTTCGGGACGCAAGTACACGATTGACGCCTCGTCTTCCACAGGCCCCATAAAGGTCTTAAACATGCAGTTAAACTGCCGGGCCTCGGTTAGTTCTCCTCCACACTCTGGACATACTTTGTCCTTCACATCGTCGGCTCGAAACCTTTGCTTGCAAGACTTGCAGTCGACCAAGGGATCCGTGAAGTTCTGAACATGACCTGATACTTCCCAAACCTTGGGGTGCATCAATATTGCTGCGTCGATGCCGACGATATCATCGCGAGTGGCAACCATATCGCGCCACCACGCCTCTTTGACGTTGCGCTTCAGCTCTACACCCAACGGACCGTAATCCCACGTACTGGCAAGTCCGCCGTATATTTCGCTCGACTGAAAAATGAACCCGCGCCTCTTGCACAGGTTCACCAATGTATCCATATCAACAGCCGCCAACTGCTCTTCTCCTTTACATCCGGAATGTGCTTACTAGAGTTAATTCTACGTGCAGTCACAAAAGCGGTCAAGGTGCAGACCAGCAGGCAGAGCTCCAGCTACCCTTTTGACGAGCAGAGATCGCCGGCGTATAATTCATCGTGTTTACACTGGTTGCTGAGGGTCAAAGTGGACAAGCGAAGTTTTGCAGCAGCTATCTCAGTGGTATCCAACTCTGTGCTCGTCGCGGCGAAGCTTGTGGTCGGTCTACTAACAGGCTCCGTAAGCGTTATATCCGAAGCAGCTCATTCTGCACTCGACCTCTTCGCTGCGGTAATAGCATTGTTCAGCGTCAGAATCTGCAGCAAGCCAGCCGACCACGAGCATCCATTCGGTCACGGCAAGTTTGAAAACCTTTCAGGAGCCATAGAAGCCTTCCTGATTCTCCTGGCGGCCATCTTTATCATCCATGAATCGCTCGACAAACTCCGCAACCCTCATGCTGTTGAGACACCTGAGTGGGGACTAATAGTCATGGGAGTTTCTGTCGTCGTAAATACGTTTGTTTCGAGGTATCTTTTCAAAGTGGCGAAACAAACCGATTCTGTAGCTCTCGAGGCGGATGCCCATCACCTTTCCACCGACGTATGGACTTCAATAGGCGTGTTCGTCGGCTTAGGCATACTGAAGATGACGAACTGGCACGCTGTCGACCCGATTATTGCCATAGCCGTTGCACTAATGATAATGAGGGTTGCTTTTTCCTTGACCTGGAAAGCTGCTGGCCCGCTGCTTGATCAAAAGCTGCCGGACGAAGAGCTGAAAGAAGTCCGAGCCGTCGTGATGAGCAACCCCCGCGTTGTCGGATACCATAAACTCAGAACTCGAAAATCAGGTCCATACCGAGAGATAGACTACCACTTGATCGTCCCCGGCGATATCTCGGTTGAAGAAGCACACTCAATAGCAGAGCACATTGAGGACGAAATCCGCCGTAGGTATCCGGAGGCACATGTAGTTACTCATATCGAGCCGGATAACGCAGAAACAATAGACGAACCGGGAACCCACATAAGAAAGAAAACTCCGAAAGGAACCATAGACGGCGGGCAGCTCGACTGAGCTGGAACACGTCTCGGTTTTTGCCAAACGTTACAAATTTGTGCTATCCTTTCAGCATCTCAAGGAGGACTCGACGTGGCTGACTCGTCTGGTTTGTGCAGAAAGTGCATATTAAGACTTACACCCTACGTTCCCGGCAAGCCAATAGAGGAAGTCAAACGCGAGCTGGGGATTGAGGATGTGATCAAATTAGCCTCGAACGAAAACCCTCTGGGTCCGTCTCCGGCCGCGCTCGAGGCTATGCGACAAGCTCTTCTCAATGTCGCACAGTATCCTGAAGGAAGTTGTTATGAGCTTCGCCACGCATTGGCAAGACACCTGGACGTAGGGCCGGAAATGCTGATCTTCGGAGCAGGAGCCGATGAAATAATCCACTACATCGGCGTCGCCCTACTTGAAGAAGGAGATGAAGTCGTCCAAGCACATCCCAGCTTCGTACAGTACTGCACTGCGGCAACCTTGATGGATTGCCCCGCACGACTGGTACCCCTGAAAAACTGGACGCACGACTTGGAGGCAATGCTCGCGGCTGTGAACGAAAAGACTAAGTTGTTCTTTATCTCAAATCCCAACAATCCAACGGGCACTATAGTTGGAGCAAATGAAGTAGAGGCCGTTCTGGACAAGCTTCCCGAACGCTGCGTTATGGTGCTGGACGAAGCCTATTACGAGTATGTGGATGATCTAGGATACACGCGATCCATCGAATGGGCGAAAGCAGGCCGGAACGTGATTGCACTTCGGACATTTTCCAAAGCTTACGGGCTGGCGGGACTGCGTATAGGGTACGGCGTCGGACCAAGGCATTTGATCGAACTGCTCGAACGGGTAAGGTTGCCATTCAATGTCAACAGTGTCGCCCAAGCCGGCGCATTGGCGAGTCTGTCCGATCCGGAACAGGTAAGGAGGACCCGCGAACTCAACAGGAGAGCAAAAGAGTACTTCTACGCAGAATTGGACAAAATGGGCTTACCTTATACGCCCACCCAAGCCAACTTTGTTTGGATTGATGTTCAGCGAGATTGTAAAGAAGTGTTCGATGGTCTGCTCAGAAGGGGAGTAATCGTAAGAACAGGGGACATCTTTGGAGCGCCTACCCACATACGCGTGACGACCGGAACAGACGAACAGAATGAACGATTTATATCGGCGCTGCGGGAGGTGCTGGCGAAATGATTATCATCCTTGCGCCTTCGGCGACGGACGCGGATCTCGAAGAACTAGTCAATAACCTCAAAGAGCGAGGTTACGGCGTCCACCTGTCTAAGGGTGTTGAGAAGACGATAGTAGGCGTAATAGGCGCACACGATGACCAAAAACCTGTCCTCGCCGAACAGCTTTCATCACTTGCTTATGTAGAACGCGTCGTTCCAATCCTGAAGCCCTACAAGGTTGTTTCGCGAGAATTCAAGCCTGAAAAAACTATTGTACGCGTTGGCGGGGTCGACATCGGTGGTCAAAAGGTAATCGTGATGGCCGGACCGTGCTCAGTTGAGAATGAGCAGATGACGTTGGAGGTAGCGGCGGCCGTGAAGGCGGCAGGTGCAAGCATACTCCGCGGCGGAGCGTTCAAACCTAGTACTTCGCCGTACAGCTTTCAAGGACTGGGCGAAGAAGGCCTTAAGATTCTGGCGGCAGCGCGGGAAGCAACTGGTATGCCCGTTATTACCGAGGTTATGGATACTCGCGACGTCGAGCTGGTAGCACGTTATGCCGATATCCTGCAGATCGGAACTAGGAACATGACCAACTTCTCGCTGCTGCGAGAGGTTGGAGCAGTCAAGAAACCGGTTATGCTGAAGAGAGGCATGTCATCCACCATTGAAGAATGGCTGCAAGCCGCGGAATACATAGCCAACCGCGGCAACTACGACATCATCCTGTGCGAGCGCGGGATCCGCACGTTTGAGACTTATACCCGCAACACATTTGACGTTTCGAGCATTCCGGCAGTGCAGGAGCTCAGTCATTTGCCCATAGTTGCTGATCCCAGCCATGGAACGGGCATCTACAAACTGGTTCCGCCGGTTGCACGCGCAGCGGTTGCCGCAGGGGCAGACGGAATAATGGTGGAAGTTCACCCGCACCCTGAAAAAGCTCTCAAGGACGGCGCGCAGTCTCTGACACCTCAAAACTTTGAGCTGCTGATGAAGGATCTGGCAGCTGTTGCCCGAGCGGTCGGCAGGTACGTGTAATGCCTCGCAAGCTGAAACAGCCAGTTTTCGATACCGCAGCCATAGTCGGCGTAGGGTTGATCGGCGGATCACTTGGAATGGCTGCAAGGGAGTTCGCTGCGGTTAGGCACGTAGTTGGTATTGGTCGAACCGAGCAGAAGCTCATGAAGGCAAAGCTTCTAGGCGCGATCGATAGCTATTCACTTGATATCGCAGCGGGCGTGAGCGAAGCAGATTTGGTCATCATAGCAACACCAGTTCGAACGATTATTCCCACGCTTGAAGCAGCGGTGTCGGCTCTCAAACCCGGCGCAGTGGTAACGGACGTTGGCAGCACCAAAAAAGAGATAGTCGAGCAGGCAAGCAGGCTGATGCCCAAAGGTTGCAGTTTCGTAGGCGGACACCCGATGGCCGGATCGGAAGAATCCGGTGTCGAATCGGCTCTGCCCGGGATGTTTGTCGGCGCAACCTACGTGCTCACTCCGACAACCGAAACAAGCCTGGATGCACTACAAAAGATGTCTCAGTTTGTAGAGGCTATTGGTGCGAAGATCGAAGTGATGAGCCCGGAGGAGCATGACGCTCTCGTTGCCTTAGTAAGCCACCTACCGCACGCAGTATCTGCAGCGCTGCTTCATACCGTCGTGCGAAGCCAATACGGATCTGCGGAACAACGACTGGCGCAGAATTTGGAAAGCGTTCAAGCCTTCAGGCTTGCGGCCGGCAGTTTCAGGGACTTAACCAGAGTTTCGAACAGCCCACCAGAGATATGGCGTGATATTTGCCTTACGAACGCCAGAGAGATTGCCAAAGCTATCGAGGTTTTTCAGTCGATTTTGGAAGAGCTTAGGACCGCGATACTTTCCAACGACGAGAACAGAGTACTTGGATTCTTCGAAGAAGCACGACAGGTCCGGCAAGCGTATTTGCGCTCAAGGGAGAAATGAAGCGCCCCATAATAGCCATTGACGGTCCTGCGGCGGCAGGAAAGAGCACCGTGGCAAAAAAGGTAGCTGAGAAGCTCGGCTACATTTACATCGACACAGGTGCCATGTATAGAGCCGTGGCGTGGAAAGCACTGAAAGAGAACGTGCCCATTACCGACCACGCACGCATTACGGCGCTTGCAAACCGCATGGACATTCGGTTCGAGAAAACCAATGGAGAGCAGCGCGTCATTGTCGATGGAGAGGATGTCACAGAAGAGATACGAACTCCGGAAGCGAGCCGACTTTCGTCAGCGGTCAGTGCAATAAAGGGAGTCCGCAAGAGGCTAGCAGAGCTACAAAGAAAAATAGGCGAAACCGGTGGGGTTGTAATGGAAGGCCGTGATATAGGAACTGTCATATTCCCAAATGCGGAAGTCAAGGTGTTTCTCACCGCTTCTGCAGAGGAACGCGCTAGAAGACGCGCGGGCCAACTGCGAGAAATAGGGATTGACGCAGACGTGGCCGAAGTCGCACGCGAAATATCGGAACGCGATCTTCGCGACAGCTCTCGATCTGAGGCGCCGCTGAAGCAGGCTCCGGATGCCGTCTTGATCGAAACTGATTCTCTGAGCATTGACGAAGTAGTTGAAAAGATAATCGCTCTTCACAACGAACGCCTAGCCTCGCAGACCGCCGATCCGGGGTCAACCACGTAATTTCACTGAATCCGGTTTCCGACTCACTCGGACTATGCTCTATAAAATCGGAAAAATACTTGCTATTCTTGTGTGTTGGTTTTTTGGTCGCTGGCAAGTTATAGGGCGTGAGAACATCCCTAAGACTGGCGGCGTGTTGTTGTGTGCAAACCACGTAAGCTACGTAGATCCACCCGTGCTGGGAGCAGGCTGCCCTAGACGGGTTTACTTCATGGCCAAGGAGCCGCTGTTCCGCATTCCTGTGCTGGGCTGTTTGATTAGAAAAGTGGGAGCATTCCCCGTTAAGACACATAGTCCAGACCGAGCCGCTATCCGAAAAGCTGTTGAGCTGTTGTCGAGAGGCGAATGCGTGGCGATGTTCCCCGAGGGCACGCGAAACCTGACATCACAACCGCTGCTACCAGCAGAACCCGGGGTAGGAATGATTGCACTCATGGCCAAGGTGCCCGTAATCCCAGCCGCTCTGATAAACACAGCCAAGCTGCTTCCGCCGCATTCAATGTTTCTCAGATTTGCTCGTGTCAAAGTTGTCTACGGCAAGCCTGTTGACCTGTCAGACCTACACGACTCACACGGAAGAGAGGCTGCCCAAGAAGTTGGGAATCGTATAATGGCGGCCATCGGCGACCTGTTGAGACAACACCAGTAGGTTACGCGAACTCAGCCTTGCTCGTTTGTTTGGGCTGCTTCCACAGTCAGATCAAAACGATCTCCGGGTTTCAGGCGTGCACCCAAAGCGTATTCGGCAGCCGACATCTTGCGTC
Source organism: Armatimonadota bacterium (assembly GCA_029907315.1). Taxonomy (GTDB): domain Bacteria; phylum Armatimonadota; class UBA5829; order UBA5829; family UBA5829; genus CALJES01. The sequence continues at coordinate 5,396 of JARYME010000028.1, read as the reverse complement.
TGGACGCAGGCTGCACTTCGAGCAGACGAACCATTCCTTGACCGGCAGCAACAACGATACCGTCTTTGTCGACAGCCATAATCTCGCCGGGGCTTCCCAGACTGGCGTCAACTTCCTCTGCGCGAGCCCGCCATACCTTCAGGAGCAAGCCGTTTCGAGAAGTAAAAGCACCTGGCTTGGGAGTACAGCCGCGTACGAGGTTAATAATAGCCTCCGCAGAAGCTGACCAGTCTATGAGTCCTGCATTGCTCTTCAGCGAGGGAGCGTAGGTAGCAAGAGAGTGATCTTGGGAAACTGGATTTATTGTACCTTGCTCGAGACCAGCAAGCGTCTCCAATAGAAGCTGTGCTCCGACCTCAGCCAAGCGCTGAGATAGCTCACCAGCATTCTCGTCAGGCAGAATCTCGACCTCGCGCTGTAGGAGTATGGGACCGGTATCCCAACCCTCGTCAATCAGCATTGTGGTAACACCAGTGGTTTTTTCGCCCGCGATGAGCGCGTGCTGTATGGGAGCTGCGCCTCTATACTTGGGAAGAAGGGACCCATGGACGTTAATAACGCCAAACTTGGGCCACCGGAGAATATCGCTCGGAATCTTTTGGCCATATGCGACCACAACCATAGCGTCGACAGAACCGAGTTCTTTCAGACTAGTCACAAACTCAGGTTCGGAAATCTTCTCCGGCTGCAGCACAAGCAGACCGTGCGCCAAGGCCGCTTCCTTAACAGGCGTCATCTGCAGCTTGCCGCCTCTGCCGCTTGGTCTATCCGGCTGAGTTATCACAGTGAGTACGTCATGTTCTGAGGCCACAAGCGCACAGAGTGACGGAACGGCAAACTCACTTGTACCTGCAAACACAATCTTCAGCACGTCACACCCCAAAAGCGTTTAACTATTCTTCGCTAACATCGACTTCTTCCTGACCTACGAGCTGCAGGGTGTCCGGATCAGCTTTGTCGACAAACAATGTTCCATCGAGATGGTCCATTTCGTGCTGGAATACCCGCGCAAGTAGACCTTGAGCTCTTATTCTAACCTTCTTCCCGTTCTCGTTCAGGCCCTCCACTGTTACGGTCTCATAACGCTTCACTTCGCCCTGCAAGCCGGGGATGCTCAGACAGCCCTCGACGGAGATTTGCTCACCGCTGCCCTTGATCAACCGGGGATTAATTAAAGCATGCGGGCCATCTTCGCTGTCGTAGACGAAGACCCTTTTGGGAACCCCGATCTGCGGAGCAGCAAGCCCCAGACCATGGTTCTCTTCCATAACTTGATACATCTCTTCGATGAGCGCGCGAACGCTGTCATCAAAGCGCTCTACCTCTTCAGCTCGCTGTTTAAGCACATTCTCCCCGTACTTAACGATTTCCCGTTCAGCCATATACGTTCCTCACATAGATCCCGAGCCGGCTCATTATAGCATCGACAAAGGATCCACATCTACAACCAGGTAACGCCTCAGCTTAGCATTGGCAGACAGAACGTTTCTGACCGCCTCGATCATTGCAGCGCGCTCAGTAGACCGCAAAACTGCGTGCCACCGATATTCGCCTCTCAATTTGGCCAACACAGCTCGGACAGGACCAGCTACGCTGACACAGCGTGCTGCGTCGGTGCTTTTAAAAGCCTCGAGAAACTCGGTCAAGCGCGATTGAGCGACCATGTCATCTGTGTCGTGAGCAACGACATTGATCATGGAGGTGAACGGTGGATAACCGAGTTCGCGGCGCATTTCAAGCTCGCTGCGATAAAAGGACGCGTAGTCGTGAGCTACAGCACACCTGATAGCGAAGTTCTCCGGATCGAATGTCTGAACAATGACCTCCCCCGGTTCGGGTCCTCTGCCGGAGCGGCCGGCAATCTGCGACACCAGCTGGAACGTGCGCTCACTGGATCTGAAATCGGGAATATGCAGCGCCGTGTCAGCGCTTATTACCCCGACCAGCGTAACGTTCGGGAAATCGAGTCCTTTGGCTATCATTTGTGTTCCGACCAGTATATCGGCTTCGCCTTTTCGGAACTGGCTAAGAATAGCAGCGTGGGACCCCTTACGAGAGGTAGTGTCGCGATCCATCCGCAAAACGCGAGCGTCCGGAAAAAGTTTTTTTGTTTCTTCTTCCACTCTCTCGGTACCGATTCCAAATCGTTTGATCCGATGTCCTCCACACTTGGGACAAACATCGGGAGCTGGCTCGTGGTAATCACAGTGATGGCAAGTAAGCATATGCTGAGAAGCTCGGAATTTCAACGTTACAGCGCAGTTCGGGCAGCCGGGCACGTACCCGCAATCCCGACAAAGCAGAAACACCGAATAAGCCCGCCTATTCTGAAGAAGCATAACCTGATGTCCACGCGACAAGTGCTCGCGAATTGCCTCCTCCAAAGCCTCGCTGAATACACTCGAGCGCCGTTTGCGCATCTCATCGCGCAGATCTACCACGCGCACTATCGGCAGGGATCTGCTCTCAACTCGCGTGGGCATTTCAATGAGCGTGAATTCACCGATTTCGGCCTTGTAGTAGGTCTCGACTGAGGGAGTGGCACTTCCCAGCACTACAACCGCATTCGATTCCTTTGCCCTATAGACTGCAACATCGCGTCCGTTATACCGAGGCGGGTTTTCCTGCTTATAGCTAGGTTCGTGCTCCTCATCAACTATAACGAGACCAAGATTGTCCAGCGGCGCAAATACGGCAGACCTAGCGCCGAGTACCACCCTCGCCTCTCCGCGCTGTACTCTGATCCATTCGTCGCATCGTTCGCCTGGGGTTAGTCCACTGTGAAGAACGGCTATTTCGTCTCCGAATCGACTCTTCATCACATTCGTCAACTGCGTCGTTACGGCTATTTCCGGCAATAGCAATAGGCATGTGCGTCCTCGTTTGAGAGCATCTTGGATACAGCGCACATAGACCTCGGTTTTTCCGCTTGCCGTGACCCCGTGCAGCACAAACCCTCGATATCGCCCTGCCTGCAGCGCTTCGGTAATACGCTGTACGGCCCTCTGTTGATCATCGGTCAGCTTTTCCGGCACGTCGCATGATGACCGCGCAAATGTAGGCACACGCCTGACAACTATGGATACGGGTTCAAGCACACCCTTCCTACAAAGAGCCTCCACAACCGAGCGCGAAATACCGAATCTCTGCGAAAGCTCGACGATTGATACATCTCTGCCTAGGCTTTCTATAAGGCTCAGAGCCTGCTTCTGCTTATCGGAGAGTTCCCCTATCGCAAGCAAAGTTCCGCCCACAACTCTGACGCCGCGCAGGACTCGAGGTTTGCCTTCGTAGCCAGACAGTCGATAAACGCGGCGCACGAAACCTTTTGATTCCAACAAGCGAATAATTCGCAGAACTGCCGGCTTGGTCGCCCCGTCAACTAAGGACTCAATGCGCACGAAAGGTGTTTCTGGGTCAGCATCTGATCTTGACTTGGTGGATCGGGCTTGAGCAACTAACATCGAGTAAAGGCGCTCTTCACTCGGAGACAAACTGCCTGGGTCAGGGCGTCGATCAGTGGGCGTCACTCCCATTTCCACTCGGTAGTGCATAACCGCGGGGATAATGCTCAGAACCACGTGCGATAAAGGACAAAGGTATTCTTCGGAAATCCACCTTGCTAGACTCAGAAGCGCCTCAGTTAAACGAAGCGGCGATTGGAGTTCGGAGATGATGGAGCGAACATCCGGCACATCAGGTTCTTTGGCAAATCCGATGACATAGCCTACTGCTTGACGCGACCCAAGAGGAACAAGCACGCAGCTGCCCAACCGAAGCGTTCCGGCGAGATGAGGCGGAACCTCGTAGGTCAAGGCGTCGAGGTCGCTAGTGGAACCAGTTTCGACGGCAACGTGGGCATACATGCGGCGCGCGCAGTATCTCCGGCTGTCGCATCAGCCGAGCAGCCAAACAATAGCAACCTACTTTCGCGGTTTACGCAGACCCCAAAAACCGACCGAACGGATTGCCACAGACCTAAAGGCCTGCTTCTTTCCGCAACATTTCGGCCATGTCCGTGTCTTCCCAGGGTACATCCAGATCGGTGCGCCCGAAGTGTCCGTAGGCAGCAACTTGTTTGTAGATAGGCCGCCTGAGATTGAGCTTTTCAATTATGCCACGCGGAGTCAGATCGAAGAACTTGAGTATGAGCTCTTCGATTTTCTCGTCCGGAACGACACCTGTGCCAAACGTGTCAACTATTATCCCCATCGGTTCAGGTCTGCCGATCGCATAAGCAACCTGAATCTCGCACCGCCTTGCCAGACCGGCTGCCACCACATTCTTAGCGACGTAGCGCATCATGTAAGCCGCCGACCTATCGACCTTGGTCGGATCCTTGCCAGAGAAACAACCGCCGCCGTGTCTAGCCATTCCGCCGTACGTATCGACAATTATCTTTCGACCCGTCAATCCAGTGTCTGCCTGAGGACCACCAATAGCAAAACAGCCGGTGGGATTGACAAGATACTGCGTGTTAGCATCCAACATCTCAGGAGGAAGAACCGGCTTTATGACCTTCTCCACTATGTCCGCGTGTATTGTGGATTGAGGTATATTAGGAGCATGCTGCGCGGATATGACGACTTTGTCGATCCGAACTGGTCGGCTTCCCTCGTACTGCACAGTAACCTGACTCTTACCGTCAGGGCGCAAGTAGGAGATTTCGTTTTCCTTTCTCACTGCCGCGAGCCGACGTACCAGCTTGTGCGCCAGCATAATGGGCATTGGCATCAACTCCGGAGTCTCGTCGCAGGCGAAGCCGAACATCATTCCTTGATCGCCCGCACCGCCGGCGTTCACACCTTGGGCGATATTCGGCGATTGGGATTGTATTGCAGTCAGCACGCCGCAGGTTTCGAAGTCGAAACCATACTTCGCTCGCGTATAGCCAACTTGCTCAAGTGTTCGTCGCACTATATCGGGAATCTCGACATAGGCATCTGTAGTAATCTCGCCAGCTACGATAACTACGCCCGTAGTTATCAAGGTTTCGCACGCTACTCGCCCGTTGGGATCTTTATCAAGAATCGCATCAAGAACGGCGTCCGAAATCTGGTCGGCGAGTTTGTCCGGATGTCCCTCAGTAACCGATTCCGATGTGAACATATGGGTTTTTACTGTCAACTGCGACCCTCCAAGAAATGATCTCTGACGTAGTTCAGAATACCTTCTGCCACCTCGCGCTTCGACATTCGAGGCCAGCGAAGCCGATCACCTGTTCTGGATATCAAAGTAACCTCATTGGTGTCACTGCCAAAAACGTCATTTCCTTGTGAGACGTCATTGGCGACGATGAGGTCAAGGTTCTTGTTGACCAGTTTTTCGGTCGCGTTTTTCTCCAAGTCCGACGTCTCTGCAGCAAAGCCCACCAGGATTGTGCGGCCTTTGCGTTT
>JARYME010000027.1 GCA_029907315.1 Armatimonadota bacterium | reverse complement strand
CGCGCTTTCGAAGTCGACATCTCCGACGTCTTTGTCTCTTCCTTCAACCTTGTTGTAGCCTGCGTCCACAACGACCGCACCGGGTTTTATCCAATCGCCTTTTATGAACTCGGGCTTTCCCAGTGCTGCAACCAGTATGTCTGCGCGGCCGACGACGGTCGGCAAGTCCTGAGTTCTTGAATGGCAGATCGTAACTGTAGCGTGTCGTTCCAATAGGGACAAAGCAACGGGCTTGCCAAGAATGATGCTACGGCCTACAACAACTGCCTCTTTTCCCTTAATTTCGATTCCGTAGTGTTCCAACAGCGTCACTATGCCGAGGGGAGTACACGCCACGAAGTCGGCGGTTCCCAAAACAAGCCTTCCCAGGCTCAATGCACTTATTCCGTCTACGTCTTTTTCAACTGCCACGGTTGAAAGTATGTCAAGTTCGTCTAGGTGTTTGGGTACTGGATGCTGCACCAAAATGCCGTGCACGGAAGGGTCTTCGTTGAGCTTGTGTATAACATCCTTCACGGCCTGCTGCGTGCTGTCCCCTGGGAGCTCTATTAGGTCGCTTATCATTCCTACGGCTTCACAAGCCTTCTTCTTCATTCGGGTATATGTAACCGAAGCTGGGTCGTCTCCCACCAAGATAACAGATAACCTTGGTGTTATTCCTCGTTCCGCTTTCAAACGCTCAACTTGCGTGGCGACTTCAGCCCTGATTTGTTTTGCCAACGCTGCGCCGTCAAGTATCTGTGCTGCCAATTCCGACCTCCTCTAACTACTCTTCTCGGAAGTTATTTCTCTCAGGTAGGCTGCCAATACACCGTTAACAAACTTGCCCGAATCTGCCGTCGAGTACTTCTTTGCCAATTCGACGGCTTCATCTATTGCGACCACGGGCGGCACGGAGTTTACGTGGGATATTTCGTAGATTGCCATCCGCAGGATGTTTCTGTCCACTGCTGGTTGCCTTTCGAGTGGCCAATCCTCAGCGAGACGCTCTATGTGCGAATCTATCTCACTGAGGCACTCCTTTACGCCGCGGGCGAGGACCCGTGCATATTCCCTGGCTGCTTGGATTCGCTGCTCGTCGCCTAACCGACTCAAGTCCGCGTGTTCAAGAGCGGTTTCCAGTGCCTCCTCAAAAGGGATCTTCGCGGAATCCCATTGGTACAACACATTGAGAGCAATCTCTCGAGCTGCTCTTCTAGCGGTCTTCATCCACCAGCTGCCATTCGCCTTGGGATAAAACTGGTCGAAAGCTCTCCGTTTCGGAAATAGGGGTTGGAGATTATTCTTTTCTGATAGTCGATATTGGTTTTGATTCCTTCAATCTCGAATTCAGAAAGGCAACGAATCATTCGCGATATTGCTTCATCTCGTGTTTTGCCCCAGACGATGAGTTTTGCAAGCATCGCATCATAATAAGGTGGCACTTGGTAACCTGCATAGATATGAGTATCTACGCGGACACCTATGCCGCCGGGCAGGACCAAGTGTGAAATCGTTCCGACCGACGGAGCGAAGTTCGCGTCCGGGTCTTCTGCGATGATTCGGCATTCGATCGAGTGGCCGTGGAACCGCACATCTTTTTGCGAGATGCTTAGCTTTTCACCGGCTGCCACTCGCAGTTGTTCTTTTACAATGTCGACGCCGGTGACAAACTCGGTCACAGGATGCTCTACTTGAATGCGCGTATTCATTTCCATGAAGTAGAAGTCGCCGTTCTTGTCGAGCAAGAACTCCACAGTACCAGCGCTTACATATCCGACGGCCCTAGCGAGCTTTATAGCCGCCTCCCCCATTTTTCTTCTGATAGCCGGCGTGACTGCCACCGAGGGCGACTCCTCAACAAGTTTCTGGTGGCGCCGCTGGATCGAGCATTCTCTTTCGCCCAGATGCACGTAGTTTCCGTATTCATCGCCAATAACCTGTATCTCAATGTGGCGCGGTTCTTCGATCTCCTTTTCGATGTAGAGCTCGCCGTTTCCGAATGCTGCTTCTGCCTCCGCTTGGGCAACTTTAAGGGTGCCGATTAGCTCTTCTTGGCTGTGAACAACTCGAATTCCCCTGCCTCCTCCGCCCGCGGTAGCTTTTAGCCGCACCGGATAACCCATCTTGGAAGCTACTTTGATGGCTTCTTGCTCACTCTTAACGGTACCCTTGCTCCCAGGTATCACTGGAACACCAGCCTTTGCCGCTGTTTCCTTCGCCTGAGCTTTGTCGCCCATCAGCTCAATAGCGTCGGGCTTGGGTCCGATGAACTTCAGGTTACAAGCTTCGCAGGCTTCCGCAAAGCTTGCTTGCTCTGAGAAATACGCGTATCCCGGGTGGATTGCCTCGGCGCCTGTTATAATAGCCGCCGAGATGATATTGGGCATGTTGAGATAGCTGTCTTTGCTCGGCGGTGGACCAACACACACGGCTTCGTCGGCAAGCCTAACGTGCAGGGAATCACGGTCCGCCTCCGAATAGATCGCAACTGTGGCGATCCCCATCTCCTTGCAGGCTCGGATCACCCTTATGGCTATCTCGCCTCGGTTTGCCACCAGGACTTTCTTGAACAAATCTCAAACCCCCAAGCGGTTGTATTTCGAGCTTACATCTGCCGTTCTGTCGCGGCTGCAAGCAGTGCGAAACCCTTTTGTGTCTCAGTAACTAGGGTGTGTTTGACAAACCACCTTGCCAGTGGCCGGATCGTATGAATAAGGTTGATGGCTCACTGGACAAGTGAAGTAATCCGCGGACACTCCCAAACCTATGTCTTTCAGCGAAGGCGGATTTGCCTCCGTGGCATTGGTAGCCTTATAGGTTTCTATGCCCTTCCTGATCTGGTCCAAACGCTGCTTGCATTCCGAAGCTTTGGCCGTCTCCAGCGACTTTCCTACAACCGTTTTCTTGGTGCTGGATTGATCAAGCAGAGGGCTGTCGGATTTCACAGTGCTCACTCCGCCGCCTTTACCAAAGATGAAAACGGCTGCTACGAATATGATTGCCGCTGCCGCCAATATACCCACAAGTGTCCAGTTTCCGCGGTTGTTGAGTCTCATTGTTCACACACCTCGATTCTGTAGAGAGGCTGGCCATATTCCACAGGCGAGCCGTCTTCCACCAATACCTCACGAACTACGCCTGAGAACTGCGAGACGACGTCGTTCAGCAGCTTCATAGACTCGATCGCACCCACCACAGTTCCGCTTTCAATCCGTGCCCCCGGTTGGGCAACATTGTCGGCTGGGTGGAAGATTCCCACCATAGGGGCTCTTATGAGTTGCTCTTTTGGCGCTTTGTGTTCTTTTGCCGGAGTTTGGGGTGCACTGTCGGCTTGCCGTTTGGGAGGCACTACGCCTTTCTTAATTTGTACACTGAATCCTCCCTTTCGCACGCTCAGCTCACGTGCAGACGAGCTTTCCAACGTTCTGATCAGTTCCTCAATCTTGGCTATATCCAACTCTTCTATACCTGCAATTCGAATACTAGATATTCAAGAGCCTTCAGCGAATAGCTTATCGCGATTATTGTGAGCCACACAATCGCCAACATTGTCAGCAGACCAAGGTCGCTTTCTATGGCCACTCCGGCTTCTTTCGGTTGATAGGTTAGAAAGCTTAGGAAACGGTCCGCCTTCGCCAGTGTCTGGCTTACTACCCTGCTTATGTCTTGGTAGTAATAATACACGAAAGCCAAAACTACTGGAAAAACCATAGGACTCAGGAGCCGGTACTTCTGACGCTGATGCTCTGCGTATATTACGCAGTGCCTGCATCGCTCACGCTTGATCTTGATTGACAGCTTGTCTTGTTTTGCCGGTCGATCCTGTCCTAGATGTTCGATTATGCCTTTCGCATGCACGTTGTCTTTGCCTTCGGCGGTCATTGCCTTCAAAATTGTTCGTTCGTTGCAGTAGCACCCAGTCTTGATCCTCCAGCACGACTTCTTGGCAGCAAAAGCAGGGCAGACCCTGCGAACGAACTCTCGGCAGACCTCCATGTCCCAGCAGCTCGAAAGGATTTTAGGACGGACCCTTGCAGCACCTTGCAGTTCCTGTCGAACAGGTCTGCCGTGCGATCTTCTGGTCGTTGCTCGCGTCCAAATCCGCAGAATTGCATCGCGCACCAGTAGCGTCAGGCCTGGTAGTAGTGCTATACCGCCTGTGGTGCGCACGGAGTTTACAATGTCTAGTCCCTGAGCGCTGCCGTTTGCAACCTTACCCTGCAGGAACCAACCAAGCGCAGGCGGACCTCCAAAATACAAAGCGCCCCCGGCTAAGGATAGTATTTGTCCCAGAACTTCTTCTCTCGGGTACCTTAACACAAGGGAGGCAATCAGAACGGTCCCCGAGATCACCAGTGCGCGTGTGGCGATTTCCACGCTTTGCACAAGATATATCTTTTCCAGGCTGCTCGGACGGAGCGGTGCTTTCAAGTGTCCGCCGATTACAATCATCACCAGGTACCCAAACGACAAAGCAGCCGCCAGGCCACCGAACTTCACCCCTAAACCACTCAGCTGGTCGACAATTGCTGCAGCCTGACTTTTAGCGTGAGGGGTTATCTTCATATAGGCGGAGCCCCTTATGCGACCGATTGTTCAGATCCGGCGGTCTTCTTGCAGCCTCTCGAGATACTCTGTTCGACGGCTGCCGGCTGCTTGCACAGCCGTGCAGTCATCACTACTTCATTCCTTGCAGCGCTCCAGGTATTCTCCCGTGCGCGTGTCCACCTTTACGCGATCGCCGACTTGTATAAAAAACGGTACTTGAATGACCGCACCTGTTTCCAATTTGGCGGGCTTGCTTCCACCGGAAACGGTATCGCCGCGAACACCCGGGTCTGTTTCGGTCACGACAGCCTCGATGGTTATGGGCAGCTCGATATTGATGATTTCGCCCTTGTGCATCAGGGCTGTAACCTCAAGCCCTTCCTTTAGGAACTTGATCCCATCCCCAATTTTCTCCTTGGGAATCGGGATCATCTCGTACGTCTCAGGATCCATGAAGTAGTAATCGCCGTCCTGTTCGTAGCTGAAAGCCATCGGATGCCGCTCGAGGATTGCCTGTTCCATCCTTTCCCCAGCACGCCAGGTCTTATCGATTACGGCACCCGTTCGGACGTTCTTCAGCTTGCTTCGCACAAAAGCTCCACCCTTGCCGGGTTTGACGTGCTGAAATTCTATAATCGTGTATATCTCGTCATCTACAATAATCGAAAGGCCGTTTCTGAAGTCGCTGGTATCCATACAGTGTTCGAAAACCCTCCAGTTGTTCTTAACAGCTGTCCGGTCGAATTATAACATATCGACTTATCGCTCAGCAAACGCTCAGTATGTATCCCATTGACGCCCGCGGAGCCTATGGGTTATCATCTTGCACACACAAGCTGTCTGCTGACAAATTATGTCAGCGCCGGCTAGGAGACGCTCGGGGTTCAACAGGAGGTTGCCAGGCGATGACAGTGGAAGTGCCGGTTCGCACTCGTAGGGAAAAGCCGGTAGCAGCTCGCCGCGTCAAGAAGAAGCGGCCCAACCGTCGCTGGATCCGGAACCTGATGAAGTTGGTTCTTTACGTCTCAGTCGCCGCAGTCGTTACCAGATTCGCAATTGCCAAGGTGAACCGGCCTCTGCAGCTCTTGAAGGAACAAATGCATGAATCAGCAGTGCTGACGGAGCAATTGCAGCGGTTGAAAGCGGAAAACAAGGTGCTCCGGCGTCGCCTAATTTACATCCGAGACAAGCGGGGCGCAGCCCAAGAAGCCCGTCGGCTTGGTTATGTGAAGCCGGGAGAAGTGCTTTTGGTTCTGCCGTCCGATTTACCGCCGAACGATGCTAAAACCGACCGGCGTTGACTCTTCCAACTAAGGGCACGGAACGGTTCAACCTCGGTTTACTACGTTTCGTGCCCTGGTCGACCGATAAGGTTAGGGCTTCAGAGTTTCCTCGCCCAGATATTGCGGTAGCGTATCTTGTTTCCGTGGTCCTGAAGCATTAACGGACCTGGTTCTGATACGTTGTCGTCCAGCTGCCCGCCGGTGGGTTCGTGGACTTCCAGGTCGTGGTGTATCCAGACTCCGTTGTGCAGGACGGATATCCTGGCGCTCGCTATCTTTACTCCGCACTCGTTGAACCGCGGCGCGATGAAAAAGATATCGTAGCTTTGCCATTCCTCAGGCGGACGACAAGCGTTGACAAGCGGTGCTTTGGTGCGGTATATTCCACCGCAATCGTTGTGCTGCGAGTCCAGTCCGTAGGAATCCAGTACCTGAACCTCGTACCTGCCTTGCAAATAAACACCACTGTTTGCTCGAGCTTGTCCCGTGGCATCAGCCATTAACGGCAACCAAAACTCTATGTGCACCTGACAATCGGTGAAAAGCTCCTTGGTGCATACATCTCCGGTGCCAGGCACAACCTCCACGTATCCGTTTTCCACTTTCCATTCGGCCGGTGCGTTCCTGTCGGAACGTTTAACCCAGCCTGAGAAATCCTTTCCATCGAACAAGATAATGGCGTCGGCAGGTATTGACTCACTGCCTTTGAAGAGGGGTTTCTTCGAACCGCAGCAACATGAGTCGGACATAACAGAAAACCTCCATTTTGCAGTTGATCAAAAGGGTTTTCTAAGCGGTTGTGCGTGATTCCTTCTTATCAGCAGCTGTAACAAAGCCTTGGTTTGCGGCGAACAGGAACCGGTGTTATAATGCCGCTGCCTTCTGAGTCGCTTTAGGAAAATTGCTCTATGACCGCGCGCGTAATCACAGGGCTCATCGGTGTTCCGATTTCTGTTGTTCTGGTCTTTTGGCCGGGAGGCATTCCGTTTGTCGTAGCGGTCACCATCGTTGCATTGGTCGGTACAAGTGAATTCTACTCCCAGGTTCGAAGAACGGGTGCTCGGCCGGTAGAGTGGGCTGGTCTATTGGCCGTGATTGTGTTTGTGTTGTCCGCTCGTACGCACCGCCAACAGACAGTAGGCTTGTCGTTCAGCGTGCTGATCATACTGTCGTTCTTGACGGAACTACTCCGCACACGTCGCTCGCCTGTTGTCAATTTGGGCGCAACGATGTTGGGGGCAGTCTATGTCGGCTGGTTGCTTTCGCACGTAGTGATGCTTCGAGGCTTGAGAGGCACGGTGACTGTTGGTCGTTTTAAATCGACTGCTGGTGCATGGTTGGTTATGTACGTTTTCCTCTGTACTTGGGCTTGCGACACAGTCGCATATTTCGTGGGTCGGTACTACGGCAGGACCAAGCTGGCGCCCAAACTGAGTCCGGGCAAGACAATAGAGGGTTCGGTCGGGGGGTTGGTCGGCTCCATTATTGTGGCGGCTGTATTTGGTGCTCTGATCAGGCTGCCCGCATGGCATTCCCTGGCTATGGGGGTGCTCATCGGAATCCTTGCTCAGCTTGGTGATCTGACCGAATCCGCTGTAAAACGTGAAATAGGAATAAAAGACTTCGGAACCATAATGCCTGGTCACGGCGGTGTACTTGATCGTTTCGACAGTCTTCTGTTTACCGGAACGGCATCATATTACTACGTGGTGTATTTCCTCCAGCATTGGCCGTAGCTTGCCGTGGATGTCCACCGACACTGCCCTTTGGAGGAGAATGTCAAATCCGCCTATTTCCCCTGGCGTCTCTCTTTTTCTTCTTCCGGCGGAGGTACCCGCTTAGCTGGTGTTGTGCTTTGGTCGCCTTCGCTCTTTTGCTCCGCGTTCTTTGTTTCCGGCTGAACGTACACGGGCCCGAAGAACGACCACTTAATGGGGTCCAGGCCTTCGGCTGTGATGCGGAACGAGTATCTGATTTGCTTTCCCACGCGCTCTGCCTCGGCGTTCATTATGATGGGCAGATCCGGATTCGATAGATAGGAAGCATTTCGGGAGATAATGAGCTTTTGGGCCAGGTTCCACTGCTCAGCGTTGAGCATGCGCAGATCCAGACCGGCGGTCGAGAACAGAGCTGTTTGCTGATCTTCGGTTAGTGTACCGTAGAATCTCAACAAATCGCGGTTGGAAAAGTAGATGCCTATGAGGTTGACTCTGGATAGAACTTCGTCCGAGCTCAAGTTTATCGTTACTTGGTCAGGGGTTAACTCGGCGATTTGCGCCAAATCATTGATTTCCAGCGTACCGGTCTTCTTCAACTTGTCCCGCCAGGATTCGATCCAGGCCTGTGGTATCAGCGCCGCGCGCTTTTGATACCACTTCTTGTCGCGAAACTCCAGCACTGATCCGTGCTTTTCCCAGTTGCTGCCGTAGCGCTGAGCGATGGAATCTAGAATCTCCTTAAGTTCAAGCTCTCCAGTTTTGCTGGGCATAATGCTGAAAACCACACCGTATGCGTCAGAAACAACAGAAAGCTTCGTCACCTTTGCCAATTCCGCCAGAACCGCAGCAAAGGTGGCGTCTTGAGGCTTGAATGTGAATCTCTCGTGCAAAATCGGCTCGTCTGGGTGTTCTGGTTCCGGATCACCTCCCTCTTGTTTTTTGAGTTCGTCCTCTATTATCTGTTTTTCTTCGCTGGCGAAAAGCTCGGTCATTTCCCGAATAGGCCTATTTTGTTCTTCACTCGCAATGAGAGCCTTACCGAAAAGTCTGGCGATTTTTGACTCAGGATCAAACAAAGGTATTTCGACACTTTGTTCGTCAATTCTTATCTGCATCAGGCCCAATAGGAAACCTGCTCCTCTAATGTTCTGTATGTTCTCGAAGTGTTCGTTTATGTTTATCACTGCTCGGTCTATTCTGTTTACAAGGTCACTTGGAACCTGCCTTTCGATTCCGGAAAACTTGCTCTCGAGCCGCCAAAGGTTCTGCACTGCCTGCAGAGTAAGCGCCTGCGCATCCGAGGGCAGCGCGCTCGCGGGGATCGTCAATCTTTGTCCAGTAATGAGTGCGTCGACGGCACCCGGGGTTTGTGCTAACAGCCTGCTGATCGGCTGTAGTACATTGGCTTTGGCGACTGCGTAAAGGAATGGGTTTTCTGTTTTCAGCTTCTCGAGCTCCGCTTCGTTGGCTTCCGAAGCCGCTAGATATGAGTCGAGCGCTTTCTTTCTCTTTTCAATCGACTTGGTGCGGAGATCTTCTTCTTCGCGCAAGCGGCGAGATTCTGCTTCCATCTTCGTGCGGCCGCTCATATAAAAGCGGTAAGTGAATTCGCCGGTTTTGCCTTCGCGTGTCCAGCGAAACTTCATCACTCTGGCCATAGAATTCATCAGTTCTCGTAGCGGCAGGTCTTTTGCAAAGATGTACATCTTTACATCACGGCTTTCCCAATCTTTGCTGTTCTGACCGGCCTTCATCGACACGCCTGTTTGCAGTGTGAGGTCTGAAAGAATCTCCGCAACCGTCTTCTGTTTTGCTTCGTAGGTTATCTTTTGATCCAGTCGATCATCCTTCTGAACCGTGTTTTCCGAATTTGGAGCAGCGCCCGGAGCGTTCGGGTCGACCGTAATCTTGCCCTCGGCCCAGAGACAGATCGGTGCTGACAATGCAGCAACTACGATAAGAAGAGCGATGCGCATTTCGGATTGCCCCCTCTCAGGTGGTAGAATGTTATTCGTCTTTTGGCAGCACACATCCTGCGAATCCGGAGGCTTTTGATTAATGACGTTCAGAGAACGTACACTTGCTATACTTGCCCACAGACCTGTCGACAAAATCGTTTACCAGCCGCGCATCGAGCACTGGTATAACGTCAATAAAAATAATGGCACTTTGCCGCAGCGTTATAAGGAGATGTCTTTATTAGACATCTATGATGACCTCCGCTGTTCCATACGAACCTATCCGTGGTTCAACTGCTGTCTCAAGGTTCATGAGGATCCTAGGGTTAAGGTAGAAACGGTAACTGTCGATCAAGTTCGTATCACTCGCTGGGAGACACCAGTCGGAACTATCGAATCTCACCATACATTTACTGATCTAGCTTCTCACACCGAGAAGTTCCCCGTTTCCAATCCTGACGATGCTCGGGTTATGGAGTATATCTTGCGCGGGCGCACCTGGAGCTTTGACTATGAACTTTTTGAGAAGAACGATAAACTGATAGGCGACCGTGCCGCGCCGATGATTTATATTCCCCGGGTCAATTTTCAGAGGCTCCTAATCGAGATCATGGGTTTTGAGCAAACTCTGTATGCGCTTTACGACGATAAGCCAACTGTCGACCGACTTGTCAAAGTTATCGATGAATCCGATCAGCAGCTTTTGGACGTCGTGTGCGAGTGTCCTGTACAGCTGATCAATTATGGTGACAACGTGGACCATCATTTCGCAACACCTCGCATCTATGAGGAATATATTCTCCCTGCCTACCTTGCGCGTTCGGAAAAGCTGCATGCCGCGGGGAAATACACGTTTGCCCATTGGGACGGCTACATCAAAAACCTGCTGCCCTATGCTCAGAAGTCGGGACTTGACGGCATTGAGGCACTAACGCCGGTGCCTCAAGGGGACGTTACAATTGAAGAAATCAAGGAGGCCCTAGGTGATGTGGTGCTGCTGGACGGGATACCGATGACTTGTTTTCTTCCACACGAGCCAATTGAAGACTTGATTGCACAGACGCGGAAGATCATTGAACTCTTCTCGCCCAACCTGATTCTCGGCGTCTCCGACGAGCCCTCACCTGTCTGTGATATAGAGCGCGTGCGACTGGTCGCTGACATTGTTAACGACTTGCCCGAAAAACCTTTGCAATGACTCGTTCCTCAGGTGGCTAGCTTGATGAAGCCGATGTACAGTAGCTGCAAACCTTTGACTAGCGCTGATCGTTTTGCTGCGGTTCTACTCATCGCCGCTCTCGCGCTTGCGCCGATCGTAGCCGGAGGCCTTGACGAGCTTCCGAACGCGGCTGTGGAGTGGTTGATATTCTTAGCCGTAGCTGTGGAGTTGGTACGCAGGAAAGAGGCGCATTTCCCGCGGTTTGCGCCGCTGGTTGCTCTCGCCGTGTTTTGCCTATTGGTTCTCTTTTCGGCACTCTTCACAGAGAACATCTACACTACGCTCAAGTCTGTTCTGTACTTGCTGAGTTGCCTCTTCGCGTACTCTCTTGCAGGAATGCTCAGCCGATCCAGGAAGATCGCTTCGGCAGTTGTTTGGACCTTTGTATTAGTGGCTTTGGGCATCTCGCTGTTCGGTGTCCGCGACTATGCCATAGGAACTGGCGGCGGAGGGAAATTCTGGCGCGCTCTCCTTCACGGCAGTGAGCACTGGCGCCTCTTCGGAACGTTCCTCAACCCGGGTTATTTTGCAGGTTATTTGGTCGTTGCGATACCCGTGACCCTCGGCGTTTTTCTCTCTTCAACGCGCCTGATAGGCTGTTTTGTGGCTGGCACGGGGTTGGTCATGGAGGTTTCCGCCCTGCTGCTCACTGGAACCAAACTTGCGGTTCTTGCGCTTGTTGTCGCGATGCTCATGATGCTTGCAGATATCACCATCCTCAAAAAGCTTACACGAAGTCAACTGCTCAGATGCGCACTGATTCTCGTTGTGCTTGTCCCGTGTTTTGTCTTGTTTTCGGCTCCTCTGACTGAGCGGGTGAAAGAGGCTGGGGCAGGCGGGACCCAAGTACACTCAACAAGGTTTCGTATCTACGTTTGGCGTTCAGCTCTTCAGATGATTCGCGAGAATCCCGTTGTAGGCTTGGGCCCTGGAACCTTCGAGGTAGCATATCCGAGATATGCCATTGCAGGGCCGACGAAGCATGCACATCAATCCTATTTGCAAGTTGGAGCAGAGGCGGGCGTTCCGGCGCTTCTGGCACTTCTGGCCGCCGTCGTTCTTGTCTTTAGGGACTATCTGCGCGTATTCCGACGTGAGCGCGGTGTATCGGGTGGGGCTCCGGTTGCTGATAACGGTTCACGTTTGCCTCTTGAGGAATGGTACATCTTTCCGGACTGGGGTTTACTGAACTGCACGCTCTTCTACGCCTTCGTAGGATCTTGTGTGAGGAATTTGGCGGACTCCGACTGGTTCTTACTGGGAATCGCGCTGCCGTTGGCTGTCCTGGTCGGAGTTCTGAGCGCACGAAGCGCGCGTGAGACGCCTGTTATGCGTATAGCAGGTGTAGCCAAAGTTGTCTTAATAGCGCTGACCGCCGCAGCCATAGTACTCTCAATTTCTATAGGGGTAGGCGACTACCTGGCTCCGGATGAAGAACTGCGGTCCTACGACGAGAGAGACGTGCAAACTGAATACCGCAGATACGGGCAGGCGGTGCTTGCAAATCCCCTGAACCCGGGGTTCAGGAGAGAGTATGCAAAGTGTATTGTGTTAGCACAAGGGGACCAGGACACAGCCGAAAGGCAGTTAGCAGTTGCCATACGTATAGCTCCTACAGATGCGGCGAACTACTTTACGCGCGGCCTACTGGCACTCTTCGCAAATCAACCTAAGGAGGCAATTATATGGTTCAGAAAAGCACTGAGATACAACCCCAATTCAACCCAGATCTTGCAGCAGCTCGCCTTGTGTTACCAGCGTCTCAATGATGTAAGATCCTACGAGCGCGTGCTCAGACGTCTCATTCGAATCGAAAACAGCGATTATGAGCGCATCAGAGGAGTTCCCGAGCTTGTAGATCTAACCTACGTTCATGCCCACATGTACTTTGGGGACAAGTTCTTGGCTGCCCGCAAGTTTAGCAGGGCTGTTAATGAGTACAAAGCTGTTGTCGATCGTATCGAAAACTGGCGTTCTCAAACAAAGATTCTGCAAATGCAGCGCGCGCTGGGCATGCTTACCCAACGCCAAAAGAAAACAATACTTCAGGCCTTACGTGGTGCTTATTTACGGTTGTCCGAAGCTTATCAATTGAGTGGGCAGCCGCAGCTTGCTGAGTCTGCTAGACACAAAGCGGAATCTCTCAACATTAGGTAAGCCCGCTCATCATGGGCATATCTGCGTGAGTCCTGAAAAACGCGCCGTCTAGGCATACTTCTCTGCAATTTCAACGGCTATCCGCGTCCATTGATGCAGCCTGTCGGCATGGCCGGCCAGCGTTTGCAGCTCACGCAGCACAACTTGGTAGCAGCAGCCTTGAAGCTTTCGCATACCCTCCTCTAGGTGGTGTCTGATGCGGTCGAGTTCGCAGTCTCTTGCGAAAACCACGTCGCTCGCTTTTTGCCGCCACATTATCGTGTAGTTCGTGCCGCACTTTTCTATCACTCTGTCCAGGTTTGTCCATGCGCTGCACACAAAGATGCGCAGGTTCGGAATGGTAAGAACCCCGTCAATCTTGTCCGTTAGATCGTCGCAGCAGCCGTACGAGACTAGGCCGAATCGTGTCAGCACGGGCAGTTGGTAGCTCAGGGCGAATTCTTCCCACATGCGCGGAGATATTCGGTCAAACTCTTGATTGTTGGCATGACCCCAAAGGTTCGCATAGGTCAGCCGGCCATTCTCTGGTGCTGTGCCTATCGGATCGCTCTCGTACATCGGACCTATGCCATTGAAAGTCAGCAGCCCGGTGGCTTCCATTTGGTCCATGACTGCAAGTGTGGCGTCTCGTACATGAGACATCAACCGATGCACCAAATCCGGTTTTTCGGCCATGTCGAGCAGTAGTTGTTCTAATCCGCGCAGTTCCGCGGCTTGCGTCTCCAATGTGGGATTCACGTTTGGACCGCAAGTAAGCCTTACCGGCAGTATATCACCTATTGCGTCGTGTGCTCTAGCGAGTGCTTCTTCAGTTCTTGCCTGATTGTACGTGTATGTCGGTATTGTAAGCCGGTCAAAGTCTTCCTCAGATTTTAGCGGCGGGTCGTATGCCCAAGCACCACCTGCAACCTCAGGTGTGTGACGCTTGATCTCCACTCCCCAGACATTCGGGGGATCTACGTCGAACAAGGCCGGCACGGGCCAGAAGTCCTGAATAGGGGTGTCGTCGCCGATGTCGTGCTTAATCAGAATCTGTCGCAGTTCCCGCTCAATCCCCCTTAAAAAGGGATCTGAGCACTGCAGCGAGTCATCCGGCAGGAGTTCGTTCCAGCAGCCGACCGGGCAACACCAGACCGGGGCGCGGTCCGGCTTTCGTAGGGCATTGACGTCGCGCCAGCGCTTTTTTACGCTCTCGTTTTCCGGCGTCGACGCGAGCTCTGCCACCTTTATTGCCAGTTCGCGCACGTAATCGCGCTCTTCGATGTAGGTCATCCCACGTATCCTAGCGGAGTTTTTCAGCTTTGCATCCTTGGAAGGCGCTTTTCGACAGGGAGTATCGGTGGAAACGGCTTGTGCGGTTCCGTTTGATACCAGTAGCCTACGCTCGACCAATCATCTCTGCCTGCGTTGGCGTGTCGGTGCTCGATCGTGACACGTATAGACTTATGGAAAACAACAGGATCTTCGATGTGGTGTCTGTAAACAGTCAATTTGCCTTTATATTCGACAGGGTCCTCTATGAAGCTTACTCCGTGGTAGGGTCCCGAGTATTCCCCGCTAGGGAAGCCCCAAGCACTGCAGAAATAGTCTTCTGTGCCAGTGCCGTGCAAGCTGGGAGGCCATTGTTCGCCGTCCACGAAGATCATATCATCTCCTTCACCTGGCCAGTTTCCTTCGAGGTTGTCGATCGAGACGTTACAACCAACATAGTGCCCGTGGCCTACTGCGTCGACGATTACGTAGTTATCCTTGCCATCCAGGTTCACTAGTTTACTCTCTTCCGCTGCTCCAGGACCCCCAGTGTTTTCCTCGCGGTTCCACCACGCGTGGAAGCGCAGGACGTCTTCACCGAGAGAGTCCAGTTCTTCATAGTCCACGTAGTAGTACAGTGCGTTGCACTGAATATTACTTTCGTTGGTCATCGTAATTCTTGCCGACGACGCAAACGGCATTGGGAAAAAGCAGTTCATAGCTATTTCGGTGACGTTCGGATCCCGAGACCCGACCATATTCAGTGCTAGAGCGACGTAGTGCCGTACTCTTCCGTGCCCGACGCCAAAGAAGTCTCCCACAGGACACTCCACGCTGGGCGATTCCTCTCCGTCCCAATACATTCTGAGTACCATTTTACGAGGCCAGAGCTTGTCCTCGTGCCATATTGTAAACCAGATATGGTTGATACACCCTGCGCCCGAAATTTTTGCAACCGTGAGAGTTTCGCCAGCCTTGATTTCCTTCCAATCGCGGTTGCCGCCAGTGGTGTCGTAGCTGGATATGCGCTTGCTTCGAGATTGGCGGGCGTTGGCTAAACCGCGCATGGGGCTGAAACCTGTAGCTTGTATCAAGTTCTTACCTGCCATTTCTGTCTCCTTTTCGTGCGCTGCACACTTTGCAGTTCGTTTCTGCGAGCCAGAAAACCTTCCTGGCACGCATGCAGTTTCTCTATCGATCGACTTGTGTGCTCTATTCGAGTCTGCGATGGTAGACCGGGTTTTGCACTCGGCGGGGCCGGCGGTGCGTTGACAGTGCTGTGAGCCGCGAGTATCATGCGGCTGGCAGGCGACTGCTGCTATCCACACAGAGGTGCGATCGGTTGCCGACCATCACTTTGGACGGCCTGCGCTTGGCCTACACAGATGAAGGGCACGGAGTAACAATAATCTTCGTCCCCGGACTTTGCGGCTCAAGAGAATGGTTCCATTACCAAAGCACAGGCTTATCCAAGCAATTCCGCATTGTTGCGACCGATCTTAGGCCCGCGCGCAAAGCCGATTACTCGCTGGAGCTGCTGGCTTGCGATATCTACAAGCTGCTTCTCCACCTGCATGTGCCGGCGGCGATAGTAGCTGGTCATGGGCTTGGTGCATTGGTAGGGCTGCGATTCGCCTTAGACTATCCGGAAAGATGTTCCGCGCTCGTTTTGTCTTCCGGTTGCCCCACTTTCAGATCTGTGAGTGCTGAACAGTTGATCTCAGATATGTTTGTCGGACAGTTGGCTCGCAGCAATCTGTGGTCGCGGATATTGAGCTTCCTGAGACTCGAAAGAGGCTCAAACCGCTATGAGGATACGACCGATCCTCTTGGATTTCTCGCGGCCAATAATGGTGCTCCGGATCGTCAGACCCTTGATGCCCGAGTCAGACTTATGCGGGAAGCCGACCTGAGCCCCGTGTTATCGCGAGTTCGAGCGCCTGCACTCATCGTGGCTGGTTCTAACGAACCCGATTACATTCTTTCCGGGTGCCAGACCTTGTACGAAGAACTGCTGGATGCTTCAATGGAAATTATCGAAGGTGCCGACCATTACCACTTTTTCTTGCGCTACGACCAGTTCAATTCCATCCTGGAGGAATTTGTTCTCGACAGAGTGACTCCGCCATAGGGGTGGTTGCTGTGATCGATACACATACGCACCTAAACGATCCCAAGTTCGAACAAGACCTGGACGAGGTTATACAGCGCGCTAAGTCTTCGGGCGTGGATAGGATGATCGTATGCGGGTACGATATTCCCTCGAGCCGTGCTGCAGTCGAGATTGCTCGAAAGCACGAAGGCGTTTTCGCCACGGTTGGAGTTCATCCGCACGAAGCAGCGACATTCAGTGCGGACACTCTGAGAATGTTGAGGGAACTCGCACAAGAGCCGAGAGTGGTAGCGGTGGGCGAAACCGGTTTGGATTTCTACTATAGTTTCAGCCCTTGGCCTCAGCAGGAAAAAGCATTTGCGCACCAGATCGAGCTGGCCCTGGAATTGGATTTACCGATCGTGGTTCACAGCAGGTTGGCGGGCAGAGCTGTGCTGGAGATCATCGATCGTTATCAACCTACACCGACCGGTGTGTTTCACTGCTTTTCGGAGAGTAAGGAAATTGCTCAAACGGTGACAGCAAAGGGGTTTTTTATAGGAATCGACGGCCCGATAACTTTCAAGCCGAAGAAACAGGGGACTTCGACTTCAAGCGGCAGGTGTGAACTCCAGGAGATTGTCAGAATCGTGCCGCTTACGAACATAGTCGTGGAAACCGATTGTCCTTATCTGACACCCGTGCCGTATCGAGGTAGAAGGAACGAGCCTGCATATCTGGTCTATATCGTTGAGGAATTGGCAAGAACTCTCGGTAGAACCATCGAAGAGATCGACCGCATCACTTCCGAAAACGCTGAGCGCTTGTTTCCACGTATGATAGAGCCCCCAGGATAAAAATCAATTCCGTCCCACGCGGTCGGCTTTGCAGCTTGCATCCTATTGTCTTTCGGCTGTTCCGACAGGGTTGCCTTGAGGACGGGATTCCGACTCTATGAGTTCTACAGCGCCTCTTATGTCCTGTGCGATCGGTATACTTTCGTGCAGGCGCAGCAGTCTGAAAATGCGCTCAATCGACGGAGGGAGCCCGGCTACGACCAATTTGCGTCCGTCTAGTTCCAATTGCTTGAGTTGTTTGAGAATCCACCGGTAGCCGGGGGTTTCGATGTATTCTACTCGGCTGAGGTCGAGAACAAGATGTTTGGACCGGATTACGGGGGAATTGACCAAGCTAGCTAGTGCTTCGGCGCTTCTAGCGTCGCACGCACCCTCAGGTCTCACAATGGCGCAGCCATCCGTGATGTTGTAATCGATGCGGCAACCAGCTATCCTTGCTCTTCGCAATTTGCTTACCTCTCTTCCTGCCGCGCCTACGGGGTTAGCTGGCGGGCTAGGACAGGAAGTGCCCTTTCCGAACCCTCCGTGGTCCGGAATTCGCCCCAATATGAATCGGTTCCCCCGCGCCCTGGCAACAGGGCTTCGGCGTTTGGTTGTGTATGAGGCGGTGTGGACCGCCATGCAGTATGACGCAGAGTTTCATGAATTAGTTCCCGCGGCTGCGGCAGCTCCTAAACGCACTGGCAAACTGACAGAACCTAGCGAATTATTGGTAACAACGGCTCTGAAATTCAGGGGCTGCGCCTGCTGGATTCTTTTCGCTTGGACGGGTCCCTTCGGCTGTGGCTAGAGGCAAGGCCGGGTTTGTACAATGATGCATGCCGACAGTGCTGACCCTCGTGAACGCGTCGCGTTGCAACGGTGCTTGCTCATTTCCGCACCGGAGGCGTATCATTTGACGTGGCGATGTGCACAACAGGAGGTGAACAGTGATTCAGGGGTTCGATTATCCGCTGCTTTTGGAACCGATACCAGTACCCAGGCCGTGGGGCGGCACCCGAGTTTGTCGCCTTTACAACCGCCCGTGTGCGCAAACAGACCTGCGCGAGCCAATTGGAGAGTGGTGGGACGTCAGCACTTGGCCCTCCGACCCGGGAAATCCAGAGATAACTACCGTAAATAAGATCCTGAATGGGCCACTCAGCGGGATGCCGTTGGATCAGGTCGCGGAAGTTCCAGTCGTCGTCAAGCTTCTGGATTCCAATGAGAAACTTTCCGTGCAGGTTCACCCCGTCTCCGAGGAAGTGCACAAAGATGAAATGTGGTACATCCTCCATGCGGATCCCGGTGCTTATCTGTTCTGCGGTTTTGCAGATGGAGTCGATCCCAAGGAGTTCTGCGAGCTCATACGCGCTGAGAATCCGAATGAAGATGAGGTTCTGAGTAAACTGCAGTGTCACGGTAATCTCAAGCCGGGGGCGTATTTTAACGTTCCCACGGGCACTGTCCACGCCGTTGGTCCCGGATTGGTTGCATTTGAAATCAGCGAGAGAACCCAGGTTACCTACAGGCTTTTCGATTACAACCGAGGTCGAACGCTACATCTCGACGAAGGCTGTGCAGCTGTCTTGGCAAAGCGGCCTGAGCTGCCGAATCTGGAGTCCTGCATTGACATCAGAGGTGCTGATGAGATTCAAACCATCGCTGCGTTTCCTACGTTTTGCGTTCAGCGGGTGTTGGGAAGGGAAATCGCCATAGAATGCGCGCGCGGAATGCATCTGGTCACCGCTACAGCCGGCGACTGCCGTATCACAGGTCCAACCTCTCTTTGGCACTTGTTCCTGCCGCGGGCTTCGACCGTACTATTACCAGGCACGCAGCATGGTTACACACTGACAACCGAAGGCGAAGTGCTCATAAGCTCACTTCGCACCTAGCTTGCGTTTGACTGGATCTGGGCGGTTTGTGCCTCGTTGAAATGGTCGCGGTTTGCTACGAACGCTTGACCTCGACCTGTGCAACCTGCTCCAGAGCTTTGATCACGGAGCAAAAGTCTTCGTCGGGATTACTGAGTCCCTTTGCCACGGCGTAAAGCTCCTTAACTGCAGCTGTGACCGGAAGAGCAGTACCCAGAGAATAGCCGGCGGAGGAAATAAGCGAAAGGTCTTTGTGCATCAGTTTGAGCGAGAAGTTGGTCGTGAAGTCCCTGTCCAGGACGCAGCTGCCTTTCCACTCGTAGAACCGCGACCCTATAACGCCCGTCATTAGGGTGTCGATAATTGTCTGCGGCGAAAGCCCCGCTTTAGTTCCCAATACCAGTGATTCCGAAAGTGCTGCCATCATATGGGACACCACAAGGTTGAAGCACAGTTTCAGCATTGTCCCGCTGCCCGATGGACCGGCGTGGATTATCTTCTTGCTTATCACGTCCAGAACAGGCTTTGCCTCTTCCAGAGTCTCAGGTTCGCCACCCACCATTAGTATGAGTTCGCCTTTTGCCGCGGCGTCCTTGCTTCCAGCCACTGGTGCATCCAGAAAACGCGCTTTCTTTGCCTCGACAGCTTTTCGCACGGACGCTGTCGTCTCAGGATCTACAGTGCTGCAGTCGATCAGAATAGCGCCGGATTTCAGTCCCTCAATTACACCTTGATGCCCAAGGATCACTTGTTTCACAGCAGGAGGATCAGCAAGCATCGTAAATACAATGTCGCCGTGTGCCGCGGCATCAGCCGGCGAGTCCGCCACGCGTGCTCCCATTGTTTGGAGTTCTTCAGCTTTTGCACGTGTGCGATTGTAGACCGTTACTTCGTAGCCGGCATTGATTAAATTGGTTGCCATACCGCGTCCCATAATGCCAAGCCCAATGAATCCTATTTGAGCTGCCATGCAGGAACCTCCTAAGGAACGTAGTATTTCAAGCCAAATGCAAAGCGTTTGCAAGTAAGTTGGCCCTTGCGCTTTCTGCAACTACGAAACCACGCCTAGCGCAACCAACTATGCTTTCCTGCGCTGTGCTTTTCGGTACTTGGTGAATTTGTCTATCTGCCCTGCCCGAGGGCGACCAGCAATCCTAGGAGCGCGCCAAATATGACGGCAAGATAAGGATTGCACAGCATTGTTCAGTGGCCGCCGACCTTTCGGCTGGCATAGCTCAACGCCAGTCCGGCGAACGCTCCTACTAGCAAACCAAAGGCTGCTTTCATACGCTGACTCCATGTCTCCCCGTCCGAGTTACCGAGCAGGGTCTTTGCAAGTACCGTCAGGGTCGCGAGTCGTGCAGCATGAAGGCGGGCGAGGAGCAAATCGGGACGGAAGCCGCTCTGTTTCGCTACTGCAACAGTTCGGACACTTCGCGGTCTGGATTCGCCCACTGGCAGACCTGAGAGCAGTAAACTTGAACCCGCAACGCTTGCACTTGTGTTCGCTTATCGGCATTGCTCTTTCACTGACGCGTCGCGCACACGGCGAGTGCTGCCTGCACGACTTGCTTGGTATTATGTTACCACTTTGGGAGTTTTCTAAATCGCCATATCGAATGCTCGCAGTTTCGCGAATGATATGACGATAGCGGCTGGTCTTCTGATATGCCAAAAGCTGGCTTCTATAATGAGCTTAGTCGCCAAATCTGAACGTCACTGAGCAAAGCTGAGTGACGACTCCATCTGGTCGAAGATGCTCTTATAGTTGGACAGAGGCTCACCGGTCGTGTGTTCGAATATGACTATTCGTGTCGGAGCGTCGACGCCCACTATTCGAGCGCTGCCTCGCCCAAACTTCACCACGACCCAAAAGGCGTCATGTCCCGCTATGCGTTCTTGTCCTTGCGATTGAATCGGCACGTTCCCAACCAGGCTTTTTACACCTCGCAGGGCTATCTCCTTGGCGTTGGCGGCTTTCGGATCCGGCGGGTGCACTTCGAACATCGCTTTGCCGTTTGTGAATACGGCGGCCACATTTCCTCCGCCGACGGCTATCTTCCAAGTGGCTGGATAGCTCACGGTAACCTTCTGGAAAACGGTGATCTGCCGCATCTCCAACGGTTCTGCAGCACTCGCCCTACTAGCGGCCGGTCGCGCGGTCTCTGGCGGCGAGGTCGGTTGGGATGGGGCCTGAGGAGGTGCCTGAGATGTGGTGCTCGGAGGAGCACTTTGCGCCGGCGGCGACGCGGGTGACTGAGGTCCAGCTGGAGCAGGTCCTGGTGCGCCTGACTGTGCGCTCTGGGGTGCAGGTGTCGGCGCACCTCCGGGCACTTCCCACGGAGACGGCGTAATAGCCTGAGGCGAGCCTTCGGTGCCTGAGGTCGGAACTGCAGCCGGAGACGAACCTCTTACGAACCTGAATACCATAAAACCGGCTCCCAGGATGACTATTACGAGAACCGCGGCTACCACTGGTGTATTCAGCGATTTAGAGTCGCCCTGTTTTTGCCCTTTGCCGAACAACATTGTTAGCACATCTCCCCGTCTCGTATCATTTATTGCTTGCTAGTTTTGCAGAGCCAAAACCCGCTCGATCTGGGTCATGGTCCTCTTGGCAAGCTCTTCGATCTCGGGTAGCGGGAATCCTATAACAGTGGTTGCCAGCTTACCGTTGAGGGGACGCGACCACTTTTCCGGAATCGCTTTCGCTCCAAGCGCTGCTCCTATGATGCTGCCTGCGGTCGCGCCGTTGCAATCGGTATCCATACCTTGCATAACCGAGATTCCCAATACTTTTTCGAAGTTAGGCCAGCCGAACAGCAAGGCTATCAAGACGATAGCAAGATTGTTGTTAGTGTGAACCCAGTTATACTTGCCGTAGTAAGTTTCGAGCATACGATGGAATGCCTCTTCCCAGCTCGCGCATTCCTTGCGCCACTTTAGACAGTCTGCGATGGTGTCTGCTAATCGGCAGTGAGCCGGGATTTCGTTTGCCGCCGTCTCGATGATTTCATTGATATCATCAGTTGCGAGTGCTGCGCTTATAGCGGCTGCACAGAACATTTCGCCATAAATGCCGTTCTTGACGTGAGACAATGCAGCGTCTCGGTAGGCAAACTCAGCGGCCTTCTCCGGCCAACCAGGAGTGCAGTAGCCCCAGAAGTCGGCTCTTATCTGAGCGCCTATCCATTCTCGGAACGGGTTCAGATATATGGGCACCTGTTCGATAGGCAGACGATTCACAAGATTGAAGTAGGCTCGCCTTTCGGCAGTGCACACGTGGTTGAACGGCAAGTTCTGAAGCCACATCCAGCCGACGTCTGCAGTCGTAAACTCAGGTCCCTTCTCTTCCATTATCTTCAAGCCGAGAACGGTGTAGTTAGTGTCGTCGTCGACCATCCCATGCGGGAACTCGCCGCGGCAGAATACCTTGTGCGGTGGTCGCTCCACGCCTTCCGGCAGCTCATCCTTGGGCGGTGGGAAATAGTCGGCGAGAGGATATTCGCCCATGCCCTGTAAGTACTTGCGAATCTGCTCTTCGCTCCACCCTTCAACTGGTTTGCCGAGCATGCATCCGGCACATCTACCAATCCAGGCGCCATACACTCTGTCGAACAGCGCCTCGTCGACGTTCACACGCCAGCGCTTCGACTGCCCTGGCCTGCAGGCGCGAATTCCTCCCAAATGACTAGGCTCTACGTACGGAAAATCTTCCCTTACACGAAGCTTTTGCAGCTCTTCGTATATCTCCATTACCTGCGAGAGAGTGCTTGCCGACTGCCAACGTTCTTCGAACCCTGTGACGTCGCAGCCTTCTTCCGCCCGCTGCACTATTTCCTGCCTGACCAAGTCCCTTACGTTCGACCAATCCGACATTGCAGTACTCCCATTCTTGTCGAACACCAACCCTGTGCCCGACAGACTACCCAGAAATTATCCCAGATATCCGCGAAGACGGCAAGATGCCTGGGTTCCGTTGTATGTGCGGAGCGATTATGTCCTCTTTAACAGCCGTGGATGACGTTGTGCAGGAAGAAGCATTTTCGCCTACTAAGTAAGCTCGCAAAACGTGAACAGCGAGGAAGACCACCATGCGTGTGTCCGTAGTTTTTCCTGTTATTGCCATTTTCTTTGCGGCACTTTGTTTGCAGTGCTCAGCTTCCACTTCTGAAGTCTACTATTTTGTGTCCAGTGCTGCGGAGCACCAGGTGCCACCGGTAAAACGGGTGCGGTTGGTCGTCGGTCCCACTGAGAGGGTGGAAGGAAGGTCGTACACGTGGTGGGAGATGCATCTGGAGAAAACTGACGGAAGAATTATAGGAGTGCGGGTGCTCAGTGAAAGAGCACCTTTGACATCTCGAAAAACGGTGGGTGCAATACGAAGATACATTTACGCGCCATCGGTTGACAAATCGATTGAGTATGTCGACGCTCTAACGGGTCGAGCTTTGCTTCCGGAACTTACCGATTTTGTCAGCAGCTACTTTCCACAGGCAGCCCCTGAAGCAAAATACATAAACGGTTTTGCGACAACCGGCAGGCTGTTCGGTCACGCGCTTGTTCGATTTCTGGGCAGATTTGACTTCGCAAAGCCCAACTTCTCCAGTCCGATTGTGCTGCGTCTGCGGAGCGATCTTAGAATAGGCAGCCAGATAGACGCTCGGGACGACCGAGACGAGAGTGTGCCAGTGGAACGGCGTGAGCATACACCATATACCCGCGACGAGTATATGGAGCTCATAGCTGTGGGGGCCAACTATTTTCACCCTACCGCCGAAGCCGTCGAATGGCTGAAGGACCTACCCGTTTTCTGGAGTGCGCGCGGCACGCACCCAGATGATTTCTACCGAAGTAATTTCTGCCCGGGACCTATGTTCATTGATGAGCCCGCAACGCGTTTTGGATGGGACAAAGGCATACCGAGCTACCTGGCGGGTCCGGAGATCATAGCAAACGCCCTTCAGATGCGAGTTGAAGAGGCGGAGCTTCCAAAACACCGCGTCTTCGACTGTGACAACTGTTGGCAAACGGGCACTATGCCGGCTCTTTACAATCGTTATCCGTCCTGGGAAACACAGCAATACACAGCTTGGTATCAACTGGGCGCAGGAGCGTCTGGGCTGATATTTGAAGGGCGCTACAACAAGCGCGGTTATGGCTGGAACCCTGAGTCGCTTCTTGGCGGTGGCATCGACGACCTCGACGACAAGCAGCAGTTTGACTATTTCCATGCGTTTCTCAGAGGAGCTGCCAGGCGTTGGGGTGGATACTGGGGGACCAGCGTGTATCCGGAAGGGGACAAATCTATGATGGCGCCGGCGCTGATACGGGCTTACGATCAAGGAGCAAGGTGCCTCTGGTTCTGGTGTGATCGAAATCTGCCCTATCGCTGGCGGTTGGAGGTTCTCAGGCAACTGAATGAGCACATACGAAAGAATCCGGTGCGTCGCTGCGCAAAAGCTGAGGCAGCGGTCGTTTTACCTCCCGGTTATATGCTGGCTGAAGACACTATATGGGGAATGCCTCGAGAGCAGATAAACGCTTTCGGAGTCAGTTACGGACAGATCGCCGCTGCAGCACTTTTTGAAGGGATTTTACTCAGCCGATCAGGTGTGGAGTTTGACTACGTCAACGACTACGAGGGGCTGAAGAGTGCAGACTACAAGCAGCTGATCTACATTCGTGAAAATGGTGCGGTCGAATGGGTGCCCAAGAGGACCAAGAAGAATGCCCCAAAGGGTCTCAAGCTTGTTGCAAAGCCTGTTGAGTGTCGGCAGTCGCCGGTTTTGGCTCCGGCGCAGTATTGGATAGCTAGGGCCCGCGGTATCCGAATCGACGGCAGCCTCGACGACTGGTCGCGGGCTGAGTGGATCCAGATGTCGGGACCTCCATATCACTTCGGCGACAACTATGAAATGTTCCTCAGTCTCATCGTGCCGTCCGACGTAACCCCCACCTCCGATCAGAAGTGTCTCGGATTCACTTGGGATCAGATAAATGAGGACTATCGGCGGAAGTATCTTCTGGAGGGTTACGGTGAAGATCAGGTCGTTATCACATCAGTAACCCCAGGCGGAGCCGCAGAGGCAGCAGGGCTGCGCGAAGGCGATGTTATTCTCAAGTTCGGAGAAAAGAGAATTCGGTGGGCGTTTGAGGTATGGGGTATGGTAGATTGGTGCAAAAGACATCCGGGGAGCAAAGTCGACTTCGTGATTCAGCGCAACGGGGTAGACCGCTTGGGCGGTTCGCAAGACCTGTCGGCTCGATTTGCTTTCCTGGTTGGTGATGACAATTTGTACGTGGCCGTTGACGTGACAGATGACAGACACTACCAAACAATGTACGGATCTGATCTATGGATGAATGACAGTGTCCAGGTCGGCTTGAGACCGATAACCTTGGGTTCAGACGATGATGGGGAGTGTTATCACGAGTTCGGGTTGGCATTGTGCAACGGAAAACCGGTCGTTTGGCGGTGGGCGGGCCGCCGGGGACAACCTGTTAATGTGATCAAGACAGCGCGTGCACAAGTTGTCCGGCGGGATAACCGCACGACTTACGAACTTATGATCCCTCTCAGCGACCTGGCGCCTGTGTCGCCGGGTATTTGGCCGCAGGTGGGAATGTGCGTCGTTGTCAACGACAGCGATGGCACGCCGCACAGAAAGGCCCGGTTGGAACTTGTTCAGGGTGCAATGACTCGAGGAAAAAACTTGTCGCTTTTTCCTGTTTTCGAGGTTGAACCTCTGGGCGACGTCCACAAACTTAGTGCGGCTCTGTTTTGGCAGAAACGATGTTTGAGAGTGGGGGGAGCTGCGGAGCTGAGTATCGTTACCCGTTCTCCGCAGCCCCGGAAAGCTTTTGTGCGCTGCAGATTGGCCTCACTGGATGATCCCGACACCAAGCCGGTTTCGGCACAGGTCGAGCTGAAGGCGGGTGCGCAGCCCACCTGTTACAGGCTCTTTGTCGGCACACAATCGCCGCCGGGAAGATACAGGCTCGACGTGGAAGTCGTTTCGCCCGGTGGTGCCGTAGCAGCAAAGGATAGTTTGCCTGTATATGTCTACCAGTAAGCTTTCTTGCTATACGCGAACTGGCTGGCTACTGCGGTTCCGGAAACGCTCGCAAGTCGTCGTCGCTGCGCGGAGCTATCACGGTTCGAACGTCAGGCTTCGCACCTTCGAGTTGGACAATTCCTGAAACCGCGTAAAATGCACCTACGTCCGGCAGGAAGAACAGCGGATCCGTACGGATGCGCAGCCCGGGATCCGGTAGGGAACCATCGTTGATGTAGTAGTTGAGCTGATCATCAACTTTTATCCGTCCTGCCACCGTCATCAGAAGGCCTGGTTTTGCGGATCTGGCAGTGCAAGCAAGCTTACCAGGCTCACTGCTCGGCTCTTCGGCCAGAATCACCGCGTTGTATATGTATGGCTCGCCAGATGCCTTGGTCCCCTTGCGACCTTGAATTGTGACTTTGAAGCCCTTGGGAAAATCGGTCTGTGATTCCACTCGTATGCCGCAGCTCCGGTCCGGCTCCTCGACGTAGTTAGCGCCGACCTCAAACCCTGAGCCGGTGACAATTTTCCCCGTCAGGCGCACCAGAACACCATCGGCATAGGAGCCCAAGTCGCCTATTCGATCTACTATTTGCGCGGACGCGCTCGTCAGCACGGCATCGTCCATACCCCAAACTGTCCAGCGCATATCGGCTTCGCTGCCAGCTTCCATAAACACCGTGACGTGATCCGCTACGGCCGTGGCAGTCACGTAACATTCTGTCCAGTAGGCCTTTCCAGTGCCTTCTTCGGTAGCTGCGTATATGTCTTGACAAGCGTTCCAAGGTCCCCAGACTACAGTTGGTGCCTTGGGATCGGTGCCGCCCGTCGGGTCTATACCTACGCGAGCTAGGCTATTGTGCATAAACATGCCTCCCACTGGATCTGATTGCCAGGTTGCCATCCAGGCCCTGAAGCACATCTCTTCGCCCGGCGTAGCCGCCACTCGCTGATATAGACCTCCCTTATTCTTGAAGCCGTTCGTAGCTCCGCCGTAGAACCAATTCCCTCCGCCATTTCGCGCCTGCACACCGAAGAAACTCGGATCACCCGAGCTCGTCCACGGGTAGTTGCGCAGCCCAAAGTCGCCGGGGTAGATGGTGTAGGCAACCCAAGGCGATATAGACCCCGTCTCAAACCCCGGATTCGTGAGCATATTGGGCTTGTCGGGATTGGTAGCGAAGACGAAATCTCTCGAATATGAATCGAACTTGCCAGTAGCCTTGCTTACCACGCGATAGTGGTACAACTGGTTCGGCTGAAGCCCGGTTAATGTTGCGCTGTGCGAGGTGCCGCCTGATATTGCCGGTGTTCGTGAGGAATATGGGGTCTTTGCTCCCCAGTCCACATAATCCTCTATGGTCGGAACGTCAGTCGTCCAAGTTATCACGGCACTGGTTGTGCCGCGTACAACTTGAATGTTCGATATCCGGACCGGTTTCATCGAAGCGCTTCCCGGAAAGGCTTCAGTAGTTATTGTTGTGGAAAGATCGGCGTCATCTATTGCCGTTCCGTCTCGGTAGAACTTACCGCCGCTGTATTCGTTCTCGTTTACATAGTAGATCGTGAAAGGTTGTCCGTCTGCCCGCTTGATCTTCAGATAATACGTATTCCCGGGCGTGATCGGCACTTCTCCGGGTTTCCAAATGCATCCGCTGCGGTTATTGTAATCAATGGCTTTAAAATACTTGGCAACGCCTACCTGGTTTTGCCCTTCACCGTTTACACCAGGACTTTCGTAAAGGGCCGCGATCATTTTGCCGCTTCCCGTGTTGCCTACCAGGCAGCTGCAGGACAGCAAACTGGTACCCATCGCTGTAAAAGTCTGCCCTGCGACTCGAACCGATGTGTACGCCAAGGGTAGACTGGCTGAGTTGGTTTTCTTTGTGTTGACAACACTGATTATTCCGTCGGTGTCCTGATGGATCGTGCACTTGACGGGTCCGATAGGGCTTAGCTCAAAATCGCGCCAAGTTTGCCCGTCCGGATATGCTACGCCCCCCTGAATGGTTGCTCCGGCAAGAAATGTTTGCAACCCGGTCGGGACATAAAAGTTTACGCAGTAGGTCTTGCCTGGAACAGTCGGGACCTCTCCCGCGCTCCAATATGCAGAACTGGCGTTTACGACAACTGTCGGGATCATTCTTGCTGGACCGATCTGGGGTCCTGAAGGTCCACCTTCGTGAATCGTAACGCGTACGTCAGGTCCGAACTCAATGGCTTGCTGTACTCCTACCTGGGTAACCCAGTTGCCCTTCGCCACAAACGACTGCGACCACGTTCCCCGCGGAAACGGATCCCAGGTCATAGCCGTCACCACATCTTGATATTTGATAACTCTTTCTATCTCAAGAGTCCACGGGAATGCTGTCGGCACGACCAAACCGAACATCAAGTGGCGAGTGTATTCATCCTTCTCGTGGAACAGGAGGTTGTATGTGCCCGGAACTACGTTGGGTATCTCGAAGTACCCGACGGGTTCACCTGCCCAAGTTTCCGCTGCACCGTAGCCGGCGTCTTGCAGTTGTCCCTCCTTCACTGCGGACACGCCGATCCCAGCGTATCCTCGAAGCACTGCCTCGTGCCCGGTCGTATAGTTGGACCATAGAGGTTTATAGACCCTGCCCTTGATGGTACCGCTAGTTGCGCTACTGCAGAATGCGCATATGAGAAGTAGAACTAGAAAGCACGAAGTAAGACCTAAGAGGCGTTTGTCAGTGTTCATTTTGCTGCCCTTTCTCTCCTTTCCTAGCGTTGGGTAGTGCTGTCGCTGCCCAATCAAGACATTTTCTTGTCTGTAGAGCGTGTCGACAAAAACTTACCGCCTGTCTGGAGTGTAGCCCAGCCGGCAACAGTTGTCAACCTTAATTTCGGCAATCGCGGTGGCGTGGTGCGCGTAGGAGCTTGGTGGACGACCGGAATTACTCGGCCGTCACATCGACGACGTTATTTCCTTCAAACAGCTCCCATTGGCTGTGCTCAGGGTTTACTGCGACGCGCAATCGCCGCCACCGAACTGATTTCGGAAAGGGCACCTCGACCCACACACGGCTCGGCATAAATTTGCGCGGAGGCTCGATTTGAGGTACAGGTGCACGCCCAACAGTCCTCCACTTTCCACGCTCGTCCTCCGCTTGCACGGACAGCCAAGTGGGGTCGGAGCGCGCTGATCCGATGTTGTGCACCAATATCCGTATCCTATCGCCGGCCAACGTTACGTCGCGTGCCGACAAGGCAAGATCTGGTGCTTTATTCGGAACTCGAATGTTGTCCCGCAGCCGCAAATCAACTACCCAGACCTTTCTACTGGGCACAGTTACATAAACCGTGTCCGCGCGCCGCAGGATCCTCACTGTGCTAGGTTTCTGCCAACCATAACGGTTTTGGAACGGATATTCGCCTGGCAGGAGTTCACCTTGGTTCACTATATACAACCCGGGCACCAATCTCCATATTCTAAGACCCATTCGGACAGCTGAGTCCGCGAATGAATACAGCCACACACGCAGCCTGGTTGTGGTAGATTCGGTTACCACTGCAGCGAAGTTTTCGTCAGGTGTGTCGTATGTGACCGCGAAAGTAGGTGTGGATGCATCACGCAGGTCCGTGACTGCTCCGGTATAAGCTCCGAAGACGGTCATCGCGCCATGGAGGGCTGCTCTGTCGGTTGAAAGAACCTCCGTGGTCTGCAGGTCCAGGTTGTACCGGTTTGACTCTGCCACCTTTTCGAAGCTTGCCAGAAATGCCTGTAGATCGTAGTTGACCCTGTACTTCTGAGCTGGATCGCCGAAGCGGAGAGTATACTCATCATAAATGCGTTCGCCCGTCAGCCACTTGTACAGTGCTGTCCGCTGCGGACTGTCGGCGGACATCATCTGCTGTCTCTGCCACTCAGCCGACCCTGGCGCGAAATCACCTTGAACCAAAGGACCTCTTGTAGCGGCGTCCATGCCGATTTGGAAAGGCTCGAGGAACTTGCGGTCTCCTGTGAAAGAGTAAGCGCACAGCAGGGAATCGTAGATCATCCCGCTCATGTTCCCGTAATAGTGCCGTGATTCGTCGTGCCACGGTCCTCCGTCAGGTGGGTCTATGTCTCCCGACGGAAACCAAAGCGTGAACGGTATGAACCCCGCCGTCTTACCTTTGACCTCTTTCATTGTTGCGGCGCGCCATCCGTCGCACCACCGTACGAACCAGTCTTTGGCGTCTTCGTCTCCCCACCAAGCTTGCCAAATAAAATGTTTCATCGCCCTGGCGTGATAGCCTGTGTCGCCGCCGGCTCGAGGATTGGAGTTCACGCCGTTATAACCGATCTCAGCCGACTTGAACCTGGGATAGCCATTGTTGTCTGTGCCCATACATACATCGTGCAACGTCTTGCACGATGTGAGATTTCTCTCAACCCATACGGGACTGCCGTATTCTAACAACAGCATAGTAG
The DNA here is from genome assembly GCA_029907315.1 of Armatimonadota bacterium. Classification (GTDB taxonomy): domain Bacteria; phylum Armatimonadota; class UBA5829; order UBA5829; family UBA5829; genus CALJES01. The sequence goes on along the minus strand of JARYME010000027.1, from coordinate 1,210 downwards.
GCAGTGTGTCCGCAGACGGCTCGGCGGAGTGCTCGACATCACCCAGCTCTGCAAAACCGTTACACAGCACGTTTGTCCAAACTCCCTCTGCCAGCTTGGCTATACCCTCTCGAACGGCACGACTTGCCGTTGATATGGACGCTATTTGCACCCACGTGCGCATCAGCTCGACATCGTCGCCGTAACCTCCTCCGAGCTGTCCATCCGGGGACTGTCGTGTAGTAAAGAACCGTTCCATGATCCTGATCTGGCGTACGTAGGCTTCTCTCAGATACGCAGCCCAGGCTGGATGGTTCGTTGTGTCCGCCACCAGTTCCTCGCCCCACGGTATCTTTTCACCGAGGTACTGCCTAAGCACCTGATGCTCAGGCCACAGTTTGAGAAGATCGCTCATCCACGCCAAAGCCTGTTGTTTGACGGCTTTGTCACCTGCTTCGGCGCCGTTCCAATAGTGATACCGGGCCATGTAGAGCTTTGCCTTATGGTAGAAAGGGTTGTTCTCTTCTCCGAGTGCCGTTATTCGCCTAGCTGCCGTCATACCCGACCTGACCATGACCAGCTCTGGTAGCCACTTCGCGACTTGGGAGTACGCGCGTAGCAGTTCACTTCCTGGGTTTGCTTTTGCAGCGGCGTCCAAACGGTGCACTAGCTCAGAAAACTCTTCGTTGATAGCTCCAGGACGGTATTGTGGTTTCTCTTGATAACCCAGGTCTCCCATGACCCAGCACTGTCCGGCGAGCGAGATTTCAGGGTCTTCGATGCGTTCGAACAGTGAGAGTGCTCCTTGGTAATCGCGCATATTAAACGCATTCAAAGCCTCGTCTAATCCAGCACTCGAAACGCCCTGTCTGGGTCTCAAGAATCGACCATCTCTGTAGAGCGGTCCTGGCGGCAGGACCGTAGGGTACGACGGAGTGTCGGGATGTGGCGCGGTCCTTTCATACACCCTGAAGTTGTCCACGATCATTCCCGCCCACGTGACCAGCCCTACCTTGTCGAACCCCGGACCTCCTACGGGCTCGCGGACGATTGCCTGAACAATTGTGCTGCCGTTCACCGAGTATGCAAGTCGTCGACCTTCTTTGAGGGCGGCAATGTGGTACGTTTTGCCGGGTTCGATGAGAACTCGCGGACTGCTGTCAACCACCTTTTCACCGAATCCCAGAATTTGGTTGACTTGGTTGTTGGCTCCGCCAAATGCGAACAGATA
>JARYME010000026.1 GCA_029907315.1 Armatimonadota bacterium | reverse complement strand
CTACCACTTTACCGCCAACGGGTGGCTGCAGCCAGTGCCCGATCCCAAAGCCGACGGCTGGGGCGTATTCTTCGGACAGTTGGACCGTTCGGTGTCGAGGTTCGTGGTCAGACTCCGGAACGAGTCACGAGAGCCCGCATCAGTTAGATTTCGGCTTGACAACAACAGTCTCAGTGTCCCGGCGATTGTGCGTCCCGGCGAAGAGAAAGAGGTGAGCTGGCCTGTGCAAAGGAAATCGGGGCCAGTGCGCGTCCAACTTGTGGGTGACCAAGATCTGGTGATAACCGAGACTAGATTTGAGTAGTTGAGCGACGGGGTCTTCACCTCTACGCTCTGAGGCGCCTAGTCGGCTTCGGCGAGGGCTTCCCTTATTGTTTGGGCGACCGGGTATTCGCACCCGCCGATCTTTCTCCCGTCAACCGCGCTGATGCTCCTGACAAGCTGAATAGCATTTGTATAGAAGAGTTCATCTGCGCGCGCCAGTTCCTCACGTCGAATCGCTCGTTCGACGACTTCTAAGCCCAACGACGTCGCTAGCTCAATCACGGTTCCGCGTACAGTTCCCGGTAGTACTCCTTGATCTAGTGACGGGGTCACAAGGGTCGAGCCGAACACTAAAAAGATGTTGCCAACAGTTGCCTCCGCAGCATTTCCCTGTGTATTCAGCAAGATAGCGTCGTCGGCTCCTGCCTCCTGTGCTTCTCGCAGGGCCAGGATGTTCGGCAGGTAGTTCAACGATTTTACCGACGACAAAGGGCTGTGCTCGTCGCGCCTAGTCAGCCGAGATATGATTACCTGTGCCGGCTGAGGTTCGGAGTGCTGGAGCTCGTTTGCTGTAATGACCACGGTAGGTGAGCCTAAACAGTGCCCCAGCAGTCCCGGACCTGAGGAAATGCCTCGTGTAATGGTTAGCCGCACCCTTGCATCCGCCAAATTGTTGGCGTCGACGACAGAGAGTATGGCATCAGCCAGGGTGCGGTTATCAGGAATGCCATCAATGCCCAGAATACTTGCACCAGATTCGAGTCTCGTGAAGTGCTTGTCCAGCCGTATACACTTGCGGTTTATCACACGAATGGTTTCGAACAAGCCGTCACCGTATAGCAGTCCTCGGTCGGCAGCGTTCACTTGAGCCTCTCGAAGAGGTACGACTCGACCGTTCACATACGCGAACCGCTCTTGCACCCACACTCCTCCAAGGTCGCAACTAGACCGGACACCTTGTGCAGCGTTTCCTCGTACTCCATTTCCGGATCCGAATCAGCCACTATGCCTCCGCCGGCGTGAAAATATACTCTGCCAGCTTGTACGACAAAGCTGCGAATGACAATGCTCAGCTCCACCCTGCCAGTAAAATCGATGAAACCAGCTGATCCTGTATATATCCCGCGCCTGTGAGGTTCGATTTCCTCTATGATTTCCATGGCACGCACCTTCGGAGCTCCCGTTATCGATCCGCCTGGAAACGACGCACGCAGCAGGTCTACGGCGTCTTTGTCCTCAGCGAGTTCGGCTTGTACTGTCGACACCATCTGAAAAACGTTGGGGTGTGCTTCAATCCGCCACAACTCCGGTACGCGGACTGTGCCGTAACGCGCAACCCGACCCAAGTCATTGCGCTCCATGTCGACTATCATCACATTCTCTGCTCGATCTTTCTCACTGGACGCAAGTTCTTCAGCGAGACGCGCATCTTCTTCCGGCGTGGAACCTCTAGGACGAGTGCCCTTTATTGGTCGCGTCGTGACAGTACGAGTAACCGGATCATAGCTCAGAAAGCTTTCCGGTGACGCGCTCGCAAGTATCGGCTCCCCCATTTGCATAAAGCAGCTGTGAGGAGCCGGGTTTATTCTTCTAAGTGTTTTGTAAAGCTCCCACGGCGGCACGGTAAGCTCTGTATCGAAACGCTGGGACAGGTTTACTTGGTAGCAGTCACCTGCAGCTATGTACTCCTTGACACGTTCGACCGCGTGCAAGTACTCAGTTTTAGTAAAGTTGCTTCTGAGTTCCCCTGTGCGGCGGCTTATCGTGTGGAGCAGTCTATCGGGGCTGTTTACGATGTCTAGATCCGGGTGGGCAGGCTTCCCGCTGTGATCGGATGCCTTCGCCAAATCGTACCAGAATCGAAGGGCATCTTTATCTCCCGACTGCGAGACCGCTATGCACAAACGGCGGGGCAGGTCTACGATCAAAGCCGAATCATAGAAGCCGAGGCAGTAGTCGGGGGTAGAGACGTCCTCCACCGCGAGCGTGGGCAGGTGCTCGATTGCGCGTCCAAGATCGTAGGCGAGGTATCCAACTGCTCCCCCTGCGAACGGGATTCCGCGTATCGGCTCGCAAGCAAACTGCTTGAGTGTATTGCTCAGGACTTCGAATGGATCACCCGGCAGGATGGTTTGTGTGCCTGCCTGGTCACAAACTGTAATCCCGTCTTTCGATGTGAGTTTCAGAAACGGTTGAGCGCCTATCACGGCCCTGCCTGATCCGACGTCCTCGATTATGAACCGATCGGGCAGGTATTCGATGTGCTCCATCAACTCGTTTACGCTTGGGGCACAATCGAATTCGACATACCGCATACAGTGCATGTTATATGGTTACCGACCTTGCTGTCCAGGTGTTCGATAATCTCTCGAGTTTTGGGGCGGGACTTCTCGCGCGGTCGGCTCGGGAGCGGTACGCACGCTTGTTTTTGAGTTGGCTCGACTGCTGCGTGCACAAACTCGTACTGTTGATAAAGGTTTGTCTTGCACGGCGGCTGCCGTGTTCGTTGACAGTTTAGTACTGCCGTTCCTATAATGGCCGAAACTGGTGGGAAGGATTGACTTGGATGCTAGCGCATGTTAAGTCCAGTGCCCTCAACGGCATAGATGCGTACCCGATAGACGTAGAGGTCGATCTTGCGGCTGCACTGCCCAGCTTTACCATTGTCGGCTTGCCTGATGCGGCAGTTCGCGAATCAATCGACCGCGTCCGCACAGCGATCAAGAACAGCGGCCTGGAGTTTCCTTCAAGAAAGATCACAATCAACCTTGCGCCCGCGGACGTACGCAAAGAAGGTCCGTCTTTTGATTTACCTATTGCAGTAGGCATTTTGGCGGCATCCGGGCAGATAGATGGGGACTCACTCGACGATACTATAATCCTGGGAGAGCTGAGCCTTGACGGTTCGGTTCGGGGAGTGAGCGGAGTACTGCCTATAGCGCTCAGTGCGAAAGAGCAAGAGTTCAAGAGGATCATAGTTCCGGCTCGCAATGTGAAGGAGGCAGCCATCGTTGGGGGAATCGACGTATACCCGGTGCAGAGCCTGGTTGAAGTGGTTGAGCTCCTCAATGATCCGGAACACATGCTGCCGGCTGTGTTCGATCCTAATGAGCTGGATGGTCTGGGTGATCCCGTTTACGATGTTGATTTTGCGGACGTGAAAGGTCAAGAAACGGTAAAACGGGCATTGGAAGTGGCTGCAGCTGGCGGCCATAACCTGCTGATGATAGGTCCACCCGGGAGCGGCAAGACTATGCTTGCTCGACGACTGCCCACAATACTTCCGCCGCTCAGTATGAATGAAGCGCTTGAAGTCACGAAGCTATACAGTGTTTGCGGACTACTGAGTCCCAACGAAGCGCTCATTACTCGCAGACCGTTCCGATCTCCTCATCACAGTATCTCAAACGCGGGTCTCACTGGTGGCGGCACATACCCGAGGCCCGGAGAGGTCAGTTTGGCTCATCACGGCGTGCTCTTTTTGGATGAGCTGCCGGAGTTCAAGCGTGATGTTCTCGAGGTCATGCGCCAGCCGCTCGAAGACGGCAAGGTGACCATAGCTAGAGCTCAAGCATCGCTGACATATCCTGCGTGTTTCATGCTTGTTGCCGCAATGAACCCTTGCCCATGTGGTTTTTTCAACGATCACCTGAAGCCGTGCACATGCACGCCGAATATGATCCATAAGTATGTGCAGAAGATTTCCGGACCTTTGCTCGACCGCATCGACATACACATAGAGGTGCCGCGGCTGAGGCAAGACGAACTTATGGGCAAGACACCCGGGGAATCTTCGGAAAAGATAAGGCAGAGGGTATGTCAAGCGCGCGAAATACAGCAGGCAAGGTTCGCCGGAACGAAAATATACTCCAACGCACAGATGACCAGCCGGCACTTGAAGACGTTCTGTAAGCTGGACGCAGACGCCGAAGCAATGCTCAAACAGGGCGTGGAACAACTGCGACTTTCGGCTCGAGCGTTCGACCGTGTTCTGAAGCTCAGTCGGACTATTGCAGATCTGGGCGACTCAGAGCGCATTCGCATAGAGCACTTGGCTGAGGCGCTTCAGTACCGAAGTTTGGATCGCAAGTACTGGGGCTGAGCGTTCCGGCCCAAATCTTCGCTCAAGAAGGCCGGAACGCTCAACAGTTCTATTCTATTGCGGTGCTATTTGAACTCCGGCAAGAAATCTCGCTGAAGGTCAAGCATGTAGTCAAGCATCTTCTCGGCTCTGGTAACGCTGTCGACCACCGGATCCAACAGCAAACACTGCAAAAGCAGGTTCTTTGAGCGTTTTGCGTACGCCTCGACCAAGAGCTTCTGGATCACACCCTGTCGGCTGCAGTAGGCAGCCAAGGCGTCCGGGAGCGGTCCTATCTTTTCTGGATGCACGCCGTCACGGTCTACGATGGCGGGCACCTCTACGACCATATAATCCGGCAAGTTCTCGATATAAAGGCCGTCATTCGGAACGTTGACCGCGCATTCCCAGCGTTTGCGATCTAGTTCTATGTCCAGAATGATGGGTATAGCGATCTCGCCGGTTTTTCGCGTGAGCTCTTGGTCGACAGGTTTGCGCCCGGCGATGTAATCTTCGTAGGGCCACGGTTCAGGCTTAAGCCCATCACGCGGCACACGCTTCGTCTCCAGGCCGTAGTGCCACAGCACACCTGTAAACTCACTTGCAAACTGGAGGTACTCGCCGATATGGTCGTCGGAAGGGTAGGTGTAGAGCCCGAAAATCTCGACCATCTTCTTGACAAGCGGAGGCGCCTGGGGACAGTTCGGGTCCTCGAGAATGCGCTTGCGAAGTGCTGGGTAGAGGTCCTCCCCGGTTTTGCGGTCTCTGATCTTTGTAACCCAGAAGAAATGGTTGTGACCGCCGGCGATTATTTCCAGCTCGTCAATGGGCCTGTTGAGAATCTCCGAAACGCCTTCTCGAGAGCTCTGAACGCCGTGGCACAAGCCCACACACCTAATGTTCGTAAGTTCGGAAATCGCCTTGACTATTCTCGGTTCCGGGTTCGTAAAGTTCAGGAGCAAAGCGTCCGGGCACAGTCGTTCCATATCGCGCGCTATGGGGAGCATAAGTTCATAGTTGCGCAACGCGTGGAATATCGCGCCTGGTCCACCGTTTTCTCCTAGAACGTGCTTGAATCCGAACGCAAGAGGGACTCGAAAGTCCTGTTCCCAGAGCTCGTAACGGAGTATGGCCACCGATGTTATGACGTAGTCTGCACCGGGCAAAGCTTCCAAGCGGTCGGTTGTTGCCTCCAGCTTCACCTTCGAACCCAGATGCTCTTTCATAAGGAGTCCTAGTCTATAGATGCGGTCTAAAGCTTCGCGGTTGATATCGACTAGAACAAGCGTCGTATCGAGCTCGTTGAACTCCGGCGAGCCGAACACGTCCGCTAGAATTCCTCGTCCGAAGATGCTTGCGGCTCCGATGGAGACGATCTTCACTGACTGACCTGCCACTGCTGCACTCCTTTCCGTCGTTGTAGATTTCTTCGTCAAGAATGTGCTTAGCACTTCGGCTCAGCGGTTCCTGCACATCATGCCTGCAACCGGAGGAAATGCGAGAGTACGCGTCAAACCGAGAATGCAGGTGGTGAACAAAACGATGCGCATCACGCGGCGAGAGTTTCTCAGGAAGGCTGGCGTTGCTCTGGGAGCTGCGGCCTACGTCGTTTCAGATCCGGGCGAGGCAGTCCAGGCGAGCAATGAACCGACAAACGTGCTCATTCTGATGTCGGATGAACACAACCCTCGCTACTCGTCCGTTTACCTATGTCCAGGCTATCCCGATTTCTTGCACACTCCGAACATGCAGGAGTTGGCAAGGCGAGGTGTAGTGTTCGAACACGCATACTGCCCGGCACCTTTGTGTATGCCCAGTAGGTCGAGTTTTATGAGCGGTCTCAGAAACCACGAGGTGCAAGCATATTCAAATTGCAGTGTGTACCAAGAGCGCTACAACAACCCCCTATATCGCGGATGGGTGTTCCCAACGTACGGTCAGGTCCTTGCTCAGGCAGGCGTATACACGGCTTATATAGGCAAGATGGACACGTACTGTCACTCAGATCGGTCCGGTTTCTGCGAGCTTATATCTCCTGGAAACCGTCGGCCGCCGGGTGACTGCAACATCCAGCGCAGACCTGTGGCCGTACGTGCAGGGGCGCATTATGTGGCAACGGAATACGGTCCGCGCGAGAATGCATGTGCGCGCGATGCCGAGCTTGTGGAAAAGGCTGTGAACTGGATAACGACCAAAGGTCGAAGCCTTAACGCGCATGGCGTTTCGTGGACTCTGACAGTCAACGTGGTAAGTCCGCACTTCCCTCATACGTGTCTCCCGGAGGACTGGGCACTGTATCCGATGAACGACATGCCACGATATGGCAGGGAGCAGCAGTCAGCTCAGCACCCGTTCGTCGCGGACCACCACCTGCATTTTGAGGAAGACCACCCGGACTGGACACCCGAAAACATCGCCGGCAACAGGCGCGGCTACTACGGCAAGGTTACGTTCGTCGACCGGATGCTGGGGAAACTCATCAGCGCACTGGATCGGTCCGGTTTGAGCCGCAGGACGGTATTGGTGTACACATCCGATCACGGTGAGATGTTGGGCAAGTTCGGGATGTGGAGAAAATGCACGTTATATGAGGATGCTGCCGCAGTGCCGCTCATAGTGGCTGGTCCAGGCTTCAAGCCTGGAACCAGGGTTCGAACGCCAGTCGATCTCCTTGACCTAAATGCTACCATTTTTCGTGCTCTGGGACTGGACAGAGTGCGACCGCGGTCTTGGAAGGGGACGCCGCTTCAGGAAATCAAACGCGACGATCCGGACCGGGTAGTGTTCGCAGAATACCACGGGCACGGGAAGAGGGCGAGCCACTTCATGATCAGGAAAGACAACTGGAAGCTGATTTACTACATCGATGCTCCTCACCAGCTCTTCGACCTGGAAAATGACCCCAACGAACTGGTCAACCTGGTTGATAAGTACCCCGACAAATTCAGGGAGCTCGAAAGAGATCTGCGAAATATCTGCTCACCCGAGGAAGAAAACGCCCGCGCAGAACGAATGATCAGGGCACAACTGGCATTGATAAGGAAAAACTATCCCAACGCGCTCAATGCACCTGCGGAATAGATGTTTTTGCCGCGATTTGTACGCGGGCACAAGCTAACCATTTGGTAGAGGTGATGTCGTTTTGGCAGGCAGAATTGTGGTGTTTGTGTGTCTCATTGTCGCAACTTTCTTTCTTTGTCCGACCGGTTTTGCCGACTCGCCGTTTCCTCGTCCAGGTTGGCAAAATGCGCTCAGACCTGAGGGTAAACCAGGGCCGGTGCTGACGCTGGCGCGGGACGGACAAGCCGAATATGTGATAGTCCTCCCTGATCGACCGACTTCGCAGGAAAAGAAGGCTGCCGAAGATCTGGCCTACTGGCTACACGAGATTACCTCCGCCGACTTCCCCGTAGTCCAAGAGAGCCAACTCAGACTTGGCAGTAAGTTCTTCAGCATAGGTCGGACCAAGCTCCTCGGAAACCGAAGTTTGCCGGATCTTGGAGACGAAGGCTATTCCATTATCGAGGAGAACGCCAATCTGTTTTTGGTCGGCGGCAGACGACGCGGACCGATAAACGCGGTTTACGCTTTGTTGGAGGAAGACCTGGGCTGCCGGTGGTATGACCGCTACGAGCCCGATATTCCACGGCTTAGGGAATTGAGAGTCGCGATAGTCCCCAGAACTTACAAACCTGTGCTTGAGATACGAGATCCTTTCTATTGGGATGCGTTCGACCCTGACTGGGCACTGCGGAATAGAACCAACGCACCTTTGGTCAAGGTCCCGGAAGAATGGGGCGGCGTTACGGATTACGCTTGGTTCGGACACTCCTTCGACTGGCTCGTCCCTCCATCGCAGTATTTTGACGAGCACCCGGAATACTTCGCGCTGGTAGACGGCAGGCGAAAAGCAACCCAACTGTGCCTCACGAACCCCGACGTCCTGCGCATCACCGTCGATAAGGTAAAAGCCAGACTTCGCAATTTTCCGCATTGCGAGCTGATAAGTATCTCTCAGAACGACTGCACCGGCTACTGCGAGTGTGCCAACTGCAAGAAGATAAATTTGCCAGAAGGCACCCCGGCTGCGAGCTTGATACTGTTTTGCAATAAAGTCGCTGACGCGATTAAGGACGAATTTCCGAACGTGAAGGTCTCAACGCTGGCATACCTAGGCACGGCCAAGCCTCCGAAAACCGTTAAGCCCAACGAGCGGGTTATTGTTCAGTTGTGCACGGACCGCCACGCGTGGAAGAGGCCTTTCTTGACTGTTCTGGAGACCGAACAGTTCAAGTCGGCGATGAAAGGTTGGCACGCCCTAGGTGCCGCCACCACAATCTGGCACTACACTGTTAACTTTCATCACTATCCGGTTCCGATGCCCAACTGGCAGGTGGTCGACCGCGACATCGAGATTCTCATCAAACACGGAACCAGGGGCATAATGCTTCAGGGAGCATATCAAAGCCCCGGCGGTGAGAATGCCGTCATGCGCAGCTGGGTGTGGGCAAAAAAGCTGTGGGATCCCTCACTGAAGACCATTGATTTGCTGCGAGACTTCGTATATGGCTATTTTCGTGAGGCAGCAGAACCTATGTGGAAGTACCAGATGCTGCTTTGGGACATATGGGAGCAAAACCGCAGGCAGCCCTCCGATCGAAACCTTCTTATGTGCGGCATACGCTATTACCCTGACATCGTCTTCCTGCAGAAAGAACATTTCCTGAAGAAAGCGATTGGCTTACTGGATGAGGCGCGCCGTCTGGCGAAGGATCCTGTGACCGTTCGGCGCGTGGATCTGGCGCGATTTCCTGTACTTTATGCTCAGATCAGTCAGGAAATAGGCTTTGTGGACTACTACGGCGCCTTTCAGCCTCGTTTGCGCGCTGGGTCCGACCGGGAGAGGTTGCGCGCGATCTTGGAAGAGTTTGAACGCATAGGGAAGGCTGAGAAAGTGACGCACATACGCGAGGGACGTCCGGATTTCGAGCAGCGTCTAAGCGAGCTCCGACACGCGCTTTCATTTCCGTCGAGCGCCTTGCACACTATCAAGCTTGACGAAAGTAGCTGGCGTACCAAAGCCGACCCATCGGACCTTGGCTTTACTGAGCAGTGGTACGCTGTAAACTTCGACGATTCCACGTGGCGCTCCGGTTCAAGATCCGACAAAGGAACGGCCTGGTACAGACAGCGGTTTCGCGTACCGGAGGAATGGCAGAGATACAAACACGTTTACGTTTGGTTTCCGGGTGTCGCGGAGGAGGCACTGGTTTACCTCAACGGCAAGCCGGTTTGGGAACACTCGGTGCGAACCACCGCTATGCCCAAAATCGACCTCAAGAGCAGGCCTTTCTATTTTGACGCGACCGGCAGAATGAAATATGAGAACAATCGTCACCCTCTACTGGGCTTTCCGGGGTTCGAACTGCCGACTGAGCCCTGGGTCAAATACGGCGAGGAAAATACCATCGCCGTGCGGGTAAACAGTACACTAGGACCTGGGGGCATTTGTGGGCCTGTGTACCTGATTGCTACGGACGAGGACTGGCTGCCCGTTAGACCTGACTGAGCTCGTTGCCAGGCGCTACGGGATGTATTCGTCTTGCCGTGTTTTGGGGCTCACACAAGTCAGCCGACCAAGCTGCCTGCGGTTAGACCTCGTATGATGTGCTTCTGCAAGATGACAAAGAACAACACCATGGGCACTACAGCGATGACAAGGCCGGCAGCAATCGCTGTTTGATTGGTGGCGAGAGCTCCCGTGAGCATTCTTACACCGACCGGCAGGGTGCGAGCGCTTTCCGAACTGGTGAGGAAGAATGCCATGAGGAACTCGTTCCACACCGCCAGGACGTGAAATGTGGCTAGGGTCAGCAGCGGTGCTCTCGAAAGCGGCACGATCACGTGTTTGAATACTTGCCAGATGGAAGCACCGTCGACAACGGCGGCGTCCTCATAGTCTCGCGGGATTCTCTCCATGAAAGCGCGCAGGAAGAATGTGTTCCACGGTATACCGCCTGCTGCGTATATGAGTGCAAGCGCCCAAATGGAGTCGAAAAGGCCGATTTTAGCAAAGAATACCATCAAGGGGAAAAACCGCACTGAGTCCGGAACCAGGAAGCCGAACATCACGTAGCTCCACAAGAATGTTTGGAGTGGGCCGAAGTTCAGCCTCGAAAATGCGAAGGCACACGCTGTGGAAAGCCCTAATCCGAGTACTAGGGATAGTAGTGTGACCTCGATACTGTTGATCACGCACGGTCCCAGATGGCCATGAACCCAGGCGTCGACGAAATTGGACCAGTGCGGTTTCTGTGGCAGAGCGAACGGGGCTCTATACAGCTCCGCGTCCTTCTTGAGAGCGGTGATCACCATCCATACTAGTGGATAGCCCGCTGCAAGCGCCCAAAGACAGAGAACCCCATAAGCGAGTAAGTCCGAAGGTCTAAAAAAGGGTTTTGTCTTCTGCTTTCTCACAGCGCCTTACTGATCTCCTGTTCACGTCTCGCAAAACGGCGGATAAGCAGAGTGGCAACAACTGCGATGGCAAAATGGAATACGGCTATCGCAGCGCCGTAGCCTCTGCGGTAGTTGCGGAATGACTGCCATACCGCATAGCTGGTGAGGGTTTCTGTCCGGTGTAGTGGTCCGCAGTTCGTCAGGATGAAAGGAAAAACGAATGCAGAGAGCGCGTCGGTTACCGCGAGCACGCAAGCCATAGCGTACACACCTTGGATGCTGGGCAACGTTATATATATGAGCTGATGCCAGCCGGATGCTCCGTCCAGCTCGGCGGCCTCATAGATGCTTTCAGGAATCTCAGCGATTGCAGCCATGAATATGATCACAAAGAATCCTACCCCGGCATAGACGCCAGGCACAGCTACAGCCCACTGCACTACGCCGTCCTTCGACAACCAGGGTTGTATCCAATGCTCCAAGCCGAGGGTTCTCAGCAGGGTGTTCAGTATGCCGTGGTCGCGTTCGTATATGAAGCCCCAAAGCAACGCCATCGTGGCCGCACCGACAATGCTGGGGACGAAATAGACGAATCTGAAAAAACCCGCAACGTGCGGTCTTCGGCTCAGCATATATGCAAGAATCAAAGCCAGAGGAAGCTGGAATACAAGGAGGAGGAAAAGCACCCGCAGATTGTTTGCCGCACCGACCCACACAAGACGGTCGTGGATCAGCTCTGCGAAGTTCGCGAGTCCTACAAACCGAGGAGTCCGCCCATCCCAATCCTGAACCGCGTAGATAAGCGACTGAACTGTGGGATACAAGATTAGGGCGGAGTACAATCCCAATCCGGGAAGCAAGAATGCCAGTGCATACGCAAGCCGCTTGCGGTATCTCGCTCGCGCACTGCTGACGAGCAGCGGTTGTCCGCCTTCACCGGCTTCCCGCGGTTTGTCATTCGGTTTCGACGTGTTTACGCTCATAGTCTCGGCCGGTTCTTTAGACCTAGGACATCAGCACCTCGGCGAAAAACCTAAGCGCTTCCTTTGCAGACGCGCCCTCGTCAATCGCCGCAAACATATCAGGCAGAGCTCGGGCTTGAGACTGTTCCGAAAAGTAGCCAGGCTCATTGGGGATAACGAAAACGCTGGTCGCCTGATGCCTGGTGCTCATAAATTCATACAGCAGTGGGCCTGCCTCTTCTCGCGTCAGCGGAACCCTTACACCTTGCGGTGAATGTGCCATGCTTATGAAGCGCCTGGCAGACTCCGGACTTGTAAAGAACTCTAGAAATGCAAGTGCTGCTTTGAGTTTCTCAGGTTCGTTCTCCAGTTTACTGTTGATCGCGGTCTTTGTCGCCACCCAAGCCCTTATCGGTCTGGCACCCTCGTAAGCCGGGAATGGAGCAAAGGCGACACGCTCGCGCAAGGTAGGATCTACACCCTCAGCTGTTATCTCGTTGATCAGTGTCCAGGCGCCGTTCATATAGTGGCCCATCCGGTCCTGCTGAAAAAGTGACGCGCCGCCCGCAAACTGCAGCTCGATATCATTTTCCGGAATTAGCCCTTCATCTCTTATCTTCTTGACTACTTTCACTGCACGAAGAAACGGCTCCGATTCCCACTGTTCCCGACGTATTACGTCAACCGCCCTCGGGTCACCGAAGAGGATTGAGAAGAATATGTGAGCGCCGTTCATACTGAGACTCGTGAGGGGTATATTGATCTTTCGCAGTGCACGTCCGACATCCAAGTACTCGTCAAATGTGGCGGGTATATTCTTTCCAACCTTTCTGAGGAGCTTCGTGTTCCAGATACATGGAACCATAGAATACTCAGTAGGTAGGCTGAAGACTCGTCCTTCCCAAGTGCACGACGCGAGGGCTTCCGGGTAGAATCGATCACGCCAGGGGGCAATATGCTCGGTCAGGTCCAAACAGTACCCAGGGCGTACTTGGTCGTATGTGGTGTCATGAAGAACGTCGGGTCCTCCTCCGGCAGCGAGTTCGGCCATAAGTTTCTGGCCGTTGTCTTGGGCTCCGCCTGCGACCTGCACAACCTGCAAGTCGATTTCCGGATGGCGCTTGCGGAACTCGCGGTAGAGCCAATCCATCACCTCGGCGTGTGCGTCGAGGCCGGTCCAAAAGGTGTTGTAGGTGAGCACGGTCTTGCCAGAATCGGCTCGCTTGGAACAGCCAGGCACAACCGCACCAAGCGCGATGCCCGTCAACGCAGCTAGGAATTCCCTTCGTGTCAGCCGACTCATCTCTCAGTTCGTTCTGTAATTGCTTCTCAGTTTAAAGCTTATAACGTTCGAGCACAACGTGCAAGAGGTAGGTTTCTTGGTTTGATTGTTTCAACCATTACTTTTGCAAGGCGTGCGGCTCATCAAGAACACAGCAGGTTGTGGTATACTACTGCGTCGAGATGAGGAGGCGAGCGCGATGAAACAGACACTCTCACTTAATGGAACTTGGAGGCTTGTAGGTGCCGATCCCGGTAGCTTGGATCTCCGCGATGACAGCCAAATACCGCCATCAGGGGCTGTGGTCGTCGATGCGCAGGTTCCCGGTGAGGTTCACGTCGACCTGCACCGCGCAGGTCTGATACCGGATCCTTTCTATGGAATGAACGCACGCGAGGTGCAGTGGATAGAAGAGAAGGAATGGTGGTATACCCGCACTTTCGAAGTGGAAAAAGAATTTCTTCGTTCGATGACGTTCCTCGAATTTGAGGGATTGGATATGTTTGCCTCGGTCTTCTTGAACGGCAAAGAAATAGGCCGGGCAGGGAATATGTTCATCCCGCATCGATTCGACGTTACTGAATACATCCGAGAAGGGGAGAACTTTTTGGCGGTTAAATTCGAACCTACCAGCAGAGTACTTGCGGGAATGGACCACAACGGCCTTTTCGGTTGCTTTGACACTCCGCGTGTCAACGCGAGAAAGATGCAGTGCGCGTTCGGCTGGGACTGGACACACCGATTTGTCGGAGCGGGCATCTGGCGTGACGCAAGGTTGGTCTCGGAAGACAGGTTGGCGATAAGGGATGTGCATGTTGAGCCTGAGTTGGAAGGCGACAGCGCTAGCATCTGGATAAGCGTGGAGCTGGCAAATCACACTGGCCGAGCCCTTGATGCTGAGTTGCACGTTGTAATCTCGCTGAGCGAGGAGATCGAGCGGATACAGCTTACTGAGACAATACCTCCAGACGGTGATGTGGTAGAGATTTTGGCAACGCTCGACCAACCGCAGTTGTGGTGGCCCAATGGATTCGGAGAGCAGCCTGTTTACAGATGCATGGTAGGCGTTCGCCACGAGGACGAGGTGCAGGATGCTGCTGAAACCACCTTTGGCATCCGCACTGTCGGTTTTGTCGAGCACGATATTGACGGTTCCAACCGACTTACACTGTTGGTGAACGGCGAGGAGGTTTTTTGTAAGGGTGCCAACTGGGTACCTGCCGACCATTTCGTCTCGCGAGTGAGCCGCGATCGGTATCGCAAGCTGGTGAGCCTCGCCAAGGATGCGGGCTTCAATATGCTCAGGGTGTGGGGCGGCGGTATCTATGAGGATTCGGAGTTTTACAAGGCCTGCGATGAGATGGGAATCCTCGTATGGCAGGACTTCATGTTTGCGTGCGCGTCGTATCCCGACAGAGACGATTTTGCCGCGCAGGTTTCGGATGAGGTTGAGACGGTTGTGAAAAGGCTTCGGAATCATCCATGTGTTGTCGTTTGGTGCGGCAACAACGAATGCGAGATGAACTACTCGCCGGAGGATAGCTGGCCCGGCAAGCGCTTATTCTACGAGGTCATACCTAATGCTCTAAAAAGGCTGGATCACAGCCGCCCCTATCGTCCGTCCACGCCCTATGGTGGAAAAGTTGGCAACGATCCTTCGCAAGGAACTTGGCATGGGGGAAGCTGGTTCAGGACTTACCTCGGCGACCACAGAAAGTGGAGGCACTACATCGAAGAAGATCGCGCACCGTTCGTGTGCGAGTTCTATGCTCAAGGTTCGCCTCAAATAGAATCCCTCAAGGAGTTCATACCGGAAGATCAGCTTTATCCGCCGACCGGCGAGTGCTGGGAATTTCACAACAAGGACAACCCTTACTCCGGCCGCACGGATGGGCTTACGCATCAGCAGATACTCGTTGATCTCACCCGTCGGCTGATGGGTGATTTCAAATCGGCGGAGGAATTCGCGGCATATTCGGGGATTTTGCAGGGCGAGTTCGTGAAAGCCGAAATCGAGCACTTCAGACGGGAAAAGTGGGCAATATCTGGGGCGCTTTACTGGATGTTCGATGACTGCTGGCCTGCAGTAGGATGGAGTTTAGTAGACTATTATCTGCGTCCCAAGCCTGCGTACTATTACGCCAAGAGAGCCTGCGCGCCGGTTTTGGTGTCGTTCAAACAGCTCGACCAAACTGTCCAGGTTTACGTCACGTCCGACAACAGAGATGAGGACGTAAACGGAGTACTGCGGGTCGGAGTTCTCGATTTCGAAACGAGCGAGCTGAGGCTGCAGGAGGTCAGTGTAAACCTTCCGGCAAATCAGTCGGCGCCGTTTTGGGAAAGCAAGAACCTATTGGAGGTGTTTTCGGACCCTGCACGGCAGTGTTTGGTTGCTGTCCTGGAAACGAAGGGGCAGCTTGTGGCAAGGAATTTCTATTTTCCACTTCCATTCGCCGAAATGCAGTTTCCAAAACCGAGGCTTCTGGTGCAGCGAGAACAGGTCGATGAAAAACGCCACAAAATGACCATTGCACCGAACGGATTTGCAAGAAATGTCGCCATATCGAACCTCCCTGCAGAAGCCAGACCCTCGGATAACTATTTCGATTTGCTGCCTGGTGAGGCGTATGAGGTGACAATAGATAACTTGACGGTAGAGGGGGCAAACCGATTGGCAATCCAAGTGTGGGGTAGGTGAAGCTAGGGGTGCTCGTGCGTGCAGGCTCTGCGTTGCGAGGCCGCTTAGCTTAGTCTTTTGTGGCGGACTCGCGGTCCATTATTTCCCAAGCTTTGTCGATGTAAAACTTGTAGTTGTCCAAGGGAGTGCCGTTGGGAATGCGGTGATCCAAGGAAATCACGCATCCACCAGTATGCACCATCGGTGGTATCTTGTATTCCAGCTCTCTTTCGATTTCAGCGCGGTTACGACGCAGAACGTGCTTGTCTATACCGCCCATAAATGCGAGTCGCGTTCCAAACCGGTGTCGCACTGCGACTATGTCCATGCCCGCCGCGGGCTCCATTGGGTAGACCACGTTGATCCCGGCTTCCACGAACGAAGACAGTAAGGGCTCTATGTTGCCGTCCGAATCGAGGCTGAAGAGCCTGGTGCCTCGTGAGGAAACCAGCTCCCAGGCGCCGCGATAGTAGGGCGCTATGAATTCATCGAAGTGATTGGGCCCTATGAGAGGGCCGCTCTTGCCTGCCAGGTCCTCGTGGACCGTCAACTCGTCTATGGGAATGACACTGGACACCTTGTCCAACACGCGCAGCGCGGTTTCGGTGATGGTATCTATCACGTCGCGCACCAGATGCGGCTGGTCGTAAAAGGCTAGGCAGGCGTTTTCCTCGCCCATAAGTTGGCGAAGCTCGTCAAATCCGCCAGGTATACGGACAACCGTTGCCCACCCTTGCGCAATCAGATTCAAAGCTTTGCTGTCCCACTGAGGCGGGAAACGCTCATCGCAGTACAAATAGTGGCGCTTTATCTTCAGCCAGTCATCAAAGCTCTTTACAGGGTAGTCCAAAGGCAGGGGCAGTGTCGCACGGCCCTTGAAGAGCTTCGTGCGCCGACCCATCCTATCGCGGGTGATCACGTAATCGCCGGTTTCCTCCAGAACAGTCTCGTCGTTTCCACCTATCCAACCCGTGTTCACTGGGACAACTGTGCGCATCGGCGCGCGGTAGCGAAACGCTGAGAGATCCAACTCTTCGGGGGATGCACCCTGGGCTTGCCATTCTTCCTTAAGACCGACCAGAGGCCCAAAAAGCTCCGTGAAAAGCGGTCTGGCACAGGACCGGAATGTCATATAGTCGACATACTCATCGCGAGGGACGACCGGACGTATGTTGACAGCCAAAGACGAATGAGTAGGGTAGCTGTTCAAGGGTTGCCACCAGCCCAAATGAATGGCACGGCCAGCGGACTCTCGGCCCCGACTAAACCCCTTTCGGTTCCGTGCAGTGTCACGTCCGCAGGCCGTGCAGCAAGTGTTGTCAAGGTTTGAGCACGCAGATGGAAGACGGAACCTTTATCCGCGGCACCAAGCTTTCCGACAACTGGAACTCAAAGCCGGAACCGGTTGGGCCGATGAACCCGACCATCAAATCCTGGGCCAAAACCAGGGACGCGAACTGTTTGCCCGAAGCTATAAGCACTCCTCCTTGCTTGAGAGCCGGTGCCTTGATGACCTTGCTTCCTACTATGCTTTGAATGTGCTGAGCTTCGGTAAGGTTCCCGTGAGGATACACCCGCTGAAGCAGGTTGTACAAACTCGGTGCCAGTGCGAGAGCATATGGTCCATGGAAGCCCGCCTCATCCAAGGCGGTTACGGCTTTGATTATGTCGTTGGCAGCCGCACCCACGTCTTGCCAGCTGCTCAGTTTGACTGACGCAGTACCTTTTGCAGTTAGTAAACCCTCTATGCCCAAGGTCTTGCTACCCTCGAACACCAGTACGTCTTCGGCCTGGGCAATCGCCGCTGCTGCATCAACCACTTCTTTGCAATCAAATGCGAAGCCCGTTTTCTCGAACGCAGCAAGGTCGCGAGCTGAGAGTGTGAACGTCGTTTGCATCAATGGAACAGGCAACACACGCGCTGCATAAACGCTCACCTTGCCGTCCTCGATCACAGCGTCTTCCAAGGGGACGGACTTTGTGTGAAGACCGAAGGGACCCTCGATCTCAAGCAGTCTTCTACCGGACAGCTGAGCCTTTACGGTTCTTATGACCGCCTCGTCCAAAGCTTTCCACGTCTTTTCCTCAATAGGCGCATCTTCACGACCGAGAAACTTGTTTGCCATGGTTAATCCTCCTTCAGAGACCCGATAGTGGTCTGTTCACCCGCTGCACCGCTCGCTTCTGCAGCCTTTTCCGCAGGACTTGCGGGTTCCACATCTCCCCTAGCGACCTCTTCGGCAAGCTCTCGAACTTCTTCGTACCCTTGCTCCATCCAAGCCTTCTCTTCTTGTTTAGTCAGGATATCCAAGAGCTCTACGAACTCGCCGACGTGGACCCTCTCCTCATTGGCAATGTCCAAGAGAACTTTTCGCGCGAGGGGATTGTCGGTCGCCTCAGCGTGAGCTTCGTAAACCGCGGCCGCTTCCTCCTCGGCGGCGATGTTGAGCCTGATAGCCCTGATTAGTTCGCCTAATGTGAGTTTCTTAGGTGGTACATTTCCGTAGAACGGATCTGAAAATGCAGGCATTGCCTTTCTGTCCTCCTTTTTCGTCCTATAATCAGCTTTGAGCCAAACGGCATCGCTGTGTTAGCCTTAACTTACCCCCATCGGCAAGGGTTCAAAACACGCCGCGGCTGCGGTGACTAGGCGACGCTTCCGACTATCTCGTTAACGTCTGAAATACCCATAGTCTGCAGGTACTCTGCGATGCCGTCGATCACCTCAACAGCAGCCATCGGGTTAACGAAATTTGCCGTGCCGACCGCCACAGCCCTCGCCCCCGCGAGTAGGAATTCGACCGCGTCGAGCGCGTTCATAATCCCACCCATGCCGATAATAGGAACGTCAACGCTTTGAGCCACCTCCCAAACCATTCTGAGCGCCACCGGTTTTATCGCCGGACCGGAGAGCCCGCCGGTTTTGTTCGCAAGACGAAACGTTCTAGTCCAGGGGTCGATCGCCGTACCTAGCAGGGTGTTGATCAGCGATAGCGCATCGCTACCAGCGTCCACGGCGGCCCTTGCGATTTCGACGATGTTTCCGACGTTTGGCGAGAGTTTAGTGATGAGCGTCAGCTTAGTTCTTCGCCGAACGGCAGCCACGACCTCCGCAGCCCCTTGCGGTGTGGATCCAAAAGCCAAGCATCCTTCCTTGACATTCGGGCACGAGATGTTGAGCTCCAAACCGTGCACGCCTTCGGCATCGTCCAAGCGAGCAGCCACCTCTGCATATTCTTCGACGGTGTGTCCCACCACGTTCACGATAACAGGTACGTCGAACTGTCTGAGAAAAGGTAGCTTTTCGTTGATCAATGAATCCACGCCGTCGTTCTGCAGTCCTATAGCGTTTAGAAGGCCTGAAGGCGTCTCTACAGTGCGCGGATAGTCGTTACCACGCCAGGGATGGAGCGATGTGCCCTTCACCGTGATTGCGCCCAGCCTCGACAAATCATAAAACTCAGCCATTTCCTGGCCGAAGCCGAACGTGCCGGAGGCAACGGTAACAGGGTTCTTCATTTCGATGCGGCCTATGCGTACCGCTAAACGCGGCGGGGAACCGTTTCCAAATTGGCAGTTTCCTGAATGCTTTTGTTCGTTTATTCCCATATGACCTCGCCGGCTTCAAACACGGGACCTTCGGTGCATACTCGCTTATACAGCCATTCGTCTGGGGTTCCACAAGAGTCACATTTTATTTTCTGGACGCAGCCAAGGCACACCCCGATTCCGCACGCCATAACGTTTTCCAGTGACACCTGACAGCTTTGAACCTGTGCTTCACGCGAAATCCGAGCGACCTCTTTGAGCATATCTCGGGGTCCGCAGGCGTACACACGCACGCCTGCAGTGTTTTGACCGGTGGGAAGAGTCGAGAAGTAATCCGACAACATGTCCGTCACGAGACCCTTGGCGCCGTAAGTGCCGTCGTTTGTGGAGAACAGAGGATTAACGCCAAGCGCACGAAAATCATTTTCGCAGAGCACAGCCGATTTCGTCTGCGCTCCGACCAGCACGACTACCCTGTCGACCCCAAATTTACCGACCAGCGAGGAGCATAGGAAATGTATCGGTGCGACTCCGCACCCTCCCGCAACAAGAACGTGCACTGCGTCATCCGAGCAACCGACATCGAAGGGCTTGCCGAGCGGGCCCACAACGCTCAGCATTTCACCGGGTGCCACGTCTGCAAGCAGCCTCGTCGCCTTACCTCTGATGACGTATAGTAATGAAAACGTGCCTTCGTCGAGGTTCACGCATTCAATCGAAAACGGCCTTCGAAGCAGCGGGTCGGACATAACCGACACGCGAACATTTACGAACTGGCCGGCTTCCGCCTCACGAGCAATCTGTGGGCAGGACAACACGAGTCGGGAGATGTCAGGTGCTTCGGCGGTGTTTGCTACGACCTTGCACTCATAAACGCCCTTCATACTGCCAAGAGTATTCTGCAGAGGCTTATGTGGGTCCTGCAACTCTATTTGCTTTGGGAATCGGTGCGAATGGGTGGCTGCGCGTAAACATTGGCGATTGGGGGACGGTCGCAGGGTATTCTGCTCAGTCTATAGCGCTCTATCTATCTTCCACCGCCTACCGATTTTGATCATATCCAGCAGGACCTGCCGCACAATTTGGCCGTCAGGAGATTGGATAGTGATCATGATTCGAGCCTTACGAGGGCTGGCTGAATTGTCAAATTCGGGAGGGCTGAATGTGTATTTTGCATTGTTGGCGGTTATGTCCTCGATCCACGTTTCGGCAAGTGCGCGCATATCCATCATTCTAGCGCTCAAATCCTGCTGGAACGAGGTAGTGACGTGATCGTCTGCCGCCGCATAGCTGCGCGAAAGCATAGCCTCGAACCAATTCTTTGCAACTACATCGGGCGGCACTACGTGGAGTGCTTTGTAAAACACGAAAATCAGGATCAAAAGCGCAGCCAGCCCGCCGGCTGCTTGCAGTTGTCGAGGTGTCGGACGCCAGGCACGCTCCTCCTCGACATCGAATTTGCCGCCTGCAGCCGTTACTTCACCGCACTGTATACAGACTTTTTGTTCAGGGTGAAGCTCAGCACCGCACTTCCTGCAGTTCACCGCTGTTCACCTCTCATTGGACCGCGTGAACCGAGAGTAAAGAACCTACTAAGGAACCGCAGACGAACCCTACTGAACAATGCTAGCGCCGTCCTCCGCCGTGCAAACGTAGATTGCAGGTGTTACACCGGTGCGTTCAGCGTAACCCGTCTTAACCGCGTTCACGAACGCGTCGACGTGCTCATCGCGAACAAGGCTGACCGTGCAGCCGCCAAACCCTGCTCCCGTCAGCCTCGCGCACATCGCCCCTGGCGCCTGTCGACAAATCTCCACCATCGTGTCTAACTCGGCGCAACTGACTTCGTAGAGATCTCGCGCCGATTCGTGGCACTCATCCAAGAGCCTAGCGAAAGATTCATAGTCTCCGGCGTTGAGCACCTCTCGGCTTTTAAGTACCCGCTCATTTTCGTATATGACGTGCTGCGCGCGCTTGCGTATCACTTCGGGCAGTCTGTCCTTATACAGTTCGAAGTCACCCTTGCTCACATCTCGGAGTGCTCGCACATTAGGAATCCATTGGCTGAGTAGCCGCACGGCCTCCTCGCACTGTGCGCGCCTCTGATCGTACTCGCTGTCTACGAGCCCGCGGCGCTTCATAGTATCACACACGACTATCTTTATAGACCTTGTCTCAAGCGGCACGTGCTCATAGCACAGCGTGCGACAGTCCAGAAAAAGCGCATGGTCCTTCTTGCCGAGTCGTGAAACGAACTGGTCCATTATCCCGGTGCTTACGCCGACAAACTCGTTTTCAGCCCGCTGACCGATTAAGGCGAGGTCTGGACCGGACATCTCAAATCCGACAAGCGCCTGCATCAGGAAACCGACCGCCATTTCGATTGCTGCTGAACTCGACAGCCCCGATCCGACCGGCACGTTGCCGCTGATTGCCATGTTGACCCCTTGGAGCCGAACACCGGATTCACCCAAGAACTTCAGTACGCCTCTTACGTAGTTCGACCAGGTATTCACAAGATCTTTTTCGATTCGGGAAAGAGGAAACTCTACAAGGGTGTCGAAGTTCGCTGAGTAAGCCGACACCAGATCGTCGTTGCGCAAGCTTCCCGCCGCCATAACGTCTAGGTCTAGGGCTGCCGGAAGCACGAAACCCTCGTTGTAGTCGGTGTGATTCCCCAAGAGCTCGACGCGCCCCGGAGCTCTGACTATTCTCTGCGGTTCGCTGCCGAAAACCCTCCGGAAGTGATCTGTAACTTCCTTAACTCTCTCTTGTGTCATCACTTTGCCTTTCCCACGCTCGTTTGTTTGGCTGCGCCCATAGAGCGGGCCTTTTCGGCCAGCATTCTGATCTTTTCACCGAAGTCTTTGTTGGCAGCTTCCCAACGCTTGATTAGTACATGGCCATAGGCTCGGTAGAACCATCTCCGAAGCGCAACCCGCATTTGCAACCTGGCGTCCTGCCACTTGCCTCTCAGTAAGTTGAAGTTGAGCTTGAGCATAAAGCGGAGAAACTGCGGCGGTGCAAACATCTTGACGCACTCGTAGATGCTGTAGAACCGCCTCATCGCCTTGAATGTTTCCTTTTGCAATTCGTAGGGGCTCATCTGAGCCGGCTGGAATACCACATGCTGCCCATCGTAAAGATGCCACTCCCGCGTTAGCAACCTGCCCTCGCGCTCCATTTGATCAAAGTAAGCCGTTCCGGGCAAGGGTGTAAGAATCATAAACTGCACGGTGTCTATCCCTGTACGCAGCGCGAAGTTTGCTGCGGCGCGCAGATCACTCACATCGTCGTGCTCCGCGCCAAATACGAACATGCCGTGAATCATGATGCCGTGTTCGTGGATGATGCGGACCGCTTCGATGATTTCTTCTACGCTTTGCTTCTTGTTGAACTCCTGCAGTGTCGCCGGATTAACCGATTCCAGGCCGATGTACAGAATATAGCAATTGCTGCGTTTCATAAGCGCAAGCAGCTCTCTGTCGCGTGCGATGTCCACCCGCACCTGCGCAGTCCAATAAGGCGTCAATCCTTCGGACAACATACGTTCCAGTAGAGCTTTTGCCCGCTCGCGGTTGCCGGCAAAGTTGTCGTCATAAAAGAATACCGTTTCGGGTTGTAGGTATCTGAGCTCTTCTATTACGCTGTCGACGCTTCGCTGCCGGTACCCCCTGCCGAACATCTTGATCACGCTACAGAAGTTGCAGTTGTAAGGACATCCTCTGGAGGTGGCAATGGGGGTAATGCCCATCTTCTCGCGTCCTCTTATCAGCGAAAGATCCGGAAATGGAAGGGCGTCAAGATCTTGAACGAGCTCCCGCGGCGGATTGTGGCGGATTTCGTCTCCTATTCGGTAGGATAATCCGGCGATGTTTCCAAACCCGGAGCCGGATTCTATCGCGTCAACGAGCTCCAACATTGTGTATTCGCCCTCTCCCCGCACGCAGAAGTCTGCGTACTGAAGGGCTTCGTCGGGGAGGAATGTAACGTGTGACCCTCCCATCACGACAGGTATACCTGCTTCTCTTATGCGTTGGGCAATGCGGTAGCCCTCGGGAGCAGTTGACGTGGTTGTCGATATCCCCACAAGGTCAGAGCTCAGCACGTCTGAATAGTCGATATCCACGAAGTCCTGACAGTACACGGTTACATCAATACCGCGCTGCTTCAGCATAGCGCCTATTAGCGGAAGCCCCAACCGCGGAAGCGCAATTCGACTATAGACGTGATATCCTGGGGCTCGCGGTTCGATAAGTGCAACTTTCTTAATTCGAGACACCTCTTACCACCCCTTCACTGGCTACTTAAACCATCTTTCGGAACTACCAAAAGCGTTCGACAGCTCGATTCGGCTACACCTGGTAGGAGGAAAATTCTTCCCTCACATTTCGAGAAATGTGTTGTTCATCGTGCTCGGTTCAGCTTCACGCAGTTTAGCAGCCGTTTCTTCCGGCAGCGCGTCGACTATGTATGTGCCGGCTCCAGTTTCGCAGCCGGCAAGATATTTTAGTTTATCCTTAGTTCGATGCGGCGGATGAAACTCTATGTGATAGTGATAATAGCCGTAGTCGCGACCGTCCGTAGGCGCCTGGTGCATAATCATCATGTAAGGCATCGAAATGCCCCACAGGTTATCGTATTTTAGAAGCACAGCTTTCAGTATACCGGCAAGATCGCAGCGCTCGTTATCGTCGAGTGTCAACATGGTTTGGTGGTGCCGTTTCGGAAACACATACACTTCATACGGAAACCTTGCAAAAAATGGCACCACAGCGATGAAAGAATTGTTTTCCACGACTATTCTGCGCCCGTCAGCGACTTCCTCTTTGATGATGTCGCAGAACAGACACCTGCCAGTTGTGGCCATATGCTTCGAAGCCGACTGGAGTTCCCTCTGAATCTTAGGCGGGACGAATGGAAACGCATATATCTGCCCGTGAGGGTGTGTAAGCGTTACCCCTATCACGGTGCCCTTGTTCTCGAAAATAAGCACGTAGTCTATGAAGTCCTTGGAGCCGAGTTCCCTGAAGCGGTCAGCCCACACTTCGACAAGGTTTCTTATCTCGTTGACTGTTGCGTCGGTCAGTGTGCCTGTATGTCTAGATGTGTAGCACAACACTTCGCAGATGCCGTCGGCAGGTCGAACCTTGTAGAGCTCTGAGTCTCGTACCGCAGGCTTAGGAGGAGGGTGCTGTAACGAAGGAAACCGATTCTCAAACGTGACTATCTCGTAGTCCTGCGCTGGGATTTCAGTCGGATACTCCTCGGATCTGGTGGGACACAGCGGACAAAAATCATCAGGCGGCAGGAATGTGCGATCCATCCTATGCGTCGCGGTAATTACCCACTCTTCCAGTATCGGGTGCCATCGCAGCTCAGACATCAGCTTCTATCCTCCGCACCACTGCACGCATTCGACTCGGACGTTCCGCCTTCGTCTTCGCCGCGTTTCTCTCCGAAGGAATAGTAAATCAGGTACCTGCCGTCGTCGAGTATGATTCGCTTCTTTTGCATTTTCACAGACTGAGGAGTCCGTTCGTCAGACTTCGCCATAAGCCACCCTTCGAACTAGTGCCGCAGACGGCTTCTCAAAACAGCCTCCGCGCGCACTAAATCATCAGGGGTATTTACCCCTAGTATCTCATCAGGCTCACACCGGACCACACTCACATTCTTACCCTGCTCAACTGCGAGCCGAATCATGTCCGTCAGGTTGTACTCCCCCGCGTCGTTCTTCGACATGCGCTCTATATTCGAAGCCAGCCAGGGACCCCAGAAAACGTACGCTCCGCCGTTGACCTCTTTTATAGTGCGCTCCGCGGCGTTTGCACACTTTTCCTCGACTATCCGCTGAGCCAATCCCTTCTCATCTCGAACTATGCGCCCGTAGCCGGTAGGGTCTTCGACCACAGCCGACGTCAGAACGACTGCTGCGCCGGTCTTGCGCTGTTCGTCCAGCATAGCACGGATCGTCTCCGTCTTAAAAAGCGGACTGTCTCCGCACATCACCACGACAGGTCCTTCGGGTTGGGGAAGCGATGCCAGCGCGCACTTCACGGCGTGCCCCGAACCTAGCTGAACATCCTGTCGAGCGTACTCGACTGCGCTGTCTAAGACGCTTTCGACTTGCTCAGCTCCGAAACCAACCACGACGATAACGCGCTTCACACCTGCTTCGCGCAGGGTTTCCAGCACGTGGCACACAAGCGGCTTGCCTTGGAGAGGCTCGAGCACCTTAGGTCTCGGAGGAACGCCGGTGCGCACGAAGCGCGTTCCGCGTCCTGCGGCAAGAATCAACCCAACTGGTGCCGCTGCCTTCTCCATGTCCTCCGATGCAGTTACTCGCGGGCTGCCGCGCTCCGCTGAAGGGTCTTGCACAAGCATTTGTTAGCGCCGCGGCAGAATATTTGGTCCTCGGTCGCCCGATTTCCTAATTACCCTGATGTCCACCTCGTCAGCCAAGACCGAAACTGACGTATAATCACCGTCTTTGCGCGGATAAAGCCTGCCGTCCTGGATCTGTCTGCGCCAGACATCGGAGTACCTATCGAGTTTCGTGAGATCGAACAATTGCCGTAGCTTACCAGTCGCCATGTCGAGAGCGTAGCCGCCGTTATAGGTAGCAAACATCATCACTCGCGGCGCGTCGGGCCAGTATTTTGATAACTCATCGGGGCGCAGCTTGAGCTGCTGGATTGCTGTCAGCTTCGGCCGCGGGGCAGCGAGCGGATAAACCAACACGTGGAAGTTTTCGCGTTCTGCGCACGCGACCAGTACTCCATAGGGCGAGACCCATAGGTCTTCAACGCGCCCAGGCAGCTGCTCTGAGCCGAAAATTCTCTTTGCGGTACCAGATGTAGAATCACCCAGATAGTAACTCACGGCGCCACCGATCTTGTCCTCTATGATCGAGAAAACAAAAAGCCTGCCGTTGCTGCTTAGCGCGCCGGTCTTTCCAAGTGAGCTCCCGCGCGGCACCGGCGCGTCGACGAGTTTCCCCACGACATTGCCTTGACGGTTGAACACTCCCACGCGTGGGGCAGAGGCACGCCTTATTTCCCCAAGGAACAATTTCGAGCGCTCGGGCCAATCCAAAATTCTTACGACAGGTTCTTTGAGGGCGCTCAGGTCATAGTTCAACCGGTCTTTGCCCGCGCGACGTATCCACGCTAGTTTGGCTTGAGTCGCACCTTCTGGACTATCTGAGTTGATCAGCAGAGCCCAAAGGTTCGCGTCGTCAGCCCAGCCGATGCTTGTGACAAAGAAACCCGTTTTCATCGGTTGTTGGTAGCTGCGCGACCTTTCTAGGTCTATGACCAGGACCGCCGACCGCAACTCGCCGTCCTTCTTCTTTTCGTTCCAGGCCCCTGCCCAATACTGGCCCGAAGGGCTCACTGCACAGGAACTCATATTGCCGATCTTGGTTTGGCTGTCCCAAGTGGGAATCGTGCCCAGGGGACCGGGCATGGGAGGTGCAGGAGGATTGGCAATTCGCCACACGAGAGCGACCAAAACTAGTAGGGCTAGAATGGCTACGGGTATGCGTGGGTTCATATCTACAGTCCTCTGATTCTGTGCCAGTACTTTTCGTATAACCGAGCGTTGTGCTCGTCTCCGCCGTCCACGTTGGCGCTTATGAAGACAGGTGGCTCGTGGCCTGCCTTGACAAGGTTCTCGATAACTTGTGCGACAATTGACTCAATGATAAACATACCAGCTATGCCCGACGTAGGGCAGACCTTCGCGGGGACGCCTTCGACGTCGAGTGCGGCGTCTCCAAAAACTCCGCAGTTGTCGATCACGATGTCGGCTATTTCGAAAAGCCTCTTCCCACTCGAATGTCTGGATGAAACAGCCTGCGAGTGAGCCAGAGAAGTGATGGCTATGGTTGTGATCCCACGGGCTTTGCAGTGCAAAGCGACTTCGATCGGCAAAGCGTTGCGCCCGGAATTGGAAATTATTATGACTACGCCGCCCGCAGGTATATTATAGTCCTTCAGCAGCGTCTCTGCATAACCTTCAAGCCGCTCTGCTCTGCCGAAAGTGCGGTCGTAGATTACGTCCACAGGAGCAAGACCGCCTGCTCGATGAAAGGCTTCCATAGCTACTGCCAGCGAATGTCCGCTGCCCAGCAGGTACAGGATGCCTCCGTCCGCGATGTGGTCTGCAATTACTTTTGCTGCCTGTTGGATCCGTTCGTGCTGTGTCGAAGCAATCCTAGCCAACAGATCGTTCACAATACAGTAGTAGCGTTCCGAACTCGCAGCCATAGCTTGTGTTGTTCTCCTTCCAAACCGCGGTTGCACCTGGGTTACTCAGAAAGTTGTGACGTCCGGCTGAAAACCGCCCAAGTCCAACCGCGGTGATCTCTCCGATGAAGCCCTGGAGATTATCGCACTCTGAAGCGGAAACGGTCAACCATATACGCCGCGCTTGACTCGTAGAACAGGATCTTCGAAAACTCTATTCTCGACTTGCGATGCCCTTGTGAGAACGGCTACCAGCGCACGGAGATTAGGTGCTGTCCCGGAGGACATTGTTCCACGGTAACACTATATAGGGAGCCGAGGGGCTGACAGTTTATAGAAGAGGGACGTCCGTCCACCAGGACAGTTTCCGGTAGGTAGCGCACAACCAAATTGGTGCGACGGCCGGCCAACAACCGAATATCCGCTCGACCTGAACCGTCGATTATCTCGTAAACCGCGCTTGCGCCGATTACATCCAACAGCTTGGACCGCCGGCTGAAGACCCTACAGAGCCAGAATCCGTGGGGAGGTATTTCAAGTTCACATACCCCTTCGGGAAGGATAATAGACCGTTCGCAGTCCCAGACCAGTGCTCTGCCGACATTCAGCCTAGCCCGGCCGGTCTCGTCCGAAACGTTGCCGACTATCACGTAACCCAATTTGTTTGTGTTCCATAGCAGTCCCTTGGTGCAAGGTTCCAGCACGAGGGGCAGCGCGTGCGATTCTCGCATCGCGAAGAGCACAGCTTTTGCTGCAGCATTGGCCGTGCCCTGCGTCAGTCCGAAACCGCAGAAAATCGCTATAGTGCTGCGATCTCGATATTCCGCCACCACCGGCACTTGTGATTCGTCAACACTAGCTGCGTAGAGGACGTCGGCGCGCGATCCGAAAGCTCGTTTGACGTTCGCTACAACGTCGGTGTCCAGCACAGCACTCTCGCCCAAAAAGGCCTTTCGGCGTACACGCGATACGTAAGCCAGCGTCAGCGGAGTCTTTGTCGGCAACTGCGGAGCTTCCTCTGCTTGCTTGAGGCCCATTAATTCCAGGAGCCCTGGGTGTGCTAATGTTGACGGTACCGCACCGGGAATGTCCGTTCCCGCGGCAAACCCCAAGCCGGACGCGAACAATACAGCTGCGCGCCTTTCGTAAGGTTTCCACCACCTACGCAAGGCCGCGAACTGGTCTCTATTCAGAGGGAAGTGTTCGTCGAATACGAGCACCCTGACCTCAGGATGGGCGGCTAGGTCTTCCGAAAGCGTATCCGCGTGAAATGTGAGCATGGGCACACCGTGATTAAATGCAAGTTCCTTAGCCAACGCCCAATAGTGTTTGAACACGGTTTCGTAGGTCCAAGGCTCAGCGTGTCGGGTGCCCGCATACGAGAACACAAACGCGACCGGCGATCTCGGATTGCCCAATCGGTTGGCACGCTGCGCCGCGCTGCTTAGGACTGCCATATGCTCTGTGTCTTTGCCGTAGTTTTGACCGTACCAGTGTCTCGTGAACCCGTTCGGCGCAGCAGCGACGGCGGCAACCGTCGCGTCCCTGTAAAAGTCGAAAGGAATAAGCGGCAGCGAAGGATAGTCGGTGTGTTCGTCGGATGGATTGCTGACCGCTATTATGGGCTTGCCCAGCGCGTGGGCCATCACCTCAATGTAGTAAAGTAGCGGCGATCTTGTCATTTCGTCGCCGGTGCGCATCGTCCCGCAAAAGATGTTGTCGGGCTGCATTCTCACGACCAGGAAATCCAGCCCTTCAATCTTGCTTATCGCCTTGATATCGCAAGACGGATTAAGGGTGCCCGCAGGAGTATTTTCGATGGTCGGAATAAAGAACCAAGGCATCACGCCAACGGCCTCAGCCCCTACAGACTTAGCGTGCGCTACCAACTCGCTGCAGAATCTGGTGAGAGACTCGGCTTTGGCTTGCTGGACCTTCAGGTACTCCCGCGATTCGGTTCTCGAGCTGGGATAGGCAACATCCGGGTGTGCCTCAACAAACTTTTGGTAGAACCTGTCCTTGGTTCCGGGAATGTCTACGCGGTACATCGGCTCTTCGAAGACCACCCGGTTGTAGCCGTATTCGCCAACGAAGAGCTGGGTTATCTCCTTCAAATAATCGAGCCACGCGTCAGAGCTGAATGAACCGAAAAAGCCGTTTTGCCCCCAGCGTTCTGGTTCGTTCGCCTCGTTGTACTGCGCTTCCTCGATACCGACGCGGTCACCGGCGCAAACCGTGATCTGAATCTGGATGCAAGCAGGGTAACCCCGCTTGCGTGCTTCCGATGCGAAATCGATGTATGAACTTCGCAGTTTGCCGACGACGTCATCGTAGGGGTGAGCATAGAAGGCGTTGTATGCTGTATCGAACCCCCAGCGTTCGAGGTCTTCGAAGTAGCGGGCACGCCTTTCGGGTGAGGACACATACTCCGGACCAACAGGCAATGCATTCATCATGCAACCCCCTCGCAGCGGACTTCTAGTCAGCGAAAGCAAGAGCTTCCGGCACCGATGCGCAAGACCCGGCAATGATTGTCAGTATCTCTTTACACAGCTGCCCAACTACCAATGAAAGTCTTTTCTCTACCAACCCGTACGCTTAAGAACTTCACCGCACAACGGCCGGGTGCCGGGTTGTTCGAAATGAACAATACCATAACAATGCGCCTCGCGCAAGGGGTTGTTGGACTAAATACCGAAATGAATATTAAGCATATGCAGCAAGTGCCTGCTCGAACAGCTCGACATCCTCGCGCAGCATATTGCTCTTGTGTTCGTCGTATATGCCGACACATACGGCGTCACAAGGTCTGAGGTGCTTGACTGCGAAGGCGAAAGCGTCGGCCGGATCTTTTCGACCGGCGCCAAGGATTTTGTAGTGGATTGCGGGCGAGGAGAGGCTGCGTATTGTTTCGACCATAGCATCGCGGTCACTGTCCTGAAATCTTTCAATAGTACCTGGCCTTATTTCCGCCGACTCTTTCCGCGGCGCCGGGTTGTAGTAGGAGCACATATGAAAGTCGATGTCTAGCTCTCGATCAGCCCATTTGTGCACTTCGGGGTTATGAGCCGCTATGCCGGCGGGTATCCCTGCTTGCCGGATCATGTCAATCGCCGGCGCCACCTCATCAAGCCTGCCGGTCTCAAAAAGTTGGTCCATCACACCGCCGTGGATATAACATGCGCTTGCTCCACCTTTGATAGCGTTCTCAATGCCGCGCTGAATCGAAAGCATCTCCGGAGCGGTTTGAGCAATCCATTGTATCTTGCCACCCTCGTCCCAGTACTCGATTAACACCCTGACAATGTGGTTGTCCGCACGCGCCACAAGAGTATTAATGCCCAATGATTCAGCTTCTCGCAGGACCCGCTTGATTCTATCAACCGTGAAATAATGGACCATAGCTCGGTCGAGTTCTGGTGATTGGTGGGAAAACCCGCTGAAGGGGTTGCCGCCCAATATGAATCGTGACACTTCCAGGTTGCCGATCTTTATCTTCTGCACTGCGACCACCTCCGTCTAATCAGCTTAGCACACGCGGCAAGGAATTGCACCCTGTTTTGGTTAACAAGAGCAGTGTATCCAGGTAAAACTGTGCGTGACGCCTCGGTGAAGGAGGGTCTGGGAGATGGCAGGTTGCTATTATGGGTACGTCTCGCGGCGACGGTTCCTGCAGATTGCGGGCGGTACTGCGGGCGCTCTTATTCTGGCTCCCTTCGGTGGGGCAGAGGGCAATGCAGCGCTGGTGCGTCGTACACCGGTGTTCCCGAAGGGGAAGGCACGGGTTGGACTGATTTTCTCACACATACCGGCCGGCAATCCGACTTGGCCCACGAAGGATTACGACTACGACGCTGTTGCTGACAAGCTCACCCGCAAGCTGAGAGCCGAATGCAACAACATAGATTTTATAGTTCGGCACGCGACGAATGCAGATGCCGGCAGGGCTGCAGTTCAGGAATTGGGTGATGTCGACGGGTTTGTCGTATACAACATAGGCATATGGACAGGCGTCCCCAATACAATCGCGCACAGCGGCAAACCTGTGGTAATGGTAGACGATTTATACGCTGGTTCCGGCGAGACGCTGATTACCAACGCGACTGTGCGAAAAGAGAAGCTGCCTGTTGTGACGGTTTCTTCGTCCGACTTTCGCGACGTATCCTCTGCAGTACGGCTTTTCGGAGTCATCCGGGCAATGAAGGAAACCACAATCTTGGACGTAGTGGATGCCGATATAGCCGGCATATCAAACCAGGTGAAGACGGTTTTCGGGGCGAACGTAGTCAGGTTGGATTCTAAGGAGCTGGCGTCTTACTACGAGCGTTCGAACGTGCAGGAGGCGGCGGAGTGGGCTGACTATTGGATTTCCAATGCGAAATCGGTGCGCGAGCCTACGCGCGAGGAGATTGTCAAGTCTGCCCGGATGTACTTGGCACTGTGCCGGGCAATGCAAGACGCTAAGGCAGACGCGGTAACCCTTGACTGCCTGGGGATGTTCTATTCGGGTCGGATTACTGCCTATCCGTGCCTATCTCATTTCCAGATGAATAATGACGGGTCGACTGGGATATGCGAAGCCGACATAAACTCGACTTGCACGCAGCTTTTGATGCGGTATCTCACCGGCAGGCCGGGCTATGTGTCAGATCCTGTCATAGACACGGCAAGAAACGAAATAATCTACGCTCACTGCGTATCGCACAACCGGCCATACGGTCCTCACGGCAAGTCCAACCCTTATATAATCAGGTCCCACGCCGAAGACGGCAAAGGTGCTTCAGTGCAGTCCCTACTGCCGAGCGGAGAAGATGTAACCACACTTGAGTTCGATATTTGGAGTAAGCGCGGCGTGGTGCACACCGGCAAGACGACGCGCAACGTAGATGAGCCCAAGGCATGTCGAACAAAACTAGCGGCCAAGACAAACGCGCAAGCAATTCTCGACAACTGGGATATGGGTTGGCACAGGGTGACCGTTTTTGGCGACTGGCGCAGACAAGTTAAGCAGTTGGCACAGCTGTATGGGTTTACAATGATTGAGGAGGATAGGAGTCAGGCGTGAGAACATGGCGAGACGAGAACCGTGAGAAAAAACGGCTTGTTGAAGATGGTGACAAAATAGTCTTTTTGGGAGACAGCAT
>JARYME010000025.1 GCA_029907315.1 Armatimonadota bacterium | reverse complement strand
CAGACGGCCACGCGGCGAAGACGGAGATGATGCAGGGGGCAAAGGCCTTAGCTGCCACGGGCTTGCAACGGAACTGCTCAAACTCACAGTAAGAGAAAAGCGCCCGAACAGTGATTCGAGAACGAGTTTTCCCTCCGGGCACACAGCTGCCGCGTTTGCGATGGCGACCGTGATTGCCGATTACCATCCTCGCTTTGCAATTCCCGCCTATCTGAGTGCAGTCACTATCGCGTGGTCGCGAGAGGAGGTGGGTGCACATTATTGGCAGGATCTGGTAGCGGGAGCTGCGCTGGGTTACTTTATCGGAAAACATTTCACGAGCGACCACTTCTCGGTGGGCGCGTCTGGACTAAGCTGGAAATGGTAGGGATGTCATGAGCCGCACCTGAGCCGCTGCCCGCTGATCTTGTGTGCCTCTCTTTCATTCGTATTGAGTATGTTCAGTGTTCTTAGCTGCCGCCCTTTCCAGACAGCGCAGATGCACGCTACAATAGCGGTGGGCTTACCGGTGAACAAGACAAGATTTGCTCTCTAGGCTGGTACTATGAGGGCCATCATTCTCAACTGACCTGTGCTTTGCCGATCGCGGCTTGTCAAGGCCCGTCGGCTTCCCTAAATTACCTCTCTGCAGCCGGTGGCAGTGTGGTTCTTAAACATCAAAACATTCTTGACGGCCGACCGTGCTTCCTGCTGAAAAACACTTACAGGTGCTGCGAAACTGAATGAGTGAGGAGATGACATTTAGCGCTATCAGACTTGCAACAGTGCTGTTCGTGGTCCTGGGGCTGCCTGGCGCTTTAGCGGCGAACGCTCCGGCGGTCAACAAGGAGCGAAGACCGCTACCGCAAGCTGAGGAAAGCAGATTCTGGCTGAACGCCAAGAAGGAAGTCTATAAGAGTGTTCTTGAGCTCTTTGCTCAGCACCAGGACGAACTCAACCGCGGAATCCGGTTTCACAAGCTCATAAAGGGCGACCCGAGCAAGAAACAGGTTGCGATCACATTTGATGACGGTCCTCACCCTACGTATACGCCGAAACTACTGGCTATACTTGATGCATTCGACGCGAAAGCAACTTTCTTCCTTGTCGGAGAGAAAGCGGAAAAGTATCCACAGCTCGTGCGCATGATAATGTCCGGCGGCAACAGTATCGGCAACCACACCTATCATCACGTCAACCTAACCAAGATTCCAATTGAGGACGTGGCTACGGAGATCAAGGCGTGCGGCAAAGTTCTTCAATCAATTACGGGGCAGGCACCCCACCTTTTCCGCCCGCCGGGCGGCGACTACGATAGAAATGTTATACAAGCGGCAACGGCTCTCGGATACATCACCGTGCTTTGGACCGACAATCCCGGGGACTACACCAGTCCCGGCGTGAAGACTATAGAAAGTCGAATCTTGGACAGCATCGACAACGGCAGCATCATCTTGCTCCACGACGGAATTCGGCAGACGATCGACGTATTGCCCCAAATTCTGCGATACTTGAAGAGCAAGGGGTACGAGTTGGTCACAATCGACCAAATGTTGGAATGCCACAAGGTTTCTCGGAGGCAGTAGACTTTGAAAATGAACGTGAATGGTCGTGTAAAACTGTTCCTCTGCATTGCGGTCGGCGTTGCTGCTGCGGTCGCAATGGGTCAACAGGTTCAGTCGGCGGTGCATGCCGACAAATTTAGCTACCCTTACGGATCTAAGCAATTCACTCAGTTAGTCGATGATTCATATCGCGAGAACAGACTCGGTGATGCAAAGCAGTTCTACGCCTGGTTTGAGAAAGTATTCAGGCAGTGGCGATACGGCGGAAAACCAGGCCCGGGCCTAAACTCGGTCGCGGCCCAGCAGAAGCATAGGCTTGAACAGGTGGCTAGTACCAGCGCCAAGGCTTCTGGCGAAGCACAGTTCGCGGCGTGGCTGCATGGGATGGTCAAGAAAACCATCCCACACTTCAATCTGGACACAGGATTCGAGTTCTGCAACGCCGCACTACGAGGGGATAGGCAGTGTCTTCTGCAGTCGGTGTTGATCGCGGCAATTCTTCAGGAGGCAGGCATCGATGCAGGCATTGCAATGGTGTGCAGAAACTCTGAGGGTCAAGACTCAAATAACGGCCACGTTGTCACTCTGGTCAAACTGTCCGACGGGGAGGACCTGTTAGTCGACGCCTCACATCCGGAGCCATACGTGCCGCATCAGCGCCTATTAATGCGCACGACTACCTATGTCTATGTACAGCCGGTGTACTCCAAGGGTCGGAATACGATCGTAAGCTACATCGCAGTAGGTTCGCATAAGAAGTTGCCCACTGCCAAAGTCAGACCGCTGGATTACAATTTCGTTAGGTCGCAGTTCTATTTCTATCGCGGAGAGCGGGCCAAGGGAGGCTTACTCTACCGAGATCGCACCGCGGCGGGACTAGCGGCGGAGGAGCGCGAGCTGAAAAAGAGCGTTCGACTGTGCCCCGGAAATCCGCTGGCTGTTTATATGTTGGGACGCTTGCACCTCATGCAGGGAAAGACCAAACTCGCAGCGACTGAACTTACTCGTGCGTACGATCTTTATCGCTCGTACGGATGGGTGCCGCAGGGCGTTAAGGATTGCTACAGCCTACTGCGAGATCGACTGGCTGCACACCTGCGGGACAAGCAACCACAACACTCACGTCTTCACCAGAAGCGTCCTCAGCTGCGGCATTCTCTTAATTGGCCTTCACAGACACACATCTAGCCCGTTGACTAAAGTATGGCTCAACCCTAGCCCGGCAGTGTTCACGCTAGTTGATCTGTCGAGTTGTACCATTTCAGCAACCACTGCCCGCAGCTGCCGCTGAGCATGGCATTTGCTTGACGCTGTCCTGCAGCTGGTGTAGATTTAGCCGCAGAATCTCACACAGGGGGGCAGACATGGCGGGGAACAGAACTGACCGTAGAGGGTTTCTGACACGATTTGCATTGGCGGTCGCAGGTGTGCTTACCGGCAAAAAGGCCTTCGGTAAACCGAACGAGTCCGATGCAGGTCTGGTGACCGAAGGCGAAATATTAAGAACTTCAGTTTTTAAAGGGCGACCGCCACTCGAGCCGCTCGACACGATGATCCGATTCGAGCGTTCCGACAATAACACAGGTCGCGCAATGACCCACGAGATACTTTCGTTAATGCACGAAGAGAAGGGTAACAATTCTTATCCATGGACCATCTATGCGCACCTTACTACTCATCATGTCAACGGCGATGCATGCGTGCTGTGCTCGAGGCTCACAAAGAAAGGGGTTGGATGGTCCACGGGACTGCATTCGGAGGTATTCAATTATGCAGGTGGGGTAGCCCTTGGCGCCAACATCGAGATGACGAACGAATACAGCGGCTCGGAAGCTTCGCAAGTGATCGGCCTCAACATCCAGATACTCGCGGGGCAGCCGTGCCAATACGGACTTCAGGTGCATGGTCCGGGCGTGGTTGAGAAATCAATCGGTCTCAACGGCAAGGGGCGTGTCGGTCTGGATCTGGGCGGTGAGTTCGAGATTGGCATTAATGCTCATTCGAATTCGATCCGGTTGGACGAGGGTGCAGCTATCGAGCTTGAGTCCTCAGGCAGGATAAAGATTCGATACCTCAAAGGTCGCATCGAGTTCATGAACGGTGACAGATGTGTCGGACACATCGATGTTGATGGAGCAGATCATGAACTGTGAAAGAAGGATTCTGATTAACGCTTGTACAACCGGAGAGTAAGTGAGCCCACGGCTGAAAGAAGTCGGCTCCGCAATGTAGGAGATGGAGGTGTGGGTTAATGAATCAGGACAAAGGCTTCTTTGCTGGGCTGTTCGACTTCTCTTTCTCAGAATTCATCACCACTCGGATTATCAAGGTCCTCTATGCGCTCGCGGTGATTGTTTCGGGTTTCGTCGCGCTGGTGATGTTTATCGGCGGCCTGGTGCAATTCGGCTCTGATCCACTGAGGGGTTTCGGCATGATTATCCTCTCGCCCATTCTTTTCATCCTTTATGTGATTGCGGCTCGAGTATCATTGGAACTAGTTATAATTGTCTTCCGTATCCAGCAGAATACGGAAGAAATCGCCGCGCGAGGACGCCAATCAAACACAACCGGTGCGCAAAATCCTTGACAAAGTGCTCGAGCTCGGCGTAAAGCAGTCAGTAATCGATATCAGCTTTGCTGTTTGCCCAAAGCTGATCCTATAGGTGCAGTTTACAACAGAGGCAAGACGCCGGAGTTTTGTCAGACTCGGCATCGCGCAACTTCGTATGCGGTCGAAGCCGCAGGTTGACAGGCCGGTCTAAACAAATGGAAGGAGGGTTAACGGCTATGAATGAGTATTGGATCGCAATATTGGTGGGGGTCTTGTGCTGCAGTTTGTGCGGTGCGCACGCCGGCACGGCTCGCAAATCTGTACAGCTTACCGTCTACAATAGCAACTTTGCCCTGGTCAAAGATGTTCGATCTGTCAAGTTCACGAAAGGGATTTTTTCCTATGAACTTGAAGACGTGGCTGCGAAAATCGACCCTACTAGCGTGCTGTTCAAATCGCTTACAGCACCTAATTCAGTCGTCATACTGGAGCAAAACTACCAGTACGACCTGATCTCGCCGGATAACATACTCAACAAATCCGTCGGAGAGAGAATTACATTTACTCGCTTCAACGAGCGCGGAGAACCCATCACCGATTCGGGAATACTGCTCAACCCACCACAGAACGGTGGAATAACCATCCGCACGGACAGCGGAACCATAGTCCTCAATCCTTCTGGTCAGATATCGCTTCAGAAAATGCCCGAAGGGCTCCACCCGCGGCCTACGCTCAGTTGGCTCCTCCAGTGCGACCGCGACGGCGAACAGGAAACCGAGATCAGCTACATAACGGATGGTATCAACTGGCGCGCCGACTACGTTGCCTTGGTGAACCAGGACGATAACGCGCTCGACATTTCCGGTTGGGTTACTCTAACCAACGAGTCCGGTGCTAGTTATGAGAATGCCAAACTTACGCTGATGGCAGGCGATGTGCGAAGACTCAGAGAGCGAAGACTCGACAGATACGATGAGGACGGCAAACCGATTGTTATGGAGTTATCCAAAGATCAGTTTGAGGAGAAACCGTTTTTCGAGTACCACATGTATGCCATGGAGCGGCCTACCACCATCCGCAACAACGAGACCAAGCAGCTCTCGCTCCTTAATGCCTCCAACGTGAAAGTCATCAAAGAAATGATTTATGACGGTCGAGGAGATTGGTGGCGCGCCTGGTGGTATCCGGGAAGAACTGGTCACCCGGGTAGAGGTTATGACACCTCAGATTACCACAAAGTGAACATTGTTCTTGAGTTCCAGAATTCCAAGGAAAACCATATGGGTATGCCTCTGCCTAAGGGCAAGGTGCGCGTGTACAAACTCGATGATACCGGCAGCATACAGTTCATAGGCGAGGATACGATCGATCACACACCCAAGGATGAGAAAGTGCGCCTCTACATTGGTGATGCCTTCGATGTGGTCGGCGAGTACAAACGGACTAACTACGAGCGAATAGCAGATAAGACGATTGAAGAGTCTTTCGAGGTAAAGATCCGAAACCACAAGGCGTCGCCGGTGGAAGTGAAAGTCATCGACCACGTGTGGAGCGATTGGAAGGTCGTGAAGTCCAGTCACGAGTACACGAAGAAGGACGCGCACACGATCGAGTTTCCAGTGAATGTGCCCAAGGATGGCGAGGTTAAGGTGACCTACACGATTCGCACATCTTGGTAACGTGTCGGCAGCAAGGCACCGTCTGCGGTGTCTCGAGCCCTGCGCTGCGCAGGGCTCTTTTTGCCGTACGGATAGGAATTGAGGCAAAGGACGTCTAAAGGCACTCCTGGCGTTTTTCGGCTGCGACAGGTACTGCTACTGCCGGGGTATTGGCGGTGTACTGCGGACCTCCGGCTAAAGCCCAGGGTGGCCTTCCTTTGTGCGCGGCATTAAGAATTACGTGATTCCGGCAATACGATGTCACCCTGAACTTGATTCAGGGTCTACTATGCCATAAGATGACAACATACTGGATGCCGAATCAAGTTCGGCATGACGTGTGGTATGGGTGCCGGGTCAAGCCGAGGTGACGCATTCGGCGTTCTCCGAATGCCGAATCCGATTTGGCATGATGCGCAGCTGCAAGTGCGATACGAAATCCAGACGCTCGATCCGTGTGTCCTGGGTGCCGAACCGAGTTGAGTATGAAAGGCTAATGAAGGTCGTCCTGACGCAAAGCATACCATACTTGGCTCGACTCAATATACTGAGCACGCAAGAAGAATTCTTTATTGGAGGTTGCGAGTGAAAAAGAAGATCGGGTTCATTGACTATTTCATCGACGAATGGCACGCAAACAACTATCCCCAAATGATCCGCGAGAGCACAAGGGGAGACAGGTTCGAGGTTGCTCTTGCGTGGGAGGAAATTCATCCGGAGGGCAAGGTTCACATAGACGAGTGGTGCCGAGAACACGGGGTGTCGAAGGCGGATTCAATAGAGCAAGTCGTCGAAGAATGCGATTGCATCGTTGTGCTTTCTCCGGACAACGTTGAGCGGCACGAGGATCTTGCTCGGCTGCCGCTTATGAGCGGAAAGCCGGTCTATGTGGACAAACCATTTGCGCCCTCGCTTGAGGTAGGCAAAAGGATGGTCGAGCTCGCCAAGGCGCACAACACGCCGCTTATGTCTTCTTCAGCGTTGCGCTTCGACTCAACGGTGCAAAACGCCCTGTGTCAGATAGGCGGCCAGGCGGTTCACTATATAGCTACGTTCGGACCTGGCACGTGGGATATCTACGCCATACACCAGGTCGAGCCGATCGTTGCGCTGATGGGTACTGGGGCCGAGCGCGTAATGCAGTGTGGTAATCCCAACACGAACGTTATGATCATTCAATATGCCGACGACCGCCGCGCGGTATTCAATCAGAACCCCAATTTCCCGTTTAGGTTCATAGCGTCGTACGGCCAAGGTGGAACCATTGTCGCCGACAATATGGCGGATTTCTTCCCGCGGTTCATCGAGGCAATGCTTGAGTTCTTTGAAACGGGAGAAACGAAGGTGCCTCTCGAGCAGACCCTGGAGGTGACCGCTGTTCTCGAGGCTGGCACAAATGCGCTCTCCAGGCCTGGTGAGTGGGTGCCAGTACCGAAGTGATCTGTGGGCAGTTTTCTTCAAAGGCTGCAATCTGAGGAACTTCGGCTGCTCGACTTCGGTGGCGAGGTGCGATGGTGGCCAGGGATGGTGCCGGACCGGGCATGATTTAGCACCTTAAAGGTAACACTGAAAGCAGAATGCCTCGCGGCGTAAACCTGCAACCCGCGAGGCATTGTTTTTTTCTGCTCTGGCGTTTGCTTGCGCTATCCGCCTCTCTCGAGCCTGAGGGTAATGGTCGGCGCGTCGCAGACTTCTGAAGGACCATAGTACTGAATCGGTCCCGGAAATACGTAGCAGTCCTCGAGCGCCCACTTGTCCCGGTTGGCGGCAAAGTACTTGAAGGGTTCACCCTCAAGATCTACCAGCGCCTTCTTTATGACCGGTACTTCTTTGCCCTTTCGCATCTCGATGTTGAGCATCATCGTGACTGGGGTACCACCCGCGACCCACTCATCCGCCGGTTTCGTAAGGTTCTGGACATTCACAGTGTAACCCGTTAGCCCTGCGCGAACCAACTGAGCCGCGGCGTAGCCCAGCGAGTAGCAGTAGTCGGCGTCAAAGTTAGACGGGAACACGCATCGGCCTTCGTAGCCGAAAAAGTGCGCAAGCGGGCTGAACTTCGGCACCTTCTCGCCTTTGGCTTTCATATGCCTGAACTTATCGCGCAGCAAGTCTATCAGGAGCCGCTCGGTTTCGACCTGCGAGAGCGGGACGTTGCCGTGGCTGTCGCGCTTGAGCAGAATCTCCTGGATGTCCGGCGGCAATGAGCCATATACTTCGAAGTTGCCGCTGTGCGGGTCGAACTTTGTGCTCAAATACTGCAGCCTTTCGTTGTGATCCGGCAGGCTCTGGATGTAGTCTTCTTCCGTTGCGAGAATAGTGCTGAGTTCATCGATCATTCGCTTGATCTCGGGAATGAACTCCGGCAGTCCCTCTGGCACGATCAATACGCCATAGTCCTTACCTGCCTCGGAGCGCTTGATGATAATGTCCGCTATGTAGTCGACTATCTCCCTAAGAGTCATTCCCTTTGCCTGAATCTCCTCTGAGATCAAGGCGATATTGGGATGGGTCTGCAGCGCGCACTCCAGGGTCACGTGGCTGGCGGCTCTGCCCATCAGTCTAATGAAATGCCAGTACTTAACTGCGGACATAGCATCGCGGCAGATATTGCCTATAAGCTCAGAGTAGAGCTTGCAGGCTGTGTCGAAACCGAACGAGGTTTCGATCTGTTCGTTCTTCATGTCGCCGTCGATGGTTTTGGGCACGCCGATGATGCAGGTCTTGCAGCCCTGAGCTTTGAGGTATTCGGCGAGGACGGCTGCGTTGGTATTGGAGTCGTCGCCGCCTACTATGACCAACCCGTCCAAGCCCATCTGCTCAAAGTTGGTTTTGCAGGCTTCGAGCTCTTCGGGCTTTTCGATCTTGTCCCTGCCCGTCATTATCATGTCGAAGCCGCCAGTGTTGCGGTAGGAATCTATTATTTCGGCCGTTAGTTCGCGATATTTGCCCTGTATGACGCCCTTGGGACCCATCAGAAAGCCGTAAAGCTTGCTTTCCCGATTCGCCGCTTTGAGTGCGTCGAACAAACCTGCAATGACGTTGTGTCCTCCGGGAGCTTGCCCGCCTGAAAGCACAACACCTACCTTCAGAGGTCCGGTAGCCA
Source organism: Armatimonadota bacterium (assembly GCA_029907315.1). GTDB lineage: Bacteria > Armatimonadota > UBA5829 > UBA5829 > UBA5829 > CALJES01. Next base: position 25,913 of record JARYME010000025.1, on the reverse strand, counting down.
GGTTTCCGGAGCCTTCTACCAGTTTGACCTCCGGCTGTCCATAGGTGTTGGGGAACAGAGCTTTTATTTGCTCCTTATGCGTTTTCGGCTCAGTCGGCGCACCGAACTTCACGTCAACCTGCCCTGATCGCAGGGCCTTGGGCAGTTTGGGTTGGTAAGAATAACGTGCCTTTTGCAGAGGGGATATGTCGCAGTTCATAGTGCAATCATCCTCTTACGACTAGACTAGTCTATTTCGCAGCGCGGCTGCTTCGGAGCAGCGCGATCCGTCCGACATATCATTATACTCCTGCTCGTTTTTCTTGGCAAAGACGCGTTGACAGCAACTATGCAGCGTGTTATTATCCGTCTCCGTGACTGGGCACTCCAAAATGTGCTTTTAGACTTTCCGAATTCTGGGAACGATAAAAAGAGCGAAGACGTCTACAAGAAAGCCCTGAGATAAGCTCACGAGTAAGGCATAATACCAAATTGAGACCTCGTTCTACTGATCTTTTCGAGGGACAGCACAGATGTCCAAGGCGTTAGTAATTGTAGAATCGCCGGCTAAAACCAAGACGCTGAAGAACTTTCTTGGTCCGGAGTACGATGTCCAGGCGAGCATGGGCCATGTCCGCGATCTGCCCAAAAGCACGCTTGGCGTGGACATAGAGCACGACTTTCGCCCGCGTTATGTAGTCATTCCTGAGAGGAAGGAGGTTATCCAAAAGCTTCAGCAGGCGGCGGCTAAAGCGGAGACTGTATATCTCGCCTCAGATCCAGACCGCGAAGGTGAGGCTATCGCATGGCACCTCTGCGAGCTGCTGAAGCTGCGAAACCCGCGAAGGCTGCGGTTCAACGAGATAACGAAGACCGCGGTTTTGGAGGGACTGAAGAACTCCGACGATATCGACTTCAACTTGGTGAACGCTCAGCAGGCTCGCCGAGTGCTGGATCGGCTGGTGGGTTATATGCTCAGCCCGCTTTTGTGGCGGAAGGTTAAAAGAAACCTCAGCGCGGGCAGAGTGCAGTCGGTTGCTGTGCGGCTCATCTGTGATCGCGAGCGTGAGATTGAAGCGTTTGTGCCGGAGGAATACTGGACAATCACTGCGACGCTCACGCCGCGTCCGCGGAGGCAGCCTTTCGACGCCAAGCTGGTCCAGCGAGACGACGAGAAGGTAAAGATCTCCAACGAGGAAGAGGCGCATTCCATTCTAAAGGAGCTCGAGGGCGCGCAGTACGTCGTCAAGTCGGTCAAGAAAACGCAAAAACGTCGGAACCCGGCGCCACCGTTTATCACCAGCACTCTTCAGCAGGAAGCATCTCGTAAACTGGGTTTTGCGGCGAAGCGCACAATGTTGGTTGCGCAGCAGTTGTATGAGGGTATCGAGCTTGGTCCGGAAGGCGCAGTTGGTTTGATCACGTATATGCGAACCGACTCAACCCGCGTCGCTGCAGAAGCACAAGCGGAGGCAAGGCAATATATCGAGGAGACATTCGGCAAGGACTATTTGCCGGCCAGTGCGAGGCAGGTGACCCGCAAGGGGGCGCAAGATGCCCATGAAGCCATCAGACCGACTTCGGTATATCGCCATCCAGACCAAATCAAGCAATACCTGACGGCTGACCAGTACAAGCTCTACAGGCTGGTGTGGCAGAGGTTCGTCGCCAGTCAGATGGCAGCTGCGGTTTTCGACGTGGTGACCGTGGATATATCAGCCAACAACTTCGTTTTCCGAGCTACCGGCTCAACGGTCAGGTTCCCGGGCTTTATGAGGGTATACATCGAAGGCAAAGACGATACTGCGGCGGTCGCAGACGAAGAACAACCTCCTCTGCCGGAGATGCACGAGGGCGAGGTTCTGGATCTGATCAAACTTCTGCCCGAGCAGCATTTTACCGAGCCTCCTCCGCGATATACGGAAGCCACACTGGTCAAGGCGCTCGAAGAGAAGGGAATAGGCAGGCCGTCCACATACGCCCAGATCATATCTACCATTCAAGAGCGTAAGTATGTGGAGTTGGTCGACAAGAAATTCAGACCCACCGAACTGGGCTTCATCGTGACGGATCAGCTGGTGAAGTACTTCCCTGACATTATGGATGTGGAGTTCACGGCAGGCGTGGAGTCCAAATTGGATAAAGTCGAGGAAGGCACCCTCGACTGGGTTGAGCTGCTGAGGGAGTTCTACGGACCTTTCGAGCGAGATGTACACGCAGCGCTCGAAAACATGGAGAAAGTAAAAATTGCTCCCAAGGAATCAGACGAGATTTGCCCGAACTGCGGGCGGAAGATGGTCATTCGTGAGAGCCGCTACGGTGAATTCCTTGGTTGCTCGGGCTATCCGGAGTGCAAGACTACAAAACCTCTCAACAATTCGATCAACGTCAAGTGTCCAGTGTGCGGCGAGGGAGACATAATCGAGAGGCGCTCCAGAAAAGGCAGGGTGTTCTACGGGTGCAGTCGTTATCCGGAGTGCAGCTTCGTCTCCTGGAACAAGCCCACAGATAAGCATTGCCCAAAGTGCGGCGGCCTTTTGGGCGAGCGGCGGTTCAGGAATCGGCTGATCGGCTATCGATGCACGACGCAGGGGTGTGACTACGAAACAAAGACTATATCGAGCGACCGCGAGACAAGCGGTGATACCCAACCGCCGACCAATGGCGACGCCAAAGCCTCGCCCGAAGCGCTTGAGGTATTTGACGAGGAAATTACCCGCGCAGCGATGTGATTCGGGGCACTGGAGGCAAGAATACCCTGACGCTGAGTCGGCCGCAGTTGACTCGGGCAGCGTGTGGGTAAGCAGGGCAATGGCAGGCAAGGTTAGGTTGAGGAATCAGTGATTCGAGTGTGACGCTTTCCCTGCCAACATTGTCCGCTGGGTATCTCTAGTCGGTTTTACCGTCCGCCTGTGTTATTTCCCCCAGCAGTTCGCGCGCAAAACCGCACCAATCGCTGTGCGGGAAGCGCTGGAGGAGTTGGTTCAGAGCGTCCTGTGCGGAACGGGCGTCGCCAAGGAAGCGCAGCTGTAAGTGACCCATTTTAAGCAGCGCCATCTGAGCCTCAATGGACTCAGGTTCGTTCTCTACTATTAGCTTCAGCTGGGCTGCTGCCCGCTCAGGTCGACCTGTCTCCTCCAAGTAGTTTGCCAGCCGGAGCCGAGTCTCCGAGTGAAGCCGTGCCGAAGGTAGGAGCTGCGTCATTTCGTCGGCTGCGGCCAAGGCCTGGTCTTCCTCGCCAGCAGCCAGGAAAAGCTCGACCGCCGTTTGATAGTATTTCATAGCGTCTTCGTTTTCGCCCAGGTATGCCCACAGCTTGCCTATTTGTGCGTGCGCAGCTGCGTCATCCGGGTCGTACCTGAGCAGCGTTTCGTAATACTGAACAGCTTCCAGATAGCTACCGTTTTCTTCGCAGCGCCTTGCTTGAGAGGTCAGGTACTCGCGCTCGCCGTCCAAAGCCATATCAGCAAGCAGCGCTACTCCTATGCCGAATGCAAACCCTCCGAGATGGCTCCAGTACCCTATTTGCTTGACGCCTATGCCCAGAAATTGGTCGCGGTAAAGCCCTATTATGCCGAGGGCAAGCTGCAGTACTAGCCAGATCATTATTACCAGCAGCGCGGGCATCTCTGCACCGCCGAGCCGGAACACTCGCCTGTGGAACCGCACCGCATATACGCCCATCACTCCTGCAACTGCGCCGGAAGCCCCCACCATAGGCCTGCTTGCATAATATGCGGGCATCATCGCGTAAAGCACGATCACCACATGCAGCAAAGAAGCCGCAAAACAGGCTCCCACGTAGAACATTATGTACTCTACCTTGCCCATCGCGCGCTCGACCTCGCGGCCGAACAGATAAAGAACTGACATATTTAGGGCAAGGTGCGCGAATCCGTCGTGGATGAATGTCGAACTCAAAAGCCTGCCGACGCGAAACTGCTCAGGTATGAGCCCATACGAAAGCACATAGGTTTCGTAAAAGGTCATGTCGCGTCTGGCCAGGTACGTTGCGAGACAGTTGATGAAAATGATTCCCAAAGTGACGAACGGCACTCGCTGTGTGAGATCCACAATCAGCTTGCTGCAGGCGCGCGTCATGGCTCAGATTATACTACCTGAAAACCGATCCCCAAAGCGGCTTTTCTCAAAAGCTTGACACTTTGACTTGCGAAACCTATAATTAGCCGGAGCTGTTCGGGCTCTGTTGGATAAGCAAAATCCCTGTATCGCTTCTAGACAGTGCGCGCGTTCCATGCCGGAATGGGCGCTTTAGTTCTGTTTCTAACACGAAATGCAAATAGACACGCAGCAAATAACAGCACTGGCAGTCGAGATTGTCAAAATACTCGCCGCTGCTGTTGTCATACTTGTCTTCATACTGCTGGTCGTCCTCTACGTAGTTCTTAAGCTCCGCTGGGTGATAGCGCGAATCCAGTCTAGGCTCGGTCCTAACAGAACGGGCCCTTGGGGCGTTCTCCAGACGGTTGCCGACGCCATTAAGCTCTTCCAAAAGGAAGACATCATTCCGCAGGGAGCAGACAGGTGGCTTTTCACCATAGCACCAGCTATAGTTTTCATACCGGCTTATGTCGTCTATGTGGTGATACCCTTCGGCAAAGGTCTGACGGTAAGGCCGCTGGATGTCGGCGTCGTATACGTAACTGCTATCTCCAGCATAAGCATCATCGGTATAATCACTGCTGGTTGGGCATCCAATAACAAGTGGTCTCTCCTGGGAGCATTTAGAGCCGCGAGTCAGCTCATCGCGTTCGAAGTGCCGGTTATTCTCGCAATGTGCATTCCTGTTCTTCTCTCAGGCTCGCTCAATCTCGACGTGATTGTCCAAAAGCAAACCGGCGGAATTGCAAACTGGAATCTTTTCAATGCCTTCCCTATGTGTCAGGTGGCATGCCTGATGCTGTTGGTCGCGGGGTTGGCTGAGGCTAACACTACGCCGTTCGATTTAATGGAGGCGGAGTCCGAACTGGTTGCGGGTTTCAACACCGAATACTCCGGAATGAAGTTCGCCTTGTTCTTCCTTGCGGAGTTTGCAGAAACCTTTACGCTTTCGGCGCTGCTCGTTACGCTGTTCCTGGGGGGTTACAATCCGCCGCTCCACATTCTCGGAGGACAACTCACCGGATACTGGTATTCATTGGTCTCGCTTGTTTGGTTTCTCTTTAAATGTTGGCTTGTTGTTGTGTTCATTCTTTGGATAAGGTCCACTTTCCCGCGCGTTCGCATAGATCAACTTATGAATCTAAGTTGGAAAGCACTTATTCCTGTAGGTTTGGCAAATCTGCTCATAACGGGAGCCTACGTTGGTTTATGGCTTGCTCGATAGTGTGCAGTGTGGGTGACGCTCTTTGAGGAAAAGTCTACTCAAGGACATCGTCAATACCTTTATCAGCCTTCCGAAAGGCTTATGGGTAACGGCAAAGAACTGGTCGTTCCTTAGGCCGTCGGTTACCCAGTTGTACCCTGAGGAAAAACCGACTTTGCCTGAGCGGTACCGGGGGATGCCTACACTGCCGGTGGATCCGCAGCTCGGCCGAACGCCGTGCATAGCCTGTGGGGCGTGTGCTCGGATGTGTCCAGAGCACATTATTACAGTCGTGCCGGAAAAGGGAACGGATCCGAAAGACCGGCGGCCTGCGGAATTCACCATCGACATCTCAAGGTGCATGTGGTGCGGACTGTGCATGGAAGTGTGTCCTAAGAAGTGCCTGAAACCTGCCCGCACGTTCGAACTTGCTTGCTACGACAGGCAAGGCATGATCTACAGGCTTGAGGACCTCATGCGTTTGGGCGGCACGCTGGAGCCCGAAGCCGAAGAATCGGAAAGTTCGGGGGACGAGTAGGGAAGACTCCAAGATGACGATTTTGGGTTTCCAAGTAACAGGATACCAAGTGGCATTCGTGGTGCTCGCGGGCATTACGCTGGGTTCGGCAGCTCTGGTTGTCTTGATGCCCAACATTCTGAGGGCGGCACTGTTCCTGGGCTTGACTCTTCTCGGTGTGGCTGGCCTATATGTGCTGATGAATGCCCCGTTTCTTGCAGCAGTGCAAGTGATGATCTACGTCGGTGCAGTGACCACGATGATCATTCTTGCCGTTTTTCTGTCGCATCGAGTTATGCAGGTCGGCTTTACACAGGCGATACACAATCCCGTTTTCGCGTTCGCGGCCGCCGCAGTTATGTTCATATTCCTGTTTATGACAGTGGCTAACTCGTTGTGGGTTAAAGATATCTGCGCAGCAGGGCCGGCAAACACCGACGTAGGAGTTCACGCGGTGGCGTATGCGCTTCTGCAGCCGTATGTATTTCCTTTTGAAATGGCTTCGTTGGTGCTTCTTGTGGCGCTTATAGGTGCAGTGGTCATCGCAAAGGAGGACCGGCCCGGTGAGCCATAGCGCATACGGAATACCCATAAGCTGGTTTTTGACGGTGGGCGCACTGCTTTTCTGCATCGGGCTTTTCGGTATGATGGTCCGGCGCAGCGCAATCGGCATGCTGCTATCGATTGAATTAATGCTCAACGCTGCAAACATAAACTTGCTCGCGTTCGGATCCTATCTCAGGGTGCCGACGATCGCGGGGCAGGTGTTTGCGATTTTTGTGATTACTCTTGCTGCAGCTGAGGCGGCGATTGGGCTTGCCATAATCATCAACATATACCGGCTGGAACTGCACATCGAGGCGGACAAGATCACATCGATGAAGTTCTGAGCTTCAAGGATGGTTTCGGTTGTCTGAGGGTCAGTTGGTTTTTGCGTCGAGGTTTGCATTGCGCACAAGGTGTTTGTGGGATATCGCCATGTGGTTGGGTAACGGCTTTCGGTTGTTGGCAGCTCGACACTGGTCGGGGCGGACTATCGCGGTCGCTTTTCTTCTGTGCGCGGCTGGAAGCGCCTTTTCTCAGTCTTCGCAGCAGTTTACATGTCAATCTTGGCACGGCCTGTCGGGTCTGTTTGTGGTGCCGACTGCTCGGGTGATAGGCAAGGGCAAAAGCGCGGTCAGCTACAGCGAGTCCAAGCATGTGGAGATATTCAGTTATTCGCGATTCATGGATCGCCAGATCAGAGCGCCTATTACGTATGGGTTGAGCGAGCGCTTCGAAGTTTGTGCCCAGTATCAGAGCAATCAATACGATGTATCGCTTCAGCCGGCGCTCGAGAACGACGATCTTGCCGTCTTTTCGGCAAAGTTGCTGATACGTCCCGAGACGAGCACGGGTCCCGCAATTGCGTTGGCGGTGCGCGACATAGCGAATTCGGACTGCGATGCCGAACCGCTGAATAACGTGCACAATGGCCGCAAGTTCTTCCTGCTGGCGAGCAAGAGATTTACGCGCAGCGGTGCCACAGGCACATTCGTGGATGCGCATTTTGGTTTATCTCACAGCAGCCGGTCGCATTTGGCTGCAATGTTTGGTGTGGAAATTGCGCTTTTCCAGGCGGCCAGCTTCATTGCTGAGGGTATGTGGGATTCACCGTTCGTCAACTTTCGAGAGGCATACGTCAACAGCGCTAGGCGCGGCACAGGCGACCACAAGGGGCGGTTTATATTCGACACTGGGCTGCGTTTTTATCCTGAGGTGGTTCCTGGTCTGGTCATAGACCTCGGGGTTGTCGGCGACGGCACGATGGAGTATTCGTTTGGAGTGGGATACGTGAGCAGATAAACGCTCGGTCCGACTTGTCGGCAGGCGAGCTGCTCATCAGGGAGTTGAGTAAACACTGGTTTTTGCTATGGTTGAACACGCTTGGTTAATACCTTTGCTGCCAGCTATCGCATTTGGACTGACCTTGCTGTTTGGGCGAAGGGGTCCAGGAGAGGGCGCGTATATCGCCATAGCCGCCATATGTACGTCGCTTGCGATGTCCTTGATTGTAGCCGCAAGGTGGTTCTTGGCGGGAGGGTCTGAGGCGTACCACGGGCTCTACTCCGTGAGCGTGCCATGGATGCCTGCCGGTTCGCAAGCTGTCGAGACGGGTTTCTGCATTGACGCGCTTTCGGTCGTGATGCTGCTTGTTGTGACCATAGTTGCGTCGCTGGTTCAGATATACTCGATCGGCTATATGCACGGCGACCCCAGGTACCCTAGATACTTCGCCTTCCACTCCCTATTCGCGGCTGCGATGCTGACGCTCGTTATCGCCAACAATATGCTCCTGATGTTCATAAGTTGGGAGCTTGTCGGACTTACCTCGTACCTCTTGATCGGGTTCTGGTTCGAGCGGCCCTCTGCAATGCGGGCGGCCAAGAAGGCTTTTCTCGTAACCCGCGTTGGGGATGTGGGCTTCTTGGCAGGCATGATACTTCTGTATCTTAAAACAGGTTCTTTCAACCTTTTTGGAGCAAACGGTGTATTTGAGAATCTCAGCAGGCTGGATGTCGTAGGACCCTTTGGCTTACCGCTTCTGGCTGTGGCGGGCTTGCTTCTTTTCTGCGGGGCAGTAGGCAAATCTGCCCAGTTCCCGCTTCACGTATGGCTTCCCGACGCGATGGAAGGTCCGACTCCTGTATCGGCATTGATTCATGCTGCCACTATGGTAGCTGCCGGTGTCTACCTGGTTGCCAGGATGTATCCGGTGTACCTTGCAGACTCGAGCGGGACTGCACTGCAAGTCGTGGCGTACATAGGTGCGTTTACTGCTTTATTTGCGGCGACCATCGGCCTTGCTCAAAACGACATTAAACGCGTATTGGCGTACTCGACGATCAGCCAGCTTGGCTATATGATTATGTCGCTCGGGGTTTTCGGATACGTTGCAGCCGTATTCCACCTGATGACCCACGCTTTCTTTAAGGCAAATCTATTCCTTGGTGCCGGTAGTGTTATTCACGGTACCGGCACGCAGGACATCCGTGATATGGGCGGACTCCGCCGGAAAATGCCGTGGACCTATTGGACTTTCCTCATTTCAACGCTTTCACTGTGCGGCGTCCCGTTTGTTACGGCGGGCGGATGGAGCAAGGAGGAAATCCTCGCCGTCGCGTGGCACACGAATCGACTTGTCTTTGCAGCAGGGGCGGTCTGCGCGTTTGTAACTACCTGTTACATGTTCAGGCTGGTTTACAAGGTCTTTCATGGAGAGCCGAGGAACAAAGACATACACGCCCACGAAAGCCCGCGGGTTATGCTGGCGCCGCTCGTTATTCTAGCATTCCTTGCGATCTCAGCTGGTTACGTGGGCACGCCTTGGGCGAATGTTTTCGAACACAATATGCTCCCCGTGTTGGGTCATTCGTATGCTTCGGTTCTCGAACATCGCCTGGAGGGCATGCATCATGGCTTCAACCCCGTGGTGTTCTTCGTTGCACTCACGGCTGTCGCACTCGGCGTGGGACTCGCAAGTGCGATTTGGCTGAAGCCCCTACTCAGAATCGAAAGGCTTGAGCCCTACCTCGGTTGGCTGGCGCGACTTGTTGAGAACAAGTACTACATCGATGAGATCTACCAAGCCACCATCATACGCGGGTTGATGCTTGCGTCCTGGATTGCTTTCAAGTTCGACTACTGGGTCATAGATTATGCAATCGTTAATGGCACGGCGTATCTCACACGACTTGCATCCCAACTGTACGGTTGGTTCGACAGAACCGTCGTCGACGGCGTGGTCAACCTCGTCGGTTGGACGACAAAGACCGTAGGTAATGCACTCAGATACTTGCAGACGGGAGTCGCTCAACACTATGTGTTCCTGACCGTCGTCGCACTTATTATCATCAGCCTTGCGGTCCTTGCGGGCCACTATAGGGAGGAAGCATGGATCCCAATTGCTGGATTTTACCGATAATCACATTCATCCCCCTGTTAGGGGTTCTGATCGTAATGTTTATACCAAAGGAAAAAGCGGCTGCCATCAAGGCGGTATCGCTTGTCATAAGCCTCATCCCTCTGGCGCTGTCGGTGTGGCTCTGGGCTGCTTATGACCGTAGCGGTCCACAGTTTCCGAACGGCGCACAGTTTGGGATTAAGCTGCCGTGGATTCCATCGCTGGGCGTCAACTTTGCGATGGGCGTGGACGGATTGAGCGTGCCTTTGGTATTCCTAACCGCTCTGCTGACCACGCTGAGTTTGCTGTATTCGTTTATCATCAACGAGCGACCTAAAGAGTATTTCTGGATGTTTCTTCTGCTCGAAACGGGTATGCTCGGGGTTTTCGTGTCGCTTGACTTTGTCCTGTTCTTCGTTTTTTGGGAAGTGTCTCTCGTGCCGATGTATTTCCTGATCGGTATCTGGGGTGGTCCAAGGCGCGATTACGCCGCGATCAAGTTCTTCCTTTATACGATGGTTGGCAGTATGACTATGCTGCTTGCAATCCTTGCAATGTACTTCTCGCCGGAAGTGACGCGCCTGGCTGGGCAGCACACGTTCGATATGCTGACCATAGCAAAAGCTCATCCCTACGCTTCCAACGCTGCAGTGGCGGCGCTCGTTTTCTGGGGCTTGTTCCTGGGATTTGCCATCAAGGTGCCGATGTTCCCGTTCCATACGTGGTTGCCTGACGCGCACGTTGAGGCTCCGACTGCCGGTTCTGTGATCCTGGCGGGAGTGCTGCTCAAAATGGGCACCTATGGCTTTATGCGCGTATTGATGACGATGACGCCCTTTGCCTTCGCGCGATATTGGTGGATTATCGCCGTCTTGTCTTTGATCGCGATCGTGTACGGTGCTTTGGTGGCAATGGCGCAGTGGGATTTCAAGAAGCTGATCGCGTACTCGTCGGTCAACCATATGGGTTATGTGACGCTTGGTTGCGCGGTAGCTGGCAGCGGTCTACTTGCAAGCGAACAGAGCAAGATCATCGCGCTCAACGGAGCCCAGATGCAGGTCTTCAGCCACGGATTGCTTACAGGGGCTTTGTTTATTCTTGTCGGAATCATCTACGAGCGGGCGCATACGAGAATGCTATCAGAATTTGGTGGTCTGGGTGCTGTAATGCCGATATATGCCGGGATGCTTTCATTTTGCAGCTTCGGTTCGCTTGGCTTGCCGGGCATGACAGGGTTTATTGCTGAGCTTTCAGTTCTTACGGGCACATACAATGCCTCGCCGGTCTTGGCAGGCCTTGCGCTCATTGGAATCGTGGTGACCGCTGCGTTTATGCTTTGGACGTTGCAAAGAGTGCTGCTGGGTCCCATCAATCCGCGTTGGCAGAATCTTCCGGACGCGGATGCGAGGGAGGTCGTAAGCTTGGCGCCGCTGATGGCTTTAACGCTGTTATTTGGCGTAATGCCTGGCTATATATTATCGATTTTCAACGCGGCATCTGAGGTGATAGTCGGAATCCTGCATTAACTGTTTGCACTGGGGTTATGCATCTGGATGTTGTGGATTGCTTGCTTGATGCAGACCTACTGACAGAGAACTTTTTAAAGATTAGGTCATGTTCATAGGCAACATAAAACTTATAGCGCCGGCCCTGTACCTGGCTTTTGCGGCAGCGGTGGTTCTGATACTGGGCGTGATAGCGGGGCGGAAGCCCGACAAGGGTCTCGACCACTGGCTGCCCACGCAGTATCTCGCGCCTGCCCTTACGTTTCCAGGCGTTGTTTATGCACTGTGGGCGGTTTTGAAGTCGCTGGCTGAAGCGGGCGAAACGGTAGATGCCCTCGTCGGCTCAGAACTGGTCCGTGTGCCCGCGGTTGCATTGTTCGTAACGCGCGGCGGACACGCACAGCTGACCGTTGACCCGTTCGGGGCTATCTTTACGCTCATCGCATTTGCGGGAACGCTCATAGTAATGCTTCTTTCACTTGACTACTTCGAAGCAAGACAGCCGCACAAAGCTGAGTACTATTCACTACTGATGTTCGCTGCGGCTGCCGTCTCGTTTGCAGCCGTCGCGTCTGACCTGATAGCAATCTATCTCTCAATTGAGCTGTTGAGCCTGGCAAGCTATGTTCTTGCAAGCTTCGTAAAAACTGACCGCCGTTCCGGAGAAGCAGGCCTCAAGTACTTCCTCTACGGCGCAGCCTGCTCCGCCGTCGGTCTATACGGTATGTCTGTCCTATTCGGTGTTACGGGTGGCAGCACGGCACTCAGCGCCATTGCGCGAGGTCTGACACCTTCGGCGGTTGCCGGGGGCGCAGCTTGGGTAGGGGTGGTATTCACGCTGGTCGGTTTTGGGTTTAAGTTGGCGCTGGTGCCATTTCAATTCTGGGCGCCCGATGTGTATCAGGGTGCGCCGACTCCAGTCACCGCCTTTCTTTCCGTCGTGAGCAAGGCGGCCGGTCTGGTGGTTCTAGTTCGCTTTCTCGTTACGGCCGTTTTCCCTCTTCCTCCTGAGCATTTGAGTTGGTATTGGATTTTGGTTGTTCTCACTGCGGCCGCTATGTTTTTCGGCAACTTGGTTGCCATACCGCAAAAGAATATCAAGAGGATGCTTGCCTACTCGAGCATAGCTCAGGTCGGTTATCTGATGATTGGCGTGCTGTCGGCTCTTCACGCATTTACCGGAGAGGGCCGTCTCTTACCAGGGTTGTGGAATGTTCCCAATGCACTCGTCCGCTCGGCGGCCGGCGTGGTGCATCGTGCGTCATGGGAGACGCCTTGGGATATGCAGGGTGTGATAGTGTATCTGGCGGCTTACCTGTTTATGAACCTCGGGGCGTTTGCTGTTGCGGCAGGACTAGGCAGGAGAATCCGCTCTGATGCAATAGATGATTATGCCGGCATGATACATCGCTGTCCATTTCTTGCGGCTTCATTGACCGTGTTCTTGATCTCGCTTGCCGGCGTGCCGCCGACGGCGGGGTTCGTTGGAAAGCTCTTCATTTTCGGTGGAGCAATCCAGGCAGGGAGGAGCCATCCTGAGTTGGTGGTTCTTGCCGTGTTGGGTATAATCAACAGCGTGATCTCCGCTTACTACTATCTCAACGTAGTTCGCGTTATGTTTTTTGCTCCCGCGAATAGTCGACCTTCATTTAAGGTAAGCTTTGTTCTGAACTTGGTCGTGGCTGTTTGCTTGGTTGGTACATTGGGGTTGGTATTTGCAGCAGGACCCGTGGTAGACTTCATCAGCTTAGCGGTTTGCAGCTTGCTAGACTAACCGCGTTGACAACGTGCCGTCGTGGTTCTATAATCCCAACTGAAAGAAAGTGGGGAGTGGAAAGCCGGAGGACGATGGTTCTGTCTCCACCGGGCTTTCGACTTTCCACTTTCGGTTTTTACATTACCCCTTTGATCGGAGAAAGTTTAAAATGCAGCAAAAGCTGAATGCGCATCAAATATGGTTGGAGGCGGCTGAACGCGTCAAGGACCGAGTGATAGCGCCGACGTTGTATCGTGCTCTAGAGTTGGGCGTTGGCATTACGATCGACGGTGACTATTTTGTTCTCGGTTTTTCAAGCGCAGACTTGCCGATGGCAGGGCACATCCGTAGTGCCCAGCACTTGCCAACTGTTGAACAGTGCCTCAGCGAAGTGATCGGTAGGAAGGTGCGCCTCAGGATCATAGAGGGGACCACGCTGGAGGCATACGAGGAATGGAAGAAAATCCAGTCGTTGGCAGAGCAGCGAAGGGCTGCAATGTCTACGCTCCGCGAGAGAGAGCGCCAAATTGAGGAAGCTTGGGATGATGTAGCAGAGAAAATCTCCCGCGGGTACGCTGCGCTTCCACTTCGGCAGCTCGCGCAGAGCAAGGGACTGTACATCCTGGAAGCCTTCAAGATCATCAACGAAGCCGTCAATCGCCTCAATTACACTCATGAAGCCGATGAGATGCACAAGCGCGCTCTTTCAAGAGTTTTCGAGAGGTTGGCAACTGTTGTGGAAGTGCCAAGCGCGATTCTTGCTTATGAGTTCTTCAAACTACGCTCAGAGGGCAAGTTGGAGTGAGGTTTGACGACCGCGGTTTCAGCCTGGTCGAGCTTCTTTTGACCGTAAGCCTTATAAGTGTTCTTTTTGCATTCCTTATGCCTGTCTATTACGAGACCAAAAAGCTCAGCTTGCGCTCAAAGTGCCAGTCCAACCTCCGTCAGATAGCTTGTGCTTTCGATTCGTATCTAGCGGACTATGAGGGATACTATCCCAACACAAACAATCAATACCTGTGGGGAGGCTACTATTGGCGTGAGCCGCTGCGTAAGTACGTTGTAGCGTCCGGCAGCGAAGACAAGAACAAAATCCTTTCGTGTCCGGCTGATCCCACACCGCCTGGAGTGTACGCTGGCACGTCATATGCCTATTCGGCCTGTTTCTACATGACACCTGAGCAGGTAAATCGTATAGCAAACCCGAACTACATCCGCGTCAAGTTTGCTTCGACCAACCCGAAGCTCCCTTGCTCGAGTATTCCGAGCTCAATGGTAAAGCATCCTTCAAAGAAAGTCCTCGCGGCTGAGTATTGGACTCTACATGCTGCCGACAACAATGTCGGTTGGTACGACGACCCTGCCGAAACAGGCAATGACCCGTGGAGCGGTTTTCGGAACTACCTGTTCGCTGACGGCCGGGTGCGCTATTTGCCGACTAAAGAAATACTGCCGGCTGAAAGTCCGCTGGTTGAGCGTCCCAGGCTACTGCCAGACATCAACCTTACGCGCAACGGCGTTCAGGGCAAAGACGTGAACTGACATGAGGCAAATATCGGCGAGCGAGCTAGTGACTCGTATCAAGGATGCCTGCATTGAGGCGTGCACGGTGCTTCCGCAGGATGTTCTGAATGCGTTGGAAAACGCCCTGGCGCGTGAGGAATCTGACTCCGGCCGCGACGTGCTTAAACAGCTCATCGAGAATGCTCACATCGCACGTGAAGAAGGCATTCCTATTTGCCAAGATACTGGGCTGACTCTCGTTTTCGTCGATATGGGCGAGGACGTGCGTCTTGTTGGAGGCAGTTTATACGAGGCTGTCAACGAGGGCGTCCGACAGGGATACACAGAAGGCTACCTTCGTAAATCCGTCGTATCTCATCCCCTTGCACGCACCAACACGGGCGACAACACGCCAGCCGTCGTTCACTGCCGCCTGGTTCCCGGAGACACCATTTCGGTCACAGTTGCTCCAAAGGGCGGAGGAAGCGAGAATATGAGTTCCGTGAGGATGCTAACACCCTCTGAGGGTGCCGACGGCGTGCTCCGCTTCGTTGTGGAAACAGTGCGAAACGCCGGCTCGAATCCCTGTCCGCCCATCATTGTGGGCGTAGGATTGGGTGGCACGATGGAGATGGCTGCGATACTTTCGAAGAGAGCACTACTTCGCGAGGTCGGCAAAGCCAGTTGCGTTCCCCCGGATGCCGAACTCGAACGCCGCCTGCTCGACGCCGTCAATGCTACTGGTATTGGTCCCGCAGGTTTGGGCGGCCGAGTTACGGCGCTTGCAGTTCACGTCGAGTCTTTCCCTTGTCATATTGCCAGCTTGCCTGTTGCCGTAACGCTGCAGTGCCACGCAGCCAGACACGCAAGTTTTACTTTTTGATGGACAGGTAATCGACCTTGGAAGTCAAGAAACTCTCTGCTCCGTTGACCGAACGTGATGTTTGCGGGCTCATTGCGGGCGATCGGGTGTTACTGTCGGGGACGATATACACCGCTCGCGACGCAGCACACGCTCGGTTGGTTGAGATGATACGTCACGGAGATAAGCTGCCTTTCGATCTGACTGGACAGGTGTTGTACTACGCGGGTCCTACGCCCGCTCCGCCGGGTCGCGTGATTGGTTCGCTCGGGCCTACCACGTCCTCAAGGATGGATGTTTACACCGTGGAGATGTTGAACGCAGGCATCAAGGGGATGATCGGCAAAGGCGAGAGAAGCACTGACGTCATAGATGCCATCGTAAGGCACCGCGCGGTTTATTTCGCAGCGACTGGTGGAGCGGGGGCGCTGCTTGCCAAGCGTGTCGTCTCATGTGAGGTCGTTGCGTTCGAAGATCTGGGATGCGAGGCTATTCACAAGCTCGAGGTAGTCGATTTTCCTCTAATAGTAATAAACGACTGTTTCGGCAACGATTTTTACCGGCAAAGCCGCTCTAGGTATAGTCTGGGTTCACCTTGAGCGTGTTCGCCGCCGGGGTACGCGTCGTATAACCAGCAGAGCGGCATCGTCGGTAAGACGCCCACCGGCATACTCCACTGCGGCTTGCATTATCGCGTTTGCAATCTCTTCCCCGCTGCGCGTACAACAGGTCTCGACTATCGCTACCAGTGATTCTCGCCCCAGCCTATTGCTGCCCTTTCCGGCGTCTGAGATACCGTCCGTGTAAAGCACCAATACATCACCCGGGTCGAACGACACTGTTCTGCACACATAATCGCACCCCGGTGCCAGTGCCAGTGCGCGCCCTGTCAGGTCCAAAGAACAAACTTCGCAGGTGCTGTGTGAGTAGTATATGGGCGTTTCGTGTCCACCGTTGCAGTAGGTGAACGTGCCCTCGTCAAAATCAAGTACTCCGTATATCAGGGTGACGAACACCTCCTCCGGAGTGCAAGAGGTCAGCGCGTCGTTGAGGCGTGCCAGCACAAGGTTCGGTGAACTGTTCTCCAGCGCATAGGCCCTAAGCATGTGCTTTGTCATTGCAGTATAAATTGCAGAGTTGAGCCCTCTGCCGGATACGTCGCCTATCACGATTCCGTACTTGCGTGCCGAAATGCGGAACATGTCGTAGAAATCCCCGCCGACCAAAGCGCCGTCAGATGCCGCCTGATAGCGGCGAACGATTTCGAAACCGCGGATGTCCGGGACATCGTGCATTAAGAAGCTCTTCTGAAGCTGAACGGCTACGGAGTGCTCCCGCTCGTATAAGTCTAGGAGCTCTTCCTCCCGCCGCCTTGCCAATTCAGCAGCCTGGGCATATTTCTCGCGGGCCATAACCTCGCGGGTTACATCGACAACCATAACGGCGAGCGCAGCCGTCGAGCCGCTTTCCAGAGTGAGCTCCATCGGTACGGCAACTCCCCGCCAGTACGTCGTGCCCTTTCTCAGTCCCTCATACTTGAACTCGTTAACCCGCACTGGACGGCCTGAACTCAGGGCTCGACGAAGCTTTTCCATCATACCTGATTCTTCAGCCAGCGGTATCACATCTTGTATGCGTGTCCCAACGCGCCACTTGACGGAGGGTTCAAAGTAAGTCAGGTATTTCCGGTTCCACGCAAGAAGCCTGAGTTCTGAGTCAAGCAGCATAATCCCGGCTGGCATACAGTCAATAAGTTGCTGCAAAGCTTGCTCGTGCTTCTTGACGGCTTCAAAGGCTTGTTCGGCCTTTGCTATCATCTGTTTGAGTTCGGTGATGTCTCTGAGACAGAAGAGCAGTCCGAGAGGTGTCCCCTGGGCGTCGCAGTAGGGGATTCTGATTACCTGATAGTGGCGCAGTCCCTTTATAGTGCGGCGAATTTCCTCGGTCGATGTCGGTTCCCCTTGGCGGATGGTGTCAAGGTCGGTTCTCAGGAATACTTCGCCGTCTTTGCCGGGAAATAAATCAGCGTCTGTTCGCCCAATAACCTCTTGCTCGTCGAACCCGAAACACTCGCAGAAAGCGGGATTTATCGTCTGATAAACTCCCCGGACGGTCTTGACCGCCAGTAGATCCGGGGTAAGGTTCCAAATCGTTTTGAGCAGGGCTGCTTCTTCAGAGTTTTGCAGCTGCGATGTATCTGGTTCCGGTTGGGTAGTACCGCATTGCCGGCAGGTGATTTCGCTGCTGTCAGATCGTGACAGGGGCATAGAGTTGCCGTCACGGACCGTCGGCATCTCTGGCTGTCCTTCCTTGGATCGTCCTCTCTTCGCCATATTTCAGACGCACCTCCTCTCCTGGAGCAAGGTGCCGCGGCCGACGTCCGAGGCAACCACTAGTAAGATACCACCGCCATGCCTATCAAGTCAACGGCCGAATCTGCTAATCACGAAAGCCGTCGTTCAGCACGTTTCTTGCATCCGGGTGGTGCTGAGCCGTTCAGAAAAAGACGACACCTGCTGATAATTCCTACTGATAGTTCTACTGATGAGCTGGGCAACAAGTTGCTGACCGATCGGTGTTCGGATTGACAGTTGACTTTGACAGAATTGTGGTGTACAATGCCTACGGAGCCTTCCGTGGCTGCGCCGGATACTGGCGGGGCAGGAGGCTGGGAGAGATGATAGGGTGGCCTTCAAAACTGAAAACCGCGGCCAAATCGAGGACAACCCTCCGAGCGTTCACGCTCGTTGAGTTGTTGACGGTGCTTGCCATCGTAGGCCTTCTGGCAGCGATAGGCTTTCCTGTTCTGGTAAAGGCAAAGCGAAATGCTCAGACCACGGAATGCCTAGCGAATATGCGCCAGCTGGGAGTAGCGTTCCGAATGTATTTGGACGACTACGATGAGCAGTTCCCAGCAGCGGTGCCGTGGGGTATTCCAGGCTCACCGGCAACGCACGGCCAGAAGACTATTCAAGAGATCTTGGTGCCGTTTGTACCGGGCGGTATGGTGTCGGCCAAACTGCCAGACGGTTCTCGTTCATACTCCAAGCGCAGCGTCTTTCGTTGCCCCAGCGATGTGGGACTGCCGAAGACTTTTGACGGATTCGGTGGGGGTGTAAAAGCCGGTGTGCCTGTTTGGCGTCAGACCGGCTGCAGCTACGAATACTATGCTGCCAACCAGCGGGATTACCTAGGCTCCGCCGGAGAGAATCCGCCGAAGGTTCCGCGCACAGCTCTAGCTCCAGAGGTGGAAATTAACGGCGAACGAACCCGCATCGGAGCGCCTCTGGGTGCCGTAGTCAGTAGTGCACGTAAGGCACTGTTGGGCGATATATGGTTCTGGCACCTCGGCGACTATGTTATGCCGGAAAACAAGGTGGCGTATTGCAATACCTTGTTTGCTGACGGCCACGCAGCGCGAGTAAGGGGAGTCGAGCATCTTGAGGCTCGGCTGCAGCAGTTAGAGCGCTGGCATTCATACACGGAATTGGATTAATTCTTCCTCAGAAAGCTCGAGCAGAGCTATGGCTCCTCACAAAATAGAATTCTCGACTGTCAGAGAGCTTGAGCGAAAAACGCACAAGGTCTTTATGTACTCAGGTTCCTCTCTACTTATTGGTCTTCTGCTTACCTTAATCGGCCTGGTTGTAATCGGTGTCCCCGTGATTATTCTCTCTTTGGTCGTCCTTATCGGCGCGATGGCTTATGTGTCTGTTCTCGGCAAGGAGCCAACTCGTACGCTTTTCTGCCCGTATTGTGCCAGTAAGAATGAGGTCTACCGATCTAGAACACGCTTCAGCTGCGACATCTGCCGTCGGCCGGTAGTCATTGACGAAAACGGCGAGCCGGCGCCTGCGGAACCTATCGATACTACCGCTCGATACAATCGTTGAGAGCTGGCGTCGAACTGGGTAAACGTCGCGCTGTTTTCTGCGTCTTTCCTCTGTGAATATGGGAAATCGCCATTCCAAAACTGGAGATTTGTGATGCTGGTCAACAGGTATAGCCGCGCGCTCTTTCAATTTCTCGTGCCGGTGCTGATGCTGCTGGCTGTATCGGCAGGTGCCGTTTCACTCCAAGAGGAAATCGATCTAGGCAAAAAAGTCGATGAGCAAATCCTCAAAGAGACGCCGCAGATCTCCGACGAGAAAGCCATTAAGGAGATCAACGACATCGGCCAGAAGCTCGTGAAATACGTTCAGAGACCTGAAATAAAGTATCACTTCCGGATCTTGCGCACCGACGAATTGAATGCCTTTGCTGTCCCAGGGGGGTTCGTATACTTCTCTCAGAGACTATGGGAAGTGCTGCGGCACGACGAAAGGGTGGGCGTCCTGGCTCACGAGATAGTGCACGTGGATCGCAGGCACGCTATAGACGCTCTCTTGAAAGCTCAGCGTCGGCAAATGCTGCTTGCCGTGTTACTGACCGTCCTAAAAGCCAACGAGACGTGGACCAACATTGCGGACCTCGCCCATCAACTCTACACCCTTAAATACTCGCGCGGCGACGAGCGCCAGGCCGACGAAGTCGGGGTCGAATTATGTTACAAGGCCGGGTTCAACCCGGCGGGCTTGCTTCTTGCGATGCGTAAAATACGCAGGTTTCAAACCGAACAAGGCGGCGAGCCGCCGAAAATCTTCTCTTCCCATCCGCCGACTCCTGAACGAGAGCGTTATCTGACTGAACTCCTTCAGAAGATGGGGGTCCCTATTCCGCCAGAGGAAGTGAAGGAGGTGGCGAGGCCTTACAAGATTGCTGAGGTCTCAGCGGTGTCCGGTTCCACCGTGACTTTTTTGACCGGCCGCCAGCTTGCCAAAGGTCACGTCGTTTGGTTGATGACAAAGGGCTGGGATTTCTATTATGAGAATATCACCGCGGCTCCTATTGCCCGTGCAGTGGTTGTGGGATCGCAGGGTAACCAGTGGACCGCCGTATACTATCCCATGCGTCCGCTGGGGAAGCAAGACATTTCAAAAGGAACTGGCGTCTATGACCCGCCGGCTCCAAGTCCTGAAAAAGGTGTAGGTAGGATTGTCTCCACAACCTTCTCACCCGACGACCCCGGAAAGCTGGAACTTGATGCGCCTCTGCCTGGATTTCAGAGGCTTCTGGCGCGGCAGGTTGTGTGGGACGATAGGTATGAAAAGCTTGTGTACGAAAACGTGGGTTATGTGGTCATTGGTGCAAATCCGACCAGCAGAGGTTACTTGGGAGTGACGCGGCCGCAGTACTCTTACGCTCCGATCTCGCAGAACTCGGTTCTCGTGAAGTTTACTGATCCTGAACAAGGACGCTGGTACGGCCCAGTGGCCTCAATCGGACGTTCCGGACAAACCCTCGAGCTCGTGACGCCGCGTCCCGCTGCGGAGCTGGCTCGCGCGCGTGCGGAGGGCAAAACGTTCGACGTTGCGGTTCCGCCTTGGGATCCCGCCGAATCCTACGAGGACCGAGTCGTGGGCAAAGCTGCGCTACGCTCGACCGAGGGAAAGATTGTGCTTCAGATGATCGAGTACAAGCCTGGGTGGAGCATACGGGACATCAGCGTCGGATTCGATATCTACGAAGCCAAGCCGAAGACCGAAAGCGCAAGCGGTGCAAAACAAAAGACGGGTGCTCGCAGAAAAGTTTCGTAAACGCCGTCCGCGCCGTGCCCTTCGCATACGCGCGGTCTAAATACCGGCAGGCCTACTAGTGGTGCGAGAAGCACCGCTCGCCGGTAAAGACCATCGCGATGCCGTGTTCGTTGCAAGCTTGTATCGACTCCCAATCCCTTACGGAGCCGCCGGGCTGAATAATCGCCGCAATCCCCGCTTCCGCGCACGCGTCTACGCTATCTCTGAATGGGAAGAATGCATCCGAGCTTAATACGGCTCCTTCCAGTGTCTCAGCGCCTTTGAAACGCTCTCGCGCTTTCTGTATGGCTTGCCTGACAGCCGATACTCGGTCCTGTTGTCCTGTGCCGACGGCAAGCGTGACACCGTTCTTCGCGATCACAACCCCGTTGGACCTCACGCTCAGGTTCACATACCAACTGAACAGTAGATCCTGGATCTGTTCCTCGGTGGGCAGCTTGTTGATTGTGACCTCGCCGTGCTGAGGATGCTTGGTGGACGCGGGCATCAGATCCTGTGCACCTTTGATTCCTGTCAGCAGGGGCTCAGCAACCACCAGGCTGCCGTCAGCGAGGACTTTTATTGTCGGAGCCGCATCGTCTCCAATCCATTTGGGCAGGCTCATCAAGTTGGGAAGCCTGATAACCCTGATCTCCTTGTTCATCTTGTAGGTTTCGTAGTCGGAGAGAATCTGCACCGCTTCGGGTTCGAAGTCTGGTGCTGCAACGACTTCGACCACGCTGGTCATTATTTCGCGCGCAGTCTCCGCATCTACGGTCGTGTTGAAAACCACGGTTCCGCCGAATGCCGCCACTGCATCCGCATCTCGCGCTCGAACGTAGACTGATCTCAAAGCTGACCCATTCTGCGCGGTCGACGTGTGTGCAGGTTGCACGGCAACGCCGCTCGGGTTCAGGTGCTTCATTACCGCGCAGGCTGGCCTGTCGAAGTACTTGACAATGTTTGCGCCGTGATTTAGGTCGCCGTAGTTGGTTTCGGAAAGACCCGACTTGCCGCTCTTGAGTATTTCCATATGTCCGAACGGAAGACCTTGGGAATCCTTAGGTCTGTAAAAGCTGGCGGCTTGGTGTGGATTGGTCCCGTACCGCAAGTCCTCGACCTTCTCGTAAGTTACACCCAAAACCTCAATCTCATCCGGAAACTCGCTTTTCGTGCGGCTGAAGTACTTCGCTCTGAAATCTGTTCCCAATGCGCTCGTCGTCCTCCTTACACGTTAGTGCACAACCGTAGGTCCGAGCTTACGGCACCCAGGCATCGCTGCTGCTCGGCAAAACTGCTGCACCGGCGAGTGCCCACCAAGACAGAATTATTGATTTGTTTCTCGAGTCCTTCCCATCAGTGGCAAATAGCCCGTTCTACAAACGTCTTATATACAATGGAGGGGTTATCGGTTGACATTCTCTAGAGTCGGTGTTATGGTAGGTCGACCACGGCAAATCCGCACTAATGATCGCTGAGAACCGCCGAACGACTTATAAAGCGCGGAAAAGGAGCTTCATTGCTTTGTTCGGGGATATATACAGGCGCATACCTTCGT
This sequence comes from Armatimonadota bacterium, assembly GCA_029907315.1. Classification (GTDB taxonomy): domain Bacteria; phylum Armatimonadota; class UBA5829; order UBA5829; family UBA5829; genus CALJES01. The sequence continues at coordinate 3,349 of JARYME010000025.1, read as the reverse complement.
TATCGGCATTCGCGTGTTTGCTGACGCTTTGCTTCGTCTCGCCTTGTGCAGCCCAAGGATGGGAATGGCCCGAAGAGATGCGGCTTGGTGGTTTCAGTATTACGAACATACGGGGAACCGTCAACAGCGACGGTTCTGGCGAAGCCGAAGGAATAGTTTCCATTCCTGGTATTCCAGGGCAGAAAACAAGGCTGAGGCGTTCGTCCGATGGTGACATCTCAGCAGAAGTTTTAATGAGTGCAAGGATATCCGGTGCGGAGCTTCTGGGGACCTATCTGTTAGATGCCGGTGGGCTACGCACTCGCAAAGCTGAAATACGGCTGGTTCCTCATTCAGTCTCAGAGGTTACAGCATCCGTAGATACTAGTGGACGCTTCTCAGGTACAGGTAAGGCCAGGTTGGGACGGCTCTTAGTCCCTGTGAAGTTTTCGATTTCAAGGGACTCCTTTGTGTTGGAGGGTGCAGCAGAGGTTCGAGCACAGCAGGATACCCCTTTGGCAAAATACACGCTCTCCGGAACGTTGAAACTTACAACTCGTCCGCCGCAAATGCTGCTTAGCGTCTCGGGAAGCGTGGAACGTATAGGCAAACTTTCAAACCAATCCGCGAGACTGCAAGTGTCGAATGTTCCCGTAGACGCATCGCAGGGCACTTGCAGCATTTCGATGGAAGGTGTGGTCGTCACGTTCGACTTGTTCTAGAGGAGTTGTCACAGGTGGTTAGGTCTGTGCACTCTGCCTGCACGATACTGGATTCCCCTTCAATGTCCCTTCCGTGTAATCTGATTTGACCCAGGAACCGCTGCAGTAATGGACCAGTCTAACAGATGCGTAGACTGCGCACCCTTCAGTTGACGTGCGTGTTTGCCGACGGTTATAATCGTCACGTTGCACCCGAGATGAAATCACTTTATCTCAAGTCGCGTGCTCCAAGCGGCGGGTGCTGTTGCGGAGGATTTTCGACATGCGGTTTGGCAGTAGAGCCATATTTGTAATACTGCTTGTCCTCGTCGCTGCGGGTTGTGCTTCCGCCGAAATGGTGATGGCGAGGTACGACCCTACCCAGTCAAGCTCCACGTCTCAGCAGCTGGCTCTGCCCGTTGCTCTCAAATGGCAGTACGTGGCGAACAAGTTCGATAACAACGCTGCGTCGCCGATTGTTGTTAACGGCACGGCCTATTTTGCCTGCGGCGATAGGGTGTATGCGGTAGATCTGGAAACCGGCTCCCTCAAATGGCGTTATCCTCGCGAGCAAGGACTGGGAGGCTCCGTTAAGTGCACCCCTGCTTACTACAAAGGCGCGATCTACTTTGGTGCGACCGACGAAAACCTCTACTGCCTGGATGCGGAGACGGGCACCTTCCGTTGGGCATATCGGGTGCGAGGCGCTATACGCTGTCCGCCCGTCATCGTAGACAATATGATCTACGTAGGGGCGGATGACGAGTCGTTATACGCTATCGAAGCGGAAACAGGTGAGAGACGATGGGTGTTTACGGCTCGTGATGATATAGCGATGGGCATTGCGGTCGGTTCGGGCATGGTCGTTGCTGCCAGTATGGACGGCAACTTATACGGCATAGCTCAGTCTACCGGAAAGCTCCGCTGGATCTTTCGCCTGCCCCTTGCCCCAACCGATTCCTCGCCTGTTATAACGGAAAGCATCGTCGTGATGGCCGTCGGAAACAACATGTACGGCTTGTCCACGCGGAGCGGACAGCAGAAATGGCACGTTACCCTGCCTGCGGAAGTTGCCGCCACCCCTGCCGCTCAGGGGTACGACGTTTACGTTCCCTGCAAGGACAAGAAGATCTACGCGTATCTGACCAATGCCAGGCAGCCAATCTTTAAGTGGACGCAGCCAGCCGATCTGCAGGCAACGCCTATGTCCAGTCCGGTGGTTGCAGGCGATACCGTGTGGGTTACGGGAGCTCGCGGAGTCGTGGCTGCATTTGCCGCGCAGGACGGCTCGCTCAAATGGAGATATCCGATTTCTCCATCGACGGTGACGACGCCCAACGCGTTGTACTGTGACGCCGCTTCCTCACCGACAATCGCAGACGGCGTCCTGCTTGTGCTCACGGACGACGGCGTTCTCCACTGTTTCAGTCCAGATGCTGCTGATCAACTGCCGCCGAAGGTGTACTCGGTCAGTCCTGTCAGCGGCTCTTTGATGTCTCCGGCACCGCCGATAAAGATATCCGCTGTGCTTTACGACGTTGGCAGCGGCGTGGATTTTTCGACGGCCGCGATAACCCTAGATGGTCAGCCGGTTGAGACTACTGTCGATTTGCCAACGTCGACCGTTTCATACGTGACTCCTGTGGGCGGAGCTGGCAAGCAGGCTGTCTACATAAAACCGGACGGCTTGCACTACATCGCCGTATCGGCAAAGGATTATGCCGGTAACTCAGTAGTCAAAGAATGGTATATTATCACGGACTCCAGTCTTCCGCCGCCTCGCAGGGTAGTTGCGGGCGAAGAGACCGGCAAGCAGACAAAGGAGCCCAAGACCAAGCCGACTGAGCAGCCGAAGCCCTCGACGCCGCCCGCGGGCACCGAGACTCCTCCGGGTCCTCAACCGCCCGGCATAGAGGCGCCGCCACCACCGCCGCCTCCCCCATCTCCCGGCTTCGAAGGACCTCCGGCACCGCAAGGTCCACCGAGCGGAGCACCCAGACCCTTCTGAGAGTCGGCTTTCGGGGCATATAGTTTTTCATACGCTGCGTGTCACTCGTTGGTGAGAATCCGCCCTCGAGTGAACGCTTCTATTACGGATTGGTATAGTGGATGAACTGGAACTGCGGGCTTGGCTGCGATTCAGCCGACTCGAAATTTCGCCAGCAGTGGGCAGAGCCTTGGTGGATTGCTTTGGCAGCCCGCAGGCTGTTTTTGACGCCGCGGAGTCGGACCTGCGGAGAATCGATAGGGTTACCGACAATGTCGTAGCTAAGATTCTCGGGCCTGTGCCTGCAGCGATTGAAAATGACCTCAAGCTGATTGAACGCCTGAACGTCACGCTGCTGCCTATCTCATCAGAGGACTATCCGCCTAACCTCAAGCACATCTATGATCCTCCCGTGCTTCTTTACGTCCGTGGGCGGCTTCTGGAATCAGATAAGATGTCTATTGCAATAGTGGGCTCGCGCCGCGCGGGCGAGTACGGCCTGTCGATTGCGCGAAAGCTAGCGAGAGATTTGGCATCTAAGGGCCTCGCCATAGTCAGCGGAGGCGCGAGGGGGATAGACACTGCCGCCCATCAGGGAGCTTTGGAAGCCGGTGGCAGAACCGTGGCGTTCTTGGGATCCGGCATTGATGTTAATTATCCGCCTGAAAACCGACGGCTGTTC
>JARYME010000024.1 GCA_029907315.1 Armatimonadota bacterium | reverse complement strand
GTAAAGACCAGTAGCAAACCGCCGACTGCGTCTGTTATACTAGTAGATGTGGAGATAATTCCTGCCATAGACATCTTAGATGGCAAGTGTGTTCGCCTCCATCAAGGCAGATTCGATCAGGTAACGGTTTACTTCGACGACCCTGCAGACGCTGCCAAGATGTGGACCGACCAAGGTGCTACGCGGATCCACGTGGTCGACCTTAAGGGCTCGGTGGTCGGCGAGCCGCAGGAGATTACCTCTCTTGAACGCATCCTAGCTGCCACAGACGTGCCGGTGCAAGTCGGCGGCGGCATAAGAACCTTAGAAACAGCCATCCGACTTCTGAATTTCGGCGTGGAGCGCGTCATTGTAGGAACCTCCGCTGTTCTGGATTCAGGTCTTGCACGCGAACTGTTCCAAGCGTTGGGGGAGAAAGTCGTGCTCGCCATAGACGCCCGTGGCGGAAAAGTGGCACTCAAGGGTTGGCTTGAAACAACTGCTGAAGACGCAGCAGACTTTGCAAGGCGCATGGAAAAACTCGGAGCACCGCGCATTATCTATACCGACATTTCCCGCGACGGGACATTGGCCGGAGCCAACATCCCAAGCATACGGCTGATGGCCGAAGCTCTTTCGATACCCGTGATAGCCTCAGGTGGCATAACCACCGTGAACGACATCATAGCTCTCAAGGAATTGGAACCGCTGGGAGTCGAAGGCGCGATCCTCGGAAAAGCTCTCTACTCCGGCGAGCTGAAGTTTTCAGATGCAGTTGCTGCGGCGAGTTAACTGAGTATGGAAGTAATTCCGGGCATAGATTTGATGGACGGGAAATCCGTCTGCCCTGTGCATATGTCTTTTGCGCGCACGGGAGTTTTCTCGCACAACCCAGTAGAAGTCGCCAAGGTCTGGGCGGACCAAGGAGCTACGAGACTTTATTTGGCAGACCTTGACGGCGCTCGAATGGGAGACCCGCAGAACCTCAACGCGATACCTGCCATATTGAACGCCATCCCAGAGGGGCTCCGCCTAGACTTTGGAGGCGGCATTAGAAGCCTCAAACAAGCAAAACAGGTTCTCAATGCCGGCGCGGACCGCATCGTTATTGGAACTACCGCAGCGTTGGAGGAAGAGTTAGCTCAGGAAATACTGGATGCGCTGGGAAGTCGGACGATTATAAGCGTAGCCAGCCTAAACGGCTATGTGGCTGTGCGAGACTGGCAAGCGAGAACTGACGAAAGGGCGGAAGACTTCGCAAAGCGCATGGTAGCTTTGGGTGCAAAACGCTTGGTTTTCACAGACGTTTCGCGAAAGGGTCTGCACGGCGGGGTAAACGTATCTGCCGTCAAGCGAATGGCGGAAGCAGTACCAGTGCCCATCATTGCTTCCGGCGGCGTGCGCAATATCCAAGATATCAAAGCCCTAAAGAAGCTGGAACCACTAGGAGTAGAAGCAGTTGTAGTTGTCACCGCTCTGTATTCGGGAACGCTTACCTTGTCAGAAGCCTTAGCAGCAGCTCAATGTGAAGACGACTAGTCGAGACAACACACGCCAACTCAATTCAAAACGCTTATATCCGCTTGGTCAGCCACAAGCAGCATCCTGTATAAAGCACCGTCTGCCTGCCAACACGACACTACGCCGGTTACTTCGACAAAATCACCCACGTTGGGAAGGGTCAAATTAGGCGCGGACACTCTCAGACCGTGGTGCTCACTCGCATCCTTGAGATTGCACCCATCGTCTATGTAGAACTCGTCACTCCCGCACCACGTTACACGACCCCAGGTCTTTATGAGCAAACCGATGTTGTTCGGTCCTGGCACCTTGAATGAGTCCCACCGCCATCCTTGACCATCGACCCAAACTTTGCGCCAGGCTGTGACTCCGCGTTGTCCGGACCCCGTTTCCGGGTTGTATGAGTAGTCGCTGCCTCCAATTGACGCACCGCTCATACCAATCGGTTCAACGAATCCTTCGCCTGACTGATGTACCCACGATGCCTGTATACAGCGCTCGCCGCCCGCATTGGTCGTAAGGACGCCTATAACATCCGCTCTCATTCCAGGTGCCAATGAGTGAGCAAGCGCAGACACGCGAATTCCCGCTACCCTGTCATCAGATTCTATGTAGAACACGTTACCAAGCACCCTTGTAACCACAGCCCTTCTGACCACCACACTTGCTCCATCCGGCAAACATTTGAGATCTGAGATCTCAGAACCGCGCGAAGAGAAAAGCAGGGCTCGATGATTGTCGAGCAGTGAGCTGCCGTTGTAAGAGTACTTGGCTGCAAATGTACCGCAGATGTTCTCGACGCCAATAGTCGCACTTCGCCCGGCGCCGTAGATCATGTCCGCCGGTTTCACATCTAAGTATTGGAAAAGTACGTCCTGTGTACCCTCAAAAAGCACAACTTGGAAGTACAGCGTGCTCTCACGTGCGTAGAAAGGCGGAACCCCTACCCAACTAACAACAAGTTTTCGGTTCGGTGCAGTGCCCTCAACTCCAACACGCACACTACCAGCCGCAGCCGGGTTCAGGTCGTCCCAATAGGCATACAAAGCAGCATTGGGAAACTCAGCAGAGGGAATGTCAGTGTTGGCGTATGAGTTGAGATTCACGTTCAGGAAACCAACTAACCCATTGGCACCGACATAGATTTCTTGGAAAGGCCTATCATACAGACTGAACTCGAATGGAATTGAGATTGCCTGGCTGACACCGTCGTCGCTAAGTACAAGCTCAGAGTGATTGGTCGGGTCTATCCATGCGAAACGCGTAGGTCTAATCTGATAAGGCGTGAACACATCCATGACAACGTGTCGCGTCGTGCTGCCATTTCCGTTTGTCAGATTCGTGAAACTGACCAACGCCGTATAGTGGCCAGGAGGCAGATTAGCAGCTGACGAGTCAACCGAGACGGTGACCTCGCAGCTCTCGCCGGGTGCCAGAGTTCCGGCTACGGCTGAGAGCCTGACCCAAGGGCTGTCGGACTCCGCTCTCCACTGAACACTCGCATATCCGTTGTTGGTGATCCGGTATACAGCCTCAGAGGGCACAAACGGGCCGCCGATGGGTCCGCACGCTATAAGGTCGGTCGTGGGCTCAACTGAGATTCCGCCGCGCGAAACAGCAAAAACCTTGAGACACACATTGGAGTTGGAGTATACGGAAGTAAGATCTGTCCACGACACTCCGTTGGGGCTTATGTAGCTTTGTCCGGGGCTGGCTGTTGCGCCGCTCGAATAACCACTTATAGGCTGTTCGAAGGGCACCGGGTACTTGTAATTCGGAGTGGTAAGCCTGACCACTACCGAGAATCTTTGTCCGCCCGATATGCCGACACCATAATTGAGGGTAACGGTCTGATAACCTGCGTTAGTAATCGTGCCGGACTGCGTATACGCCGCACCAGTCGTGCGAATAGGTCCCGCGTCAGGATCCAGGTAAACCCGAAGCTCGTAGGTCGAATTGGGAGATGCAGTGTAGAAACTTACAGCTCGCAGCTCGGCATTCGAGGCGGCAGTAAAAACGTTAGCGAACCAAGCAGTGTAGTCGCCGTAGCCCAGGCTGCTGGTCCAACCAAGGGGATCATATTGGTAAACCTGATCATAGTTCGTAACATCCTCTGCCGCTGCGAAAACTGCGTTCTGAAAGCCAATAAGCGTATCGTAGTAGGAAATGTAGAAGTAACCCCCCTGTCCGAAACCGGATCCCCAGCTGTTTCTGACAATAAAGGCCCCGTTTCCAGGCGGTGGAGTGAGGAAACGGTTCTTGTCGTAGTTGTCGTCCCAGCCGACTATGCAAACTGCGTGGTTAGCTTCGTTTGAGGTCTTGTCGTAGTAATAGGAATACGTAGACGCATTGTAGTAGCTGCTGTTCCAATAAAACGAAGTGTAGACCGCACCGTAGGTCATTACTGCTTGCTTGATGTTGTCGTTGTCCAGCGGTCCGGAGCGATCTGGCAGGAAATCAACCCTCTGAATATGTTTGGCAACAGGCACATTCTGTGGGGACACGCACGAGGACGCGTTGTAAGGATCGTCGGACTCCAACACAGGTCCCGACCAACGTGCAACATAAGCTGTGGTCATCCAGTGGTTGCCACCGTCACAACAGGAGCTGTCGAAACCGTGGGTATTCTTCAAATGGTTTTCTGAGAAGTCGAAGAGCTCACCCGGCAGCAAGCACGACTCCAGCGACCCATAACAAGCAAACGCCCAGCAACTGCCGCAGTTGCCCTGGTTCCTAACCGGTGTCAACTTTGGCTGTGAAAGTGCTCGCAGATCAAAAGATGGCGGCAGACCCAAAAGCAGCGCACCATCTATCGAGACGCGCTTGCCCTTGTTGTGCGAGAGATCCAGAGGGGGCGGCACCAAACCCAAGCCATGCTCCCCATTGGGAAAACCTAAAGTAGCTACCGCGACTGATGCAATAAACCGCTCAAATGCCGGATTGTGCGGAGCAACACTGGGCTCCGCCGTCCAACACACCGTACAAAGCACAAATGCTGCGAAGCAACTCAGCATCGCAGAACAGAGCCGATGAAAGGAGTACATACTCCAAAGACCCCTTGGTGAGGTTATGCCATCTTTTCGCAGTCTATCCCCGAAAATACGCCGTGTCAACAGAAATCACGCGCCGAAAGAAAGAAGCAGAGGGCAACGTCCGGACACAAACATCGCGAAAATTGGCCCCGCACGGGTTGGCACTGGCAGCTCGATTAGTCCGCAATGGTCAGTCTTCCATCAGTCTCCCACATTGCCGACCCGTGCACCAAACGGGTCTTGCTATGCAGCTAGGCCGAACCGCTCTGTAGGTTCGTTCATTAATTCTTCAAGGTCCAAATCAAGCTGGGACGCTGCTGCTTGCAAAAGCCCTCGGCTGTCCAGGGAATCAGCCGGGTACTTTGCTACTCCAATGCGCCCAGAACAAGATAGCTGCGCTGCACCGCGGCCGGGATCGACCGACACAGACTGCACCAACTTACTCAAGCGTTCCGCTACTGTTGCGGCGTGCTCAAACGTATGCGGAAGGATCAAGCCGAAGCACTGGTCCCCGATTCGCGCCACCAAATCCATTTTACGAACGTTGCTGCGGATTGTCTGTGCTACCTCAAACAATATGTCGTCCTTGCGAATCAAGCGAAGGTAGCGGTCCATGTTATCCGGCAGCTTGACATCTACGAGCAGCAGAGCAACCGTGTAACGTTCGCGGAAAGCCCGACTTAGTTCCTCATCAAGTCGTTGAAGAAAATAGCGCCGGTTGTACACGCGTGTAGTTGGATCAAGCACGCTCTCTGGCTCGATCTGCCGACCTTCTTTCGCACGCGTAGATAGCAAAGCGCGTTGGATTTGTATATCCCTTACCTCATCGGTTATCAGAATCTTTCTGAGCTTCTTCGTTCCGTTGCGGAGTATGTGAGAGACGTAATTGCAGCTTATGCCCAACTGCTTGGCGATTTCAGTCTGATTGAGACCCTTGTAGAAGTGTGAGTATATGACTTGTTGCTCTATGTCTTTGAGCTTCTGAAGGGCCGTCTCCAGGACGATCTTGTCCTCTACCGGCAGCTGAAAAGCAATTAGCTTCTCGTCCTTTATCTTCTCAGACTCTTTGGGCCCGGAAGCATCCTCACGCTCTCCGTCGAGCGAGGTAACCTTGAATACCTCCCTGGTCATCAGGAGCTCCCTGATGCTGCTTTCCGGCATTTGCATAACTTGCGCTATTTCTTTCTCGGTTGGAGTCCGCCCAAGAGCCTGGCTCAGCGACTCAACAACCCTGGTCATCTTCTGATTGAGCTCTTGCAGCCAAGCCGGTTCCTTTATCATCTTGCCCTTGTCGCGCAGATAGTGCTTTATTTCACCGATGATAAAGTGCGTGGCATAAGTGGAAAACTTGACTCCCATAGCCGGATCGTATTTGTCCACAGACCTGATCAAACCTACAAAACCTTCCTGTACCAGATCCTCAGGCGGTTCGCAGGCGCCAAGGAAACGCCGAGCCACGCTCTCCACGAGGTTCGTATACTGCATAACGATTTCATCACGAATTGCCGGATCCTTCGTTTTAGCATATTCGGCAATGAGGTTTTGGATCTCTTCTTCAGTGAGTTTTCTACCGCTGGCAGGTCGCATCATTTGGCTCTCTCCGTTTGATCCACCATCATGCTCAGAACGAGAAGTTTTTCAGTGTCGCGGCTGCCCATCCTTGGGCAAAAACTAACCTACCGCACTGATAAGCTTGAATATGGGCGCCATAATGGAAACAGCTATGAACCCTACAATGCCGCCCATGACTACAATCAAGCAAGGCTCGATCAGAGATGTCAAAGCCTTCACGGCGTTCTCGACTTCCTGATCGTAGAAATCCGACACCTTCGCAAGCATATCCGACAACCGACCAGTCTCCTCACCCACATCGATCATGTGAGTCACCATACCAGGAAACAACCCGCTCTGCGCCAGAGGAACACTGATCTTTTGACCTTCCCTTATTGCGCTACGGGCGTTTTCGACGGCGTGCGCTATAACCCTATTGCCCGCCGTCTCACCAACAATCTCCAGCGATCTCATCATTGGCACGCCGCTATGTATCAGCGTTGCAAAAGTTCGAGCAAACCGCGAGATCGCCATCTTCTGAACCAACTCGCCGATGACAGGAAACTTGAGCTTGAGCATATCTATTTGCCAGGCGCCCTGGTCGGTATTCCTGTACCACTTGTATGCAATGGTGCCGGCAACAATCCCCACGAGGCCAACGTACCAGTAGGAGCGCATCATCTCGCTAATCCCAAAGAGCGCACGTGTAGCTGCAGGCAGTTCGACGTCAAGTGAATCGAACAGTTCTTTGAACTTCGGCAGAACAAACATGAAAAGGCCTACCACCATACATAACGCGAAGACGAGCACCAGTATCGGATATATCATCGCCGACTTGATCTTGGAGCGGACCTCCTGTTCGGTTTCGAGAAACGTAGCCAGGCGATCCAATATCTTGTCAAGGATTCCACCAGTCTCTGCAGCCTTGACCATGTTTACGTAGAGACGGGAAAAGACGTTAGGGTGCTTGGCAAATGCGTCCGTGAGACTCATTCCGCCCTTCACGTCCTTCTTGCACTGTGCGATGACCGATTTCAGAACCGGGTCCTTAGTCTGGTTTTCCAATATGTCCAGACACCGGACTATAGCCACCCCGGCGTCTATCATCGTCGCAAACTGACGACTGAAGACGACCAGGTTCTTCAGCTTCACTTTCTTTCCGGAAGGAGCCGCGCCGCCCGCGTTCTTCGCGGCTTCGGTCTTCTCCTCATTGATTGAGAGCACGTGAAGGTTTTGGGCGTGAAGCTTGGAAAGCAAAATGTTTTCGCTTTCCGCGTCCGTGCGGCCCTTGACAGTTTTGCCGTTCGCGTCTATCGCTGTGTAAGCAAACGTCGGCACGTCCTGCTACCTCCCTTCTTTCAAAATAACGGTTCGGCGAGGACCCAAGAGAAAATCAGCCTCCTTGCAGGAAACGTTTAAGGTTCTCCCGGTCTATCGAGCGCGCTTCCGCCTCCTCCAAGGTGATAATGCCGTTCCGGTAAAGATCGGCAAGAGATTTGTCCATTGTCTGCATGCCGTACTGGGCACCGGTTTCGATGGCGCTGTATATCTGATGAGACTTCCCCTCCCGAATCAGATTGCGGACGGCAGAAGTCGCAACCAGTATCTCCAGCGCCACGATTCGTCCGCCCCCTATTCTGGGCATCAACTGCTGCGCTATGACTGCCTCGAGGGTATTGGAAAGTTGCACCCTAATCTGCTCCTGCTGATGCGGAGGGAACACGTCGATCACTCTGTCTATTGTTTGCGGGGCGTTGCGCGTGTGCAGCGTACCGAAGACCAAGTGACCTGTTTCGCTAAGGGTTAATGCGGCCTGTATCGTTTCGAGATCGCGCATCTCGCCGATGAGTATGACGTCGGGATCTTCTCGCAGGACAGCACGCAAGGCGTTGGCGAAGGAATCTGTGTCCGTGCCGAGTTCCCGCTGGTTGACCATGCCTCTCTTGTGGCGGTGAAGATACTCGATTGGATCCTCAATTGTCATTATGTGCACGGGTCTTTCCGAATTGATCGTGTCGATCATGCAGGCGATGGTAGTAGACTTGCCGCTGCCGGTGGGTCCAGTCACGAGTATCAGTCCACTGGTCCTGCGGCTGAGTTCGCGCAGAATAGGAGGAAGATTGAGCTGCTCAAAAGTTGGGATACGATCCGGTATGCTGCGAAGCGCCGCACCTACACTTCCGCGCTGTTTATAAACATTCACTCGGTACCTGCCTACGCCGCGCACTCCATAAGAGAAGTCGAGTTCATGAACAGTCTCGAAGTGCTGAACCTGATCCGTGGTTAGTATGTCGTAAACAAGCCTCTGCGTGTCGCTGGGTGACAGCGGCTGATATCTCAGGTGCGTTAGCGAACCATCCACTCGTATTACAGGCGGCAACCCTACCGTCAAATGTAAATCCGAGGCTCCCCGCTCCGAAGCCTCCCGGAGCAGGTCATCCAGATGCACATCTTCAACAGACGGTGCGTCCGACTCCGCCAAAAAGTCACTGAGATCGTCGACAGCCAGTTCGCCTCGCATAGTCCCTCCTTAACCTGCGTAGATAACTCGCAAGCACTCTTCGAGAGTGGTTTGGCCAAGTAGTATCTTCGCAATGGCATCTTCCCTGAGCGTTTTCATGCCGGACTCTATGGCAGCTTCTTTTATCACGTGTGCAGAAGCCTTGCGAAGCACCAGGTCACGTATTTGATCGTTCATAATCATCAATTCGTATACGCCGACGCGGCCTCTGTAGCCGCTGCCGCGGCAGTAGTCGCACCCCCTGCCACGGAAAAACGTTACCCTGCTCTGGCCATCCAGCTCGATACCAAGGCGCTTCAAAGCATCCCGCGGAGGCTGGTACTGCTCTTTGCACTTGGGACAGACCACCCTCACGAGCCTTTGGGCCATCACACCGATAACGCTAGATGCAATCAGAAAGGGTTCGATGCCCATATCGATCAGTCTCGTAAGCGCCCCGGGAGCATCGTTGGTGTGCAACGTGGACAGCACGAGGTGGCCCGTCAGTGCGGCCTCCGTGGCGATGGTCGCCGTCTCGGCGTCGCGAATTTCGCCGACCATTATTATGTCCGGGTCCTGTCGAAGCATGGTCCGCAGGCCCGCGGCAAAAGTCAGCCCCGCCCGAGGATTGATCTGAACTTGCGTGAGCCCGGGAAGCTCATATTCAACAGGATCTTCTATGGTGAGTATATTCTTTTCGCCCGAGTTCAGCTTGGACAAAACCGAATATAGGGTTGTGGACTTGCCGCTTCCGGTCGGGCCAGTGACAAGTATTATGCCGTAGGTCCGTGCTATCAGACTCTCAAACTTTTCCAGGGTTTCCGGAAGAAGCCCCAACTTATGAAGACCGATACATATTGCGCTCTTGTCGAGAATTCTCAGTACCACCTTTTCCCCGAATACAGAGGGTAGAGTAGAAACGCGGAAGTCATAAGGTTTACCATCAATGACAGCGCTTATTCGACCGTCCTGCGGCGAGCGCTTGGTCGCAATGTCCATCTCAGCCATAATCTTGAACCGTGAGATGAGCGACGGCTGCACTTTTTTGGGTATCTGCATAATCTCGTGAAGTATCCCGTCGATTCGCAGGCGCACCCGCACACAATCTCTGGCAGGCTCAATGTGTATATCGCTCGCTCCATCGGACACCGCTCTGCTGATTATCAGGTTTGCCAGCTTTATGACAGGTGCTTCTTCGGAAAGCTCCCGCAGGTGTTCAATCGAAATGTTGTCTTCGTCGTCTTCGTAGCCCTCAACACTGGTGATGTCGATTTGTTCGGTATCGAACTCTTTGATGACTTCGGAAACCTGTTCAGAAACGTTTGCCTCGGCGCGGTAGAGCCGGCTGATGGCGTTGAGTATGTCTTCTTCAAGAGCTATTGCAGGCTCAACATCTACACCTGCGACCATCCGCACCTCATCAATAGCAAATATGTCGAGGGGGTTTTTCATGGCAAGGGTGAGCTTGCCATTCTTTCTGCCTATGGGTACGACTTTGAGTTTTCTAGCAGTGCTCTGGGGCACAAGCTTGATTACGGAGCTGTCGACCTCCAGGTCGTTGAGCTCTACGTACGGCACTCCCCACTGTTCTCCGAGACACATAACGCGGTCTTTTTCAGTAATGAATCCCATACTCACCAGCACATCGCCCAGGCTCTCCTGCCTCTTGAGCAATTTTTGCCTTTCGAGAGCCTGCCGAAGCTGGTCCCGCGTTATGAGTCCCTTTCGTACGAATATCTCACCGATCGGTTCGGTTTGTTGCATCGCTTTCCCCGAAGGCTGATCTTCTAGCCCAACGTGTTCTCAGTTTAATTGACTAACCTTCCAGTTGCCCCGCCGCACCAGTGCGGCGGGGCAACACCGAGCGTGAGCTTGAACGCTCGCTCGGGACCGCAGCCCTTCAGTCCTAGGAATACCGAAGCGTAACCAGGTCCATCCTAGTCCTGAAGGATCGAGGCCGTTATGAACATAACTACCTCAGTCTCATCCTTAGTCTTCTGCGTGTGCCTGAACAGTTGACCGAACAGCGGTAAATCGCCGAGGAAGGGCACCTTCCGCATTTCCTCAACCTCGTCGCTCCTGATCAAGCCTCCTATGACGATGGTCTGACCGCTCTTGACGCGCACTACGTGGTCCGTGAAGCGACTCGAAACTATTGGAAGCGCCACACCCTGCTCGACCGACAGCTTGAGCGTACTCACTTCCGGATGCAAGTAAAGCGTGATGTAGCCGTCGTCATTGATTTCACCAGCCACAACCATCTGCACGCCAACTCGCTTGGTATCCGTAAGAATGTTCTGTCCGGTCGGTGTCGTCTCCACTCTTTGCACGTATGTGACCTCATCGCCCACAAAGAACACCCCCGGGTTGCGCTCCAGGCATACAATACTCGGCGAAGCTAACACCTGGGCGTCTCCGCTTGTGACAAGCGCGTCAAGCGTTGCGGCGAAGTCCCACGGCTGCCGGTACATCTTCTTGTGGGCAATCCGGACGTTTTGCTTGTTGTCGCCCGTGGGGAGCATATCTGTCGTCTTATCGTAGTCCGTGAACCCCTCCAGAACCACCAAGTCTCCCCACTGCCATTCCAAGCCAAGCTTCTTCTCGCCCGTTTTGTTTATACTGCTGATCTTGGCGTCTATCTTTATCTGAGGGGCCTTCACGTCAAGCTGCTGCGCTATCTCGAGGGCCTTGGCTACTGACTGTTCGTCGCCAACTATAACGATCGTGCGAGCGTTGGTAACAGGCCCGGCGGGACCTCCGCCCTTTCCCGTTGGGTCTGCACCCGCTCCGGGAACAGCCCCCCTACTTGGATCACCTGTGCTCTTGTTGCCTGCAGTATCGAACTCGCGCTCAACCTGCGGAGCTTGTCCCGGGCTCGTTTTAGCCGATTTGAATCTGACCAACTCGAAATCGCTGGTCGGGGCGAAAACAACTTCCACGCCGGGTACCAATGCCATCAGTGTCTGAGCAAGCTGCGAAGGGCTGGCAAACTTTACCCGGTACGTTGCTCTCGTCGACTGAATCGCCTGTACACGCAAGGTCTGCTCGAATTGTTCGGCCAGCTTTCTCGCTTCCGCAACTGATTCCGCCGGTCCGGACAAGACCAACAGATTATTCTTCTGTCCGACCGGGCTCTGGGTGCCGGGTTGCTCGCCAGCAGCTTTAGGAGCTGGTTCTACCCCGACTTTGCTAACTAAAATGTCGGGGAAACGAGATTTGAGCAGTGCAACAACATCGTCCGCTTTCGCGTAGCTGAGCTTCACCAGCTCCGTCTTGGCATCCGGACTCGATTCGCCCGTCAGCGATCGAAGGGATTCCTTTGTGGAGACCAGGTACGTATCGCCGTCTTTGGTGTATGTGTAGCCGCTCAATTTGGTAACGTAGTCCAATGCTTCTTCCAGGCTGACATTCGACAGACTGACCGTTACGTTCCCTGTAACATCCTTGCTGGAGACGATATTCTTGCCGCTCTGAACCGACAGGGCTTTTAGAACATCATTTATGTCCGCGCCAAGGAAGTTAACCGAGACCTTTCGTTCCGGAGAACTGGCACGCTGGATGCCAGGATTCGCCAACGCGACTCTTCTCGGAGCATCGCTGCCGAGCGACTCAGCCGAATCTGCCGGCTGGTGCGAAGGCTCCACCGCGTCGGGCTCACCAGTCGTTTGGACAGACCCCGGTACTCTACTTAGCGGCTGCACTGCGTTTTCCGGAGAAGCAGGTAAGCTCAAACTCGCAGACGCGACCTGAATCGGCGCGTCGGCTTGCCTTGCAGTTTGTGCCGCCAATCTCGAGCGCTCAGCTATGGCTTTGTAAGCCCAGAGGCGATCAGCAGCCGATTGTTGAGCGGGGAGTTCGACCTTTTGGTCAGTTGAATCAGCACCCACCCGCGCTTCCTGCTCCTTAGCATCCGCCACAGGCTTGGAATTGGAATTACCAACGATTACAGAAGGGGCGCCAGCTGCTGACGCTGGACGTACCAAGGGCGTGCGTACGGCTTTGAAGACACAGATTTCGAACTCCTTACCGTCTTCCGATCGCTGCGTGGAATACTTGAGGTGCTTGGTCGTGTTGACCACAACCCGAGACACCGGCGGTTGGGCCTGGAAGTTTGAGTACCGCACACTGTATATCCCGCCGCTTCTGATCGGTACTGCGCCGCCCTTCGTCCTAAGTGCACAGGGGAATTGGAATCCGATGTATTTGCCTGCTGCTGAAACGAGAGGCACGAATTTAAGCGGCGCGTCGGCACGCACCGTGATCACCACTTTGTCTGCTGTGTTTACCACCTTGACACTGGTTATAGCATTGTCGGCCGAACATTCGACCGCCAGCGCAAGGATTAATGTGCACGCCGCGCAGAAAGCACAACAGATAAAAAATGCGGCCTGGCCTAATGGTCTATTTCGCAGCATTCTTGTTTCCTCCCACTTTGATGGCTACGGGCCGGTTGTTGTATATGAAAACCACGCGGTCCGTGGTTATGGATGCGACTCTATAGCGCCCGTCGATCGTTTCTCCCTCACGCACGACATGCCTACCTGACTCTCCGAGTCTGACTATAGCCACGTTGCCTTCACCCCTCACCACTCCCGTCACAGTAATTTCCTCTTCTGGTTGCGGAGTCTGCGCCTGCACTGGAGGGTTCTCAGTAGCACCTGCGAACGGGTTCAGCGGCTTAACATCTATGGCCGGGAGGCGATTAGGCGTCCGTGGCAGTCGGAACTTGGAACGCGAAGACCTACTAGGGCGCTCAGCCTGACTAGCTGTGACGCTTTGTTGAAGCTGTTCGCCTGGCAGCGGCTGAAGCGCAAATGGGTCCCTGCGCGGAAGCGGTGGGCGGTCAGCAGACAACTCTTCCGCTGAAGCCACGGCACTGTCTTGGCGCGATTCCTGGTCCGATCCTGTTTTCTGTTGTTCCTTGCCGACTTGCTGAGCTGTCTTTGCACCGGTCGTTTTGGGCACCGCAACCGAAAACGAAATGTAGGCGACGCAGGCAACTACTACAACGCCCAAAACCGCCAATCCGATGGCTCTCTTCTGCTCGAGCTTCATTACCCAGCCACCCCCGTTGCCTGCCTGAGCTGAACATTGTCGGAAGACCCTGGCCGAATCGACGAACCGGGTCGGAGTTTGTTCTTCTCAGGTTTGTTGTCGTCTCTGAGTATGAATGCCGTGAGAGTAAGCTTCATATTCAGGCGCGGAGAGCCCGTGCCTTGTAATCTGCTGGTGAGCGGCGTGATTTCAACGCTGTCTACCGCAACTATTTTTGGGAAAGTTGTCAGCCGGTAGAGAAAATCGAGAAGATCCATATAGTAACCTTCAACCTGCAAGGCAATTTGGAGCTCATCGTAAGGGCGCGAATTACGCGCGGAGCCCCGGCCACCGCCGGCTTCCGACTTTGAAGCCTCCTCCAAATTGCCCTCAGAAGCCTGTTTGCTGCTTGAAAGACTCCTCTTACCCGACTGTTTTTGGGCATCAAGCGAAGGACGCACGCCTAACACCTTGAGGTTGACCGATTTGCCGAGATGCTCGATCTGCTTGAGCAGGGTAGGTATGAACTCTTGTGTCGAAACAGACGTCTCCAAGAACCGAACCTGGCTGCGAGCATCGAGATAAGCCAGTTTGGTAGCTTCTAACTTCTCAACCACACTTCGGCTTTCAGCAACCTGCTTGGTTTTGGCTTGCATCTCCGAGACCGCGCTTCGGAGTTTTCCGGCCATCCCCAAATACATAAGCACCGTGGCGAAGAGAACCAACACCGCCACGATGACAAGGACTGTCACGGCCTTCGACGTCGCCCTAAGATTGAACGCGGCCATTGGTTTGTGCTCCTTTCCGATCTTTCTCACCCTTCATCTTTGCGCCCAGCTCAAATTCGATTGCAGGCGCGCCATTGACGGAGGTCGGCTGGCTGTAATTCAAATCCACTTGAACCAGGTCTGGCACCGACGAAAGTCGCAGCATCGCCTCGCCAATGATGGCCTGCGAGACGGTTATACCTGTGAGCGCCACAGTAGGTGAGGACTCGCCTCGCCCAGTCGACTGGTTGGTTGTCAGCCGCGTAAGATAACTGGGTTTGGGCAAACTAGAGGTCAGTGCGTCGAGTATCCTATGCCAACGCAAAGTTCGCTCTCTAGCCTCGTTCAGCAAATCAAGCTTGGGTTTGATCTTTCTTGTGGCGCTCTCGTAATCCTCGATCTGTTTTACTGTCGGTCTCAGCCTGGCAAGCTGGACATCGAGGTCCGCTATGCGGCCGCGCGTCGCCACGAGACGGGCTGTCAGCCAACCCCCAAGCGCAATAGCGCATACGAGCTCAACCAATATCACCGCTACGAGCCGACGCATATCGCGTTCGAGCTTTCGCTTTTCGGCTCTACGCGGGGCAATCATATTGATGGAAGGCATATCAGCACTCCTTTCCGATAGGCGTCACCAGTCTCGCAGAAGCACACCTTCATGGGCTTCGCGTACTGCGAGCTCGCTTTTAAGCCGCTTTCTGCTTCACGTCAGCGACAAGCTCCTTCAGGGCTAAGCCGGTACCTATAGCCAGCACCGGCTCGTGCTTCGCCTTCAACTCTGCAGGCAAGGTGTCGGCCGAAACGGCAGTATCCCGAAACACCTGCGCCGTTTCCGTCTGGATACCTAGCTTCGCCGCCATGTATCTGTCTATGCCAGCCATCTGCGAACTGCCGCCTGTAAGGACCACCCTGCTCACGAAAGAGCCTGTGTCGCCCTCGGGAAACTGCGAGTGATAGAAGTTGACTGAGCGTTTGATTTCTCGAATAAGTTCGTCGATCAAAGGTTGAACGGCTCGCCAGTTGCGGTTATCGCGCTCTGCTGCTTCAAACTGGTCCAGTGGGCAGTCGCTGGTCATTTCCAGTTTTGCCTGCTCAGCTTCCTCGAACGAACATGCGGTGAGGTTCTTGATTGCATTGGTAAAGCTGTCTCCCGCAATGGGTATGTTGCGGGTAAGAGCGAACTCTCCACGGCTCACGATGTTCACGTCGGTGTGGCTTGCACCCATGTCTACAAGCGCGACCGTCTCGTTGAGGAATCTGTCGGTAGAGCTGAGCTCGACGAGCGATCGAATCAGAGCAAAGGCCTCTACGTCCACGGCAAGGGGTTCAAGCCCTGCTGCTTCCAGCACCGCTACTCGGCTGTCGACCATATCTCTGGGTGCTGCTACAAGCCAGACATTCATTTGCCCCGGTTCTTCAGCATCGCCGACTATCTCAAACTCAACGATGCTGTCCTCCACGGAGGCTGATATGAACTTGCCGGCTTCGTATCTGATCGATTTTCGCAGTACAGCCTCAGGCATCTTGGGGAACTGTACCTGCCTTACTATTACCTGCGAACCCGAGATGCCGCACACGGCGCCGACAGCTTTTATTCCGGCGTCACGCAGCATTCTGCGGACTACAGCCGCGACTTCGTGAACGTCCTTTACGACCCCATCCTTAATCGCCTCCGGTGGCGTCTGATCGACGGCAGCCGCCAGAAGCTCCCAGCCGGTGTTCGTAGAAACAGCCTCAACCACTTTCAGCATCGACGAACCTATGTCGATTCCTACGACTGATTCCCTGGCGAAGAGAAAACTCAACACGTGCAGCTGTCCTCCTGATGGCCCTCTCCGAAAATGAACCCATCCACCATTAACATTATTGTCAGCACACCGCCATTCAATAGGTCCGAATGGGAGGATCGAAGGAGCACAAAAAGAACCATCAAAAGTCGACTGAGGACTGATCGGTAGGACAATGGATGTTAGTAACTTGCAGCACTACCTTGGCATGCAAAGCGTGCAGCGGGCGCACAGAACTGTTTACCGGCTGCAGTCGATGGGTAAACGAAAAAGTAAACCAGTCGCTGAGAGCTGCAAGCACGTCGTAGCAGTAAGTAAAAAAACCGACGCAAAGAGCTGTAGAAAAACGTCAAACCGCAAGGGAGGAAACAAGTATGGAAGTATACGAATGCAGTCCGGAAACATTCCGAGTTCCACTGATTGGTGAAGATGCTCCGGCATTTGAAGCCGAAACGACACAAGGAAAGATAAGGTTTCCCGACGATTACAGAGGAAAGTGGGTCATTCTATTTAGCCACCCTGCCGACTTCACACCGGTGTGCACCACGGAGTTCATGACGTTCGCGAAGATTGAACCGGAGCTCAAGAAGCTCAATTGCGAACTGATAGGCCTTTCCATCGACAGCACCTACAGTCATATTGCGTGGCTCAGGACCATCAAAGAAAAAATCAAGTACAAGGATATGGAGAACGTCGAGATCAATTTTCCGGTAATTAGCGACATCAAAATGGAAGTTGCCCGCAAGTATGGCATGGTCCAGCCTTCGGCAGACGACACAAAGGCTGTGAGGGCTGTTTTCTTCATTGATCCAAACGTCAAGATCAGGGCGATCATATATTATCCGCTGTCAAACGGCAGGAACTTCGACGAAATTCTGCGCTTGCTCAAAGCAATGCAAACTTCGGATGCTCACAATTGTGCGACACCTGCAGACTGGCAGCCTGGTGACGATGTTATCATCCCGCCGCCGGGATCCTGCGGCACCGCCAAGGAGCGAGTAGAGAAGGCTGGCGAGGACTATTACTGTCTCGACTGGTTTATGTGCTTCAAGAAGCTGCCGAAAGAACAGGCGCCCCCTGTGAAGTAGTGTGACTCAGACCACTGCTGTGTAGCTGGAAGAAGGAGCGGTGGCTAACACCATCGCTCCTTCTATCGGTACGCCCCGTGCTCATATCTAACCTACTTCGAAATATTAAAATATCAAGCCATTCCTGACACGCCAGGAAGCGTCGACTCTTCTTATTAACTTGTTTTTCGCTCGGATCGTTGGCGGTAAGCCGCGTCGGCGATTACTCCTCCCAAGATTACAACCCCTATCACGGCCCACTCCCACTCAGTGGAGATGCCCAACAAGTTGATCCCGTTGTACATAACTTTTATAAGCGCAGCTCCGATGATGATTCCGATGACGCTTCCTTCTCCACCCCTCAAGCTGCAGCCCCCAAGAACCGCTGCCGCGATTGCCCACATTTCGAACATCAATCCAGCGCTGGCGGGTTGAACCTCACCCGTATAAGACACAGACACTATGCCGGCGACTGCAGACAGGACAGCGCAAGCAACGTATGCCGCGGTTCGCATACGGTTCACGTTCACCCCGGAGTATCGGACAGCTTCGGCGTTTCGACCTATTGCATAAAGGTATCTGCCGTATACGGTGAAGTTCATAAAGAACCCCACCACGAGTGCAACTGCTATCAGAATCCAAAACGGTATCGGAACATGCAAGATGCTGCTGTTACCCAGTGTCGAAAAGCCGTCGAGCTTTTGACTGATTCCCCCCGATATACCTCGTGCAAGCCCCCTGAGCAGCAACAGTGTGCACAAGGTCACAACAAACGGCTGAAGGTTGAACCGACCAATCAAGAACCCGTGCCACAATCCGAGGCCAACGCCCAGAATCAAACAGCCGAGTGCAACAACCCAAGGATTGAGGCCGAATGTGCTGACCGTCATCGCCATAATTACGCCGACGAAGCCGATCACGGAACCTATCGAAAGGTCTATTCCGCCGGAGATTATCACTATTCCAGCGCCTATAGCATAAATGCCTAGAATGCCCACACGCTGCGCCAAATTCGACAGATTTTCGGGCCTAAAGAAGGCTACGCCGCCGAACGTGAGCACTTGATAAAAGCATATTGCCGCTACAAGTGCTATGAGAAGCAGAGTCATTCCGACCAGCTTTCGCATGCGGTTAGTCCCCCAGGATTCAAATGGTTACTCAGTGAGGCGCAACAAGACAGACTGTGGCACGTCGCTTCGTTACTCCGACTAGCCGTTTTCGGCTGGAGTATTAACTGCCTGTTGCCAGACGCACAATGTTTTCCTCAGTGATCTGGTCCCCATCGAGTATGCCCGTGCATCTGCCCTCGTGCATCACCAACACCCTGTCAGACAAGCCAATTATTTCCTCCAACTCGGAAGAGACCATTATTATCCCGACGCCATCGTTTGCCAAGTTGCGTATGAGCTTGTAGATCTCGCTCTTGCTGCCCACGTCGATACCACGAGTAGGCTCATCCAGGATTAATATCCGCGGACTGAGCGCAAGCCACTTTCCTAAGGCAACTTTCTGCTGGTTACCACCTGACAGGTACTGCACGCGCTGAAAGAGGCTGGGAGTTCGGATGTCAAGCGAATCAACAACTTGCTGTGCAGTTTGCAACTCGCGCTTTCTGTCAAGAAGCACCGGGTGATATGTCTTGATACTGGGAAGCGAGATGTTTTCGGCAACATTCATCTCGAGTATTACGCCAAGCTGTTTACGATCTTCCGGCACGAGTCCCATCCCAAGCTTTATTGCATCGGAAGGGCTCCGCACCTTCGTCGCGCGACCTTTAACCTCTACAGACCCCGCCTCAGGCGGATCAACACCGAAAAGGCTACGGACCAGCTCCGTTCTCCCGGCGCCAACCAATCCTGCCACTCCTAGTACTTCTCCGGAGTGAAGATCGAAACTAATTTCAGATTTGGCACCTTTGGGCCGCAGTCCTCGCACCGAGAGAACGACTTCCCGTTTCTCGAGTTGGCCGTGTTTTGGGAAGAAACGCGCCAGATCACGCCCCACCATTAGCTTGACCATTTCTTCAATTTCCATGCGGGGTTTGTCCAGTTCGCCCGCATTTCGGCCATCCCGTAACACGACAACGCGTTCACAAATCTCTTTAACCTCGGCGAGTCGATGGGAAACGAATATCATCGACACACCGGTTGCTCTCAGCTTGCGCATAATGTCGAAAAGCTTACTGACCTCAGAAGGTGTCAAGGAGCTGGTTGGCTCGTCCAAGACCAGAATGCGCGATTTCACAGAAAGGGCTTTTGCGATCTCTACAAGCTGCTGTCCACCAGGGGAGAGCTCGCTGACGGGCGTCGTCACGTTCCCAGACAATCCCACGCGCTCTGCCAGCTCAGATGCTCGTGAATATAAAGCTCTTTTATCCACGATGCCCAGAAGCTTTTTCCTGGGCTCACGCCCCAGGAATATGTTCGAAGCCACATCAAGATTAGGAGCAAGGTTGAGCTCTTGGTATATGACCGAGATTCCCAGTTCGATTGCATCGCGCACTCCCTTGATGGAAACAGGTCTGCCGTCCAGGTAAATCGCGCCGGAGTCCGCCGGGTAGTCGCCTGCCAAAATGCGCATCAATGTAGACTTTCCCGCACCGTTCTCGCCGATCAGCCCCAGGATTTCGCCCCTGTGTAGAACGAGATCGACATTGTCGAGCGCAAGTACGCCTGGGAATCGCTTGGTTATTCCTCTCATTTCGAGAAGTGGTATCTGCACCGAGGCTGGCATTTGTAAGATTGACTCCTCCGCGAGGGACAAGCTTGACTCTGGTTGAGCGCAGAGAGCTATTGAAGACGCGCTTTTCTGTTACGCTTTGCCCGTCAGTCTTTTCAGTTTCGCCCAGAACGCGTCCACGTTGTCCTTGTTGATAACCTCCACGCCCGTGTCAATAATCTTGGTGGGCGGGATGTTGATCTTTTGCCCGCGGGCAAGCGCTGCCAATATCTTCACGGACTGGTATCCGAACTCGTAAGGCTTCTGGACGACGGTGGCGAAAATTGCACCTTCCTTGATGCCTTGCAGCGTCACTTCGTCTTCGTCAAAGCAGACTATTGCCACCTTGCCTACTTTCTTCGCTGCCTTTACGGCATTAACTATTGCGGGACCGTTGTAACTCCAAAGTCCAACAAGGCCCGCGATGTCCGGATGCTTAACGAGAGTATCCTCTACGTTCGCACGTGCTTTTGTGTGGTCGGCGTTGTCGGTCATCACGCCCAATATCTTGATGGGTGAACCCTTCACAGCATCTTTCAAACCGGCGTAACGCTGGGACGCATTCTGAGCATCCAGTGTGCCGACGTATACCATAACCTTGCCGCCTTTAGGTAGCGCCTTTTTCAACTGCTCGCCCGCCACCTTGCCCGCGTCGTAGTTGCTTGTCCCCACGTAGAGTAGACGGTTGCTCTTGGGAGCATCTGAATCGTGGCAGATTAGATGCACCTTCTTCGCCACTTGATTGAGTATCTCAGTCTGGCTGTCGGGACTGACCGGTGATATAGCAATTCCGGACACACCCTTCACAAGAAGATCCTGAAGTATCTCCTTTTGCTCAAGCGCGGTACCTTGAGTAGGCATTCGAACATCACACTGCACGTCGAAGTCCTTCTCCGCCTGCCTGACCCCAGCTTCCGCAATCTTCCAAAAGTCAGAAACGTTATTAGTTACAAAAGCGACGCGTACCTTTTTGCCTGTAGAACAAGAAGTTAGAACCGCGCTAACCGTCAGCAAAAGACAAACAGCCAATGCCTTCCTCATCCCAAATGCACCTCTTGTAGTTTACTAATGATTTATCAGCATGGGCAAAGGTATCCTGCTGGACGACTGCATCTTGCTATTGGCGGTTGCTCTGCGAACTGAGCGAAAAACCATTTTTGCGAAGCGAGCAAACTCGTGCTATAATGCCAGTGGCAGTCAGTTCACAAACTTGACACTTCTAACCGCACACCACAAAAGAGTAGCAGCTCATGCACCTCTACGCGGAGGAATCAGTGCAATGAAAAATACCGATCCACGAGAAAGGTTTGTTAATCAAGGATTCACCTTAATAGAGCTTTTGGTAGTCATTGCCATAATCGCCATTCTGGCGGCGATACTTTTCCCTGTGTTTATGAGTGCACGGGAATCGGCCTTAGCTGCGCAGTGTTCCAGCCATGGCAGGCAGCTTGGCATGGCAATGCTTATGTATCTCGACGACAACAACGGCCGCTTCCCAAGCTTGGCGAAGAACGGTGACATAACGGATGCAGAGGCTCAGTACCTCAGTCAGTTCACTTGGACCTATGATTGGCCCGGAGGCATCAAGAACTGGAATGCTGCAACTGTCGGGGGCGCATTCAGATATTTGTACCTGTACAAATACGTCAAGAACCAAGACATTTGGATCTGTCCAAACCCGAATGGATTGTATGCGCTCAAGTTCGCGTATGGGTATCGCAACAGCTGGTGCTTCCTGACACGACAGTTTATGTATGAGCCGGATCTCTCAACCTACCCGGACACCGCGTTCTGCTCCGAAACGCGAATGGGAGACCCGGTCAATGGAATCGGACGAACCATCACGGAAGTCCAGGCACTGGACTTGAAGGTGTGGCACCGCAACAAGCCGCCGTCGAGGAAAATATTCGCGTTCTGCTACGCGCTGGGACCTGACGTAGCCTGCAGAACCGAAACTCGCGCAGGAAGCGGGATTATGGAACCACCCCTGTATCCTCACAAGGATGGAACCATCTACGTGTATCTCGACGGGCACGCCAGACATGCAGTGACCGGATGCGGCTGGGCTCCCGTGGGCTACACCGATGCGCACATAGATCGACCGCATAGCGGTGCCCGCTAGCACACGGGCTGCACGCCTTTGGCAAACCGCACAGCAGGCTGCTATAATCCTCAAAGGATAGAGTTTCGCGTCGTTATGTGATATACTCCGAGACTGTGAATCCGTCTTCGAAGAAGATCCTTACTCTCATCATCGCTGCGTATACTATACTAGCGTTATGCTACTCGTTTGCCACCAAGCTCAAATACGGTCCGGACGAGCCCGCCCACTTCATTTACATACGGTCCATCGCTACAACGTTCAGTCTGCCGGCCATATCGCACACGGAAACACCGAACGAGCACTGCACGGCGACACATGAGGGCCACCAACCGCCGCTTTACTATCTGCTGATGGCAGTCCCTTTTGCCATATCGCGGCTTCTAGGCGCGCAAGATGACACTTTATGGCGAATTCTTCGGTTGGCTAACATCCCAATTGGAGCTGCGGGAATCTGGATGGTGTACCTGCTCGCCAAGGAATACTTTGCAGGTGAAGGATACGCGTTGACTTGTGCAGCCTTCGTTGCCGGAATTCCAACAGCAAGCTATATGGCGGGCGTGATAAACAACGAGAATCTCATTACCGTGCTCTTTACGTGGGCTATGATCCCACTTCTGCGGTACTTTAAAACAGGTGAGATGTCGCGGCGCGAATCCGCCAAGGTAGGCGTGTTGATAGGTCTCGCTTTGCTTACTAAAGCACAATCGTTTGTTCTTATCTTTCTTATGCTTGTCGCGGCTGCTGCGTCTCTCGTGCGGCGCGGACCCGCCAGCTGGAAAGATGCTTTCGGGACAATTACCCTGAGCCTCGGCACAGCAGCAATGGTGAGCGGATGGTGGTTTGCGAGAAACATCGCAATATATGGGACGCCGACACCGCACTCGCTTTACAACCCAGTAGTTCCCGGCGGAATTCTGGCTTTGGCAGCCGCCCCTGCACTCGGAGCTGAGCTGTTGTACAGACTGACAATGGCACTTTATGGCTACTTCTGGGTTCCTTTCTGGATAGTGTGGCCATTTGTGGGGAGTTTGAGGCAGGTAGTCTATCCGATCGCCTTGGTGAACATTGTCGTGCTCGGAGGCCTCTTCGCACGATTTCGCCGCGGCAACTCGTTTGACCTTGCAGCACTAGGGTTTCTCCTGCTGGCGCCGCTCATGATCTACGTCTTGTGGCTGCAGTACATACTCACCGTCGACCAGATGGCCAACCTACAAGGTAGACTGTTCTTGTCAACTGCAGCCATTGCAGGTATTGTTTGGATTATCGGGCTTGATGGACTCCTAAAAAGCGCAATGGCAAAGCTGTGCGGAATAGTAGCAGGGTGCATTGTGCTTATAGGGAGCAATGCAGCAGTGATATACTGCGCTTTAAGACTGTATGCTGGCTGATAACGCTCCATAGCCCCTTTGGGTTTCTACTTAACCTAGCTACTTAGCAGCTGAGGTCCAACGCAGCGGGAACTAGGTACGCGGGAAGCCCCGCGGCTTCCGTTCCGCGGGGCTTCCAGAGGAGGCTGTCAAGAGGCTTGCTGCTGGCGACGTCCCCTGCATCTTCCATTTTTTATTACGCCATGTGTTGAATACGAGTTCCCAAGATCAGCTTGCCGCCGCTAGATAAAAATCCGAGTCCGACAGCTCCCGAACTAGCAAACCAATGAGTATGCCCTGCTCTACGCAGCCTTTCTCACACCCCCTGCTAGGTCTCGTGCTACGGAGAAACCTCCTTCACCGCGTACAAACCCCACTATGGATACCCCGCACTCTTTGGACATCTCGATCACCGGCAGACCAGGTATAGGACGCCCCTCAGCGTCGGCTGTTAATACTACCCTAGGCTCATTGGGTTTCGAGGCGTAATGTCTCAACACACGTGCTCTGAAGCCGTTGCTCAGCTGCACCTCACTTCCAACCGGATAGTAGCCTACCAGAGAAACAAAGGACTGCAGCAATCCTTCGTGGAGATCTTCTGCCATTTGTTTTGCCATCATCAGTATGGCTTCTTTGGGATCCATAGCCGCTCTGTAAGGCCGGTCGGTGGTCAGTGCGTCGTAGATGTCGGCAATCGACGTCATCATGGCGAACGGCGATATGTGACGCCCGCGCTTTCCATCAGGGTAGCCGCGTCCGCTGACCTTTTCGTGATGGTGCAGCACACATGAAAGAACCGTCGGTCGCGTCTCGCCGGACTTTTTCAGCTGCTCGACCCCGAAAACTGGATGAAGTTTCATTTGTTTCATCTCATCAGGAGTTAGAGGTCCCTGCTTGTTCAGGATATGGAGCGGAACCCGGATCTTCCCTATGTCGTGCAGTAGCGCACCAAGTCCTATCTCTTCAACCTGGTCGCGGAAGTCCGTATGCAGTGCCAAGTGTATCGCCAAAACGCATACGTGCACTGAATGCGTATACGTGTAAGCATCGGCATTTTTGAGTTGAGTTAGAGAGACCAAAGCCCGCGGATCACCCAGAAGCTCTTCCAGAAGGCGAGAAACCGTCCGGCGCGCGAGTTCCAGATCCACGACTTCGCCAGCTTCAACTGCGGCGAACATAGACTCTACGTTTGAGATGGACTCATGCTTTACTTCGCGAGCCCGTTCCACCCCTTTCAAGAACTCGGTCACTTCGGGGTCTGGATCCATTGCTTCGGCGTCGAGCACTGCCTCGTTTTCCATGTCTATGGGAATCTCAGCCGCAAGGTTTTTGCCGAATCGCACGTCCGGCTGACTAAGACGCGCCAATTCGGTGAGCGTGGTAATCCTTGCCCCCGCGCGCAACAACAGAGTGCCATCCTGAGTATAGGCATCCTCAAGCAACCGCGACCCGAGGCGAAGAAACCGTTTTGACCGTCGACCTTTTCTCGATGAGCTCATATCTGCCGTAAGACTTCACTCATTCATCAAAATTTCCGCAAGACTTGTACTATTACCGCCTAACAACTTATTCCATATAACCGACGCGAGATTCACAATACGGATTGGACAATCAGCAAATCTACCCACATCTGAGCGCGAAAAAGTTAATTGCATAACACTTAATGATCTGTTGAAGCAAATATTTCAAGTGTAAATGTCAATTTGGTTCGCATTTGCGTCATAGGTCTTCTGATACAGGAAGACACTGCCAGTCGCGAGCATTTAGTACCGGAACTATATCTGTTCAACTGATTGTGCTGTGGGTAGAACGCTTGGTCTCGAGCATACGTTCTGAGCAACTTAACACCGAAGCAGCAGGTTGGCTTCGCATGCGAAGTTCGCGGAAGTATGTTGACAACGCGCGATGCGGATAGTACACTCTGCTCGCTTTCAGAAGTACAGGGAGGGGAACAGGTGTACGTAGGACGCATTGTTGTAGTGGGAAAGACAAGCCGACCGTTTGTAGCTTACCGCGTTTCCTCGAGATCATTTCCAAACCGCGTGGCAAGAATCACCGACGGCACTGCGGCAATACAGCCGCTTGATCCCGAGGATGCAAAGAAAAATCCATATATCACCTACAATTGCATTCGAGTCGGCGAAGGCGTTGTAGTGGTGTCCAACGGCTCGCACACAGACCCCATCTTTGAAGAAATCCAAAAGGGCAAGTCTCCTGACCTTGCCATGCAGCGCGTGCTCAGCGCGATGGGTTACGAAAAAGACGACTACAACACACCGCGAATCGCAGGCGTCATCACCGGCGAACACGGTTTTCTGGGAATCGTGAGGGAAGACGGCCTCGAAATTGGTGCTTTCGGCCTAACTGAGAACACCTGCAGGATAATTTGCACTTATGAGCTCAACCGCTTGGACAACAAGAGCTATCCGTTTACCGCATCAACTGCATTGGAGGCTGCCAGGTACGTAGTCGAGGGTGGAGTGTTCAAGGAATTTGAGAATCCCGTCTGCGCCGCTGCATGGATGGATGAATTAGCAGTGTTCAATCCACACGAACAATAGGCTGGTAAGGCAGCTCAGTCGGCAAAGCGCACGTGCCGAGCATGCGACACCCGGCAGGCAAAGGGGTAGGAGTACGCCGCAAAGCGGCGATCGACCCACTAAGACTGGGATTTTGTCTGATCTTGTTCTTCGGATTCGGACTCCTCTTGGGCTTTGCGGGACGCCTTCTTGAACTCGTGGATGCCTTCCGCAAGAGACCTTCCGAGTTCAGGCAACCTCTTGACCCCGAATAGGAGCACGATGATACCAATGATTATGATGGCTTCGTTAGTCCCGATCGCTATCGGTAGCATTGACAGCATTCTCCTTTGAACTCTCGGAAGCCCAACTGGGTGTCGGTTCCGGTTCGTCGACTTGTTCAATCGTTTCCATCACTTCGCGCGATGCGCGCTTGAGCTCACGGAGACCCTGGCCTATTGAGCGGCCTATTTCCGGAAGTTTCTTAGGGCCGAAGATGATCAACGCGAGCACGAGAATAATAATGATTTCCTGAGTCCCCATATGGAACATGGGACAACCCTTCTTTCAAGCGATCTGGGTCAGGGTGACGCCCTGCCTGATATCTATTATACTACTTTTGGAGCAAAAACCGGCACCATATGTTGTGGCGTTCGCCGCACCGGCTGCCGTCCCCCAAGCGAGAGCCTCGCTCAGTGAGTCACCTCTCAGCAAGCTATCCAGAAAAGCCGCAACAAAAGAATCGCCCGAGCCGACCGAGCTTGCAAATCTGATCTCAGGCGGCACAGCCTGCCAAGCCTGCCCGCCGTCGGTTACGACCGCTCCGCTCCGACCCATAGTTACGGCGACAACTTCAATGCCGTACTCCCTGAGACTTTTCGCCGCAGCCAGTATCTCTTCGACCGTACACAGCTCTTGACCGGTCAGCTCAGACAACTCAGAAACGTTTGGCTTCACCATATAAGGCGCCGCTTTGACTCCCTCAGCCATATGCTCGCCGCTCGCATCGAGCACTGCTCTGACGTCCCTTTTCCTCGCCAGCCGTATGAGATGCGCGTAGAAGTCCGCCGGAACTCCCGGCGGGCAGTTACCCGAGAGCACGAGAAAATCGCACCCGCGAACAAGATCGTCTATTCGCGAGACCAATGCTTCCAATTCGAGCTCTGTGACTGTTGGTCCGGGCTCGTTTATCTCGGTTTGTGTGCCGTTTTTTGGATCAACTATTTTGATGCAAAGTCTCGATTCGTCTTCCACCCTGACGAAATCATGCTTTATTCCCTCTCGGTCAAGACCCTGGGCGATTACGTTTCCAATTGAACCGCCAAGGAAACCTGTGGCGAGCGCCTCGCGGCCCAGCTCTTTGAGCACGCGTGCCACGTTTATTCCTTTACCGCCGGGGACAGTCCGACACTGGCTTGGCCGGTTGATCCGGTCTACCATAAACGACTCAATGGTGTAAGTCTTGTCTATAGAAGCATTGAGCGTAACGGTTAGGATCATGGCAGACTCCTTGTGCTGTGTAATTCTAGATTGGCCGAGTTACGGTGTCAAATGCCAGCTCCTCACCAGCGGATTTCGCAAAGGCTACTCACAACCTTGATGGTCGAACACATCGAGTGTTATAATTGGGCGGTCCTGGGAAGCCAAGAAACCGCTCTTAATTTCACATATCGGCACGTCCCATAAGTCGAGCACACATATATGAGACTCACAGCGCAAGATATCGCCGACGTAGCTCGTTTATCTCGCTTGGAACTGACTGAAGAAGAAAAAGAAACCCTTGCCAAACACATAAACCGCCTTCTCGAGCATTTCGAAAAGCTCCAGGAGCTGGATACCGATGATGTGGAGCCAACGTCCCACGTGATTCCTGTTTACAACGTATTTCGCAAGGATGAGCCAGCTCCGTCCCTGCCAGTGGAAGAAGTTCTCGCGAATGCTCCCGATGTTGCGGACAACTGCTTTGTCGTCCCTAGAGTCGTCGAAACCTAGAAACTGACCCGCTCCTTGCCTGGCTGGGTCAAACAGAGGAACAAACGCCATATGAGCGACAGGCTTTGCAACCTCACCATACACGAGATTCACGAACTGCTTCGCAAGAAGCAGGTCAGCGCACGGGAAATTGCTGAGAGCTTTATTCGGCGCATAGAAGAAGTTGACCCGCGCGTCAGGGCATTCATAACTACCACTCCAGATTATGCCCTTAAGCAGGCTGAAGCCGTTGATCAAGCGATTTCTCGCGGCGAAGCGATTGGTCCACTTGCTGGAGTGCCGGCGGCGATCAAAGATAATATGTGCACGCGCGGCATATTTACAACATGCGCCTCCAAGATCCTCTACAACTACAAGCCCATATACGACGCCACCGTGGTTGAAAGGCTTTATATGGCAGGAGCGACCTTAGTTGGCAAGACCAACCTCGACGAGTTTGCTATGGGCTCTTCGACAGAAAACTCGGGGTTCTTTGTCACTCGAAACCCCTGGAATCTCGATACCGTGCCTGGAGGATCGAGCGGTGGTTCCGCTGCAGCGGTCGCTGCCGATGAATGCGCTTTTGCTTTGGGGTCCGACACGGGCGGGTCTATCAGGCAGCCGGCTTCGTTCTGCGGTGTGGTCGGCATGAAACCTACTTACGGCCGAGTCTCGAGATATGGGCTTGTAGCATTCGCGAGTTCGTTGGATCAGATCGGACCAATCACGAAGGACGTCACTGACTGCGCTATAGTGCTGAATGCCATATGCGGTAAAGACCGACGCGACTCCACTTCGCTTGATGTGCCGGTTCCGGACTTTACGCAGTCTCTCAGGGCGGACGTCAAGGGGTTGAAAATAGGCGTGCCCAAGGAGTTTTTCGGCTTCGGAACCGACCCTGATGTGCAAGCCGCCGTGCGCAAGGCGGTAGATCTCTTAACGGAGCTAGGAGCACACGCTGAGGAGACATCGATGCCTAGCGTGGAATATGGCCTGGCAGTGTATTACATAATCGCGCCGGCGGAATGCAGTTCCAATCTGGCGCGCTACGACGGCGTTCGCTATGGCCTAAGAGTAGCTCCTGACAGCGGCACTGTCACGCGCCAAACGCGAGGTTCCAAGAGCAGTATCGTATCGATGTTCGAGAGGACAAGAGAGCAAGGGTTCGGCGCTGAAGTTAAACAGCGCATAATGATCGGAACATACGCGCTTTCCGCCGGATACTATGACGCATACTACCTGAAAGCGCAAAAGGTAAGAACTCTGCTGAGACGCGATTTCGACAAGGCGTTCGAAAAGTACGACATCCTAGTCACGCCCACCTCGCCTACGGTAGCATTCGGAATCGGCGAGAGGGCGGACGATCCATACGCTATGAAGCTCGCCGACATATGCACAATTCCCGCGAACCTGGCAGGTATTCCTGGAATATCCGTGCCGTGCGGTTTCAAGAATGGTCTGCCCATAGGTCTGCAGATAATGGCAAAAGCTCTCGACGAAGAAACATTGATACGCGCGGCCTTCACCTACGAACAACACACTGAATACCATCGCAAGAAACCGCAGTTGTAACTGACCGGACAACGCAATCTGTGGAAGCTAGGATTTGTTGGAGCGTAAAAAGAGAAACCCGCTATGGCTGAATATGAACCGATCATAGGAATGGAAGTGCACGTCGAGCTGCAAACACGCTCCAAGATGTTCTGCAGCTGCGAGGTGGCATTTGGGGGAGAACCGAACACGCGATGCTGCCCCGTATGTTTGGGACTACCGGGCAGCTTGCCGGTAATCAACGAACGCGCGGTGGAGTATATGGCCCGCGCTGCACTGGCTCTCAACTGCACCATACCTCCACAGTGCATTTTCCACCGTAAAAACTACTACTACCCGGACCTGCCGAAGAATTATCAGATCTCACAATACGATTTCCCACTGGGTGTCAATGGCTGGGTGGAAATTCTAGCGGGTGGAAAGCCCAAAAGGATAGCAATTCGGCGCGTCCATATGGAAGAGGACACGGGTAAACTCCTTCACGTCGCCGGAAATCGAAGCTACGTCGACTACAACCGCAGTGGCGTGCCGCTTATGGAAATAGTCACACAGAACCCGCCTCCGGAGGGTCTGGACCAGATTGAATCTGCTGAGGAAGCACGCGAATACTTGCAGAGGCTCAGGCAGATACTACTCTATTTGGGCGTGTCCGACGTAAAAATGGAAGAGGGTAGTATGCGCTGCGAGCCCAATGTCTCAGTACGCTTAAAAGGACACTCTGAGTTTGGCGTCAAGACCGAGATAAAGAACCTGAACTCATTCCGGTCAGTATACCTGGGCATAGACTATGAAATAAAGCGACAGATCAGGATTCTTGAGCAAAACGGTGAGGTCGTACAGGAAACCCGACGATGGGACGACGAGCGTGGTGTCACCGTCCCGATGCGGTCTAAGGAGTTCGAGCAGGAATATCGCTACTTCCCTGACCCGGATTTGGTGCCGCTAAAGTTTACGGAGGAATGGATTGAAAAGCTTCGGTCGGAGCTCCCTGAACTGCCAATGGCGAAACTGAAGAGATTTATGTCGGACTACGGACTCGCACAAGCGGACGCAGAGGTGCTTATTGACTCACCGGAGCTAGCAGAGTTTTACGATACCTGCGCTGCCTCGTATAAAGACCCGAAAACAGTTGCCAACTGGCTTACAACTGAGCTGCTGAGACTCCTAAACGCCTCTGGAAAGAAACTCAACGAAACCAGGCTGACGCCGGCACACGTTTGCGGGTTGCTCGAACTGGTGGATGCCGGAACAATAAACAGAAACACCGCAAAAGCGGTATTCGAAGAAATGTTCAATACAGGCAAATCTGCGGCAGAAATTGTGCGACAAAAGGGACTTGAACAGGTCAGCGATGAAGCCGCTATCGAGTCTGTTGTGAATCGCGTTCTCGAAGCAAACCCAAATGAGGTTAAGCGGTACCGCGCAGGAGAAGTCAAACTGCTGAGCTGGTTTGTGGGACAGGTAATGCGAGAAACCAAGGGGAAAGCAAACCCTGCGACGGTCAATAAGCTTCTCCGCGAAAAACTAGAGTCATAGAGCGCCGCTGGCCAGACAGCACAAAGGGTACCGTACATCCGGATCGGCGCGAGCGAAATGGTATGCGTAAGCATTTGGAGGTAAGCATACAGTTATGCTTCTGCCTGAACTACGAAAGCTAATCTGTGAGATCAACCAAGCGCTGCCGAAGGAACGACTGGTCACTATGACCAGCGGAAATGCAAGCGGACGAGATCCCGAGACAGGTTACGTGGTCATCAAACCTAGCGGTGTACCTTTTGAAGAGCTCACCCCAGACAAGATGGTCGTCCTGGACTTGCAATGCAATGTGGTCGAGGGCGAGCTGAAGCCATCAGTAGATGCGCGGACGCACGTCTACATCTACCGCCACAGGCCCGATATCAACGCCATCATACACACCCATTCAAACTACGCGACCAGTTTTGCAGCTTTGGGCAAACCCATACCGGTTGTTTTGACAGC
Organism: Armatimonadota bacterium; assembly: GCA_029907315.1. Lineage (GTDB taxonomy): Bacteria > Armatimonadota > UBA5829 > UBA5829 > UBA5829 > CALJES01. The sequence continues at coordinate 4,979 of JARYME010000024.1, read as the reverse complement.
AATAGCCGACGAGTTCGGTCAGGAAATACCCTGTGCACCGTACGCACAAATTGGAGAGGAGCAGATCGGGGAAGCTGTGGTCAAGTACATCGGCACATGTCGCGCAATCCTTCTCCAAAACCACGGCGTTTTTGCGGTTGGACCTGACCCGAAAGAGGCTTTGAAAGCAGCTGTGATGTGCGAGGACGTAGCGAAGACGGTGCACCTGGCTATGCTGAAGGGTACACCGATTCCGATTCCGGAGGAAGAAGTGAGGCGGGCGTACAAGCGTTACCAGGAAAAGTACGGCCAGAAGTGAGGCGGCTTATGGCGCAAATAAAATGCCTTTTGCTCTCAGGAGCTAACAACCACGACTGGAAGCGCTCTTCTCCTTTTCTGAAACGGGTGCTGGAGGAGTCCGGGAAGTTTGAGGTAACGATAACCGAAAGTCCTTCTGCCGTGCTGGAAGACGCCCAAGCTCTGGCTGATTTCGATCTTATATTCTCCGATTACAACGGTCCGGATTGGAGCGATCTTGCGAAACACAATTTTGAAGCGGCAGTTGCCAGCGGCACCGGGTTGGTCGTGATGCACGCCGCCGACAATGCGTTTCCCGGATGGACCGAGTACGAGAAGATGGTCGGTTTACTCTGGCGTGAAGGAACAGGCCACGGCCAGTTCCAGGAGATCGAGGTCAAGATCACAGACTTTGATCATCCGATCACGCGTGGGCTGTCAGACTTTCGCACCTGGGACGAACTATACCACAAGCTTGTTCATATGCACGCCGTGCCATACCGGGTGTTAGCTACCGCGTGGTCAGACCCAGAGAAGGGCGGAACCGGCAGAGATGAACCGGTGATGATAGTAACGCAGTACGGCAGGGGGCGGGTTTATCACCACGTCCTAGGGCACGTTTGGGAAGGCAGCGACATGCGCGCTCTTGAGAACGAGGGCTTTCAAAAAACTCTTGTGCGAGGCTGCGAGTGGGCCGCGACCGGTGATGTAACGTGATTGACATCGAAGAAATCAGAAAAGTTATTCCCCACAGATATCCCTTTCTGCTCGTAGACCGCATTGTGGAGGTAAATGCCGAAGGCACACGGTGCGTGGGCATCAAAAACGTTTCAGCCAACGAAAAGGTGTTTCAGGGTCACTTCCCCGATCGACCAGTGTTCCCTGGGGTGCTCCTTGTGGAGCACATGGCTCAAGTGGGCTGTTATTTGCTCATGCTCCATCCCGAAGCGAAGGGAAAGCTGGCGTACTTTGCAGCCATCGACGGCGTGCGGTTTCGCCGAGCAGTGGTTCCCGGTGACAAGATCGTAACAACAGTGGAACTGGTTTTCAACCGCCGCGGCATATGGAGAATACGGTGTGAATCCAAGGTAGACAGCGAGACCGTTTGCGAGGGCGAACTCACGTGCGCGCTCGTAGATTACTAGTCGCGCCTTTACCAGCTGCTGTGCTGAAACCGAAACTGTGCGCAATGTGGCAAGAAGGAGAACCAGGAGATGGCACTCGCTAATGCACCTGATGTGAAGATCGGTATCGTTGCAGTCAGTAGAGACTGCTTTCCTATTGAGCTGAGTCGAAGACGGCTTCAAAGGCTCGCAGAAGAATGCAAGAAGTGCGAAGTCAACTTCTATGCGTGTGAAACCATCATCGAAAACGAGAAGTCGGTTCTTGCAGCCCTGGACGAATGCAGCCGCGTTGGAGCCAATGGTGCAGTCATTTACCTTGGAAACTTCGGTCCGGAAGGTCCTCTGTCCATCTTTGCCGAGAAGTTCCCGGGACCGGTGATGGTGTGCGGTGCAGCAGAAGAAAGCGGTGCGGACCTCATTGACGGTCGAGGCGACGCGTTCTGCGGGATGCTGAGCGCATGTTACAACTTCGCACTGCGAAATGTGCCGGTCTATATACCGGAAATGCCGATAGGACTGCCCGAAGAAGTCGCACCTGCGATCAAGCACTTCGAATCGGTGGCACGCGTAGTTCTCGGATTAATGGGGCTTAAGGTCATAACTTTCGGTCCGCGCCCGCAAGACTTCTACGCCTGCAACGCCCCCATCAAGCCTCTCTACGATCTTGGCGTCGAGGTAATGGAGAACAGCGAGCTGGACCTGCTGGGCATCTTCAACTCAGTCGACGAAAAAGATTCTGAAGTCGTAGCTGTGGTAGAAGATATGGCCCGCGAGCTTGGGGAAGGCAACACATATCCCGATATTCTGCCCTCTCTGGCGCGGTTTGAAGTTACGCTGATGCGATTCGCACAGGAAAACCTGGGTTCGCGTCAATATGCGGTTTTCGCCAACAAGTGCTGGCCCGCATTTGAGCAGGCGTTCGGATTCGTCCCGTGCTACGTAAACGGCAGACTTTCTGCGAAAGGTATGCCGGTGGCTTGTGAGGTCGATATATACGGGGCAGTCAGCGAGTACATAGCGTACCTTGCAAGCGGAGTCCCCGCGACACTCCTGGACATCAACAACACGGTGCCTGCTGATATGATCGCAGGCCAAGACCTCAAAGGTGCGGAGCCAAAAGATTTGTTCATGGGGTTTCACTGCGGGAATACTCCTGCGTGCTGCATGAAAACCTGCTCGCTGAAGTATCAGCTCATAATGAAACGCTTGATGGAGGAACCGGGGTCGCCACCGAGCATAACGCGCGGCACACTGGACGGTCAGCTACGTCCTGGACCTGCAACATGGTTCCGTCTGCAGGCGAACGTTGACAATGAACTGACGAGCTACATAGCAGAAGGTGAGATCCTGGATATTGATCCCAGGAGCCACGGCGGAATAGGTATCTTCGCCATCCCTGGGTTTGCACGCTTTTATCGGCACGTGCTGCTGGAGAAGCGTTTCCCACACCATGGAGCGGTAGCTTTCGAGCACGCGGGCAAGGTATTGTTCGATGCTGTGAGACTACTCGGAGTAGAAGACATCGGGGTGCCGCTCCCAGCGTCAGTGAAGTATCCTAGCGAGAATCCTTTTGTGAAGCTATGAACCAAACGCTCAGGAGCGTATTAGGCCGACCGACTTGTTTCACACACTCGACACTCACCTCCTCCGGAGTAGTGAACGCGCAGCCGAACCTGCGTTTGTAATATTGAATATGTCGGAGAGTGATCGTACATACGACGTAGCTGTCTGCGGCGGCGGACCTGCAGGTATCGCCGCAAGTGTTGCCGCCGCGCGCACAGGAGCCGAGGTTATCTTAATCGAGCGCTATGGTTTCCTGGGAGGGATGGCGACCGCCGGACTCGTGAACCCCTTTATGACGTTCTTCGCAGGTTCCGAGCAGATCGTAAAGGGTATTTTCCAAGAGATTATCGACAGGTTGTCGGCGAAGGGCGGTTGGGGAGGACCTCGGGAAAAGTGGGCATTTGATCCTGAACTTCTCAAGGTAACAGCAGACGAAATATGCCTCGAGTCCGGCGTAAAGCTGTTGCTGCATTCGTTCGTGTGCGGTGCCGATGTTCGCAGAGCTCGCATCGCTTCGATAAAGGTTTTTGCCAAACCGGCTCCGCGAAATATAAAAGCAAAAGTATTCGTGGACGCTACGGGCGACGCCGACCTTGCCCACCTTGCTTGGGTCCCGTGCGAGAAAGGCCGCCCTGGAGACGGACTCACACAGCCGATGACTCTTAACTTCCGAGTGGCAGGCGTCAACATCGAGCGCATGCCTCCGCGAGAAGAAATAAACAGGCTTTATTTGGCAGCACGTGATCAGGGTCGGATAAACTGCCCCCGAGACAACGTCCTATTCTTCTTCACAACACGCGAAGGAGAGGTCCACTTCAACACCACAAGGGTTATCAAAGTTGACGGCACATCTGCGCGGGACCTAACCGCCGCAGAAATCGAAGGGCGGCGCCAGATGAAACAGATCTGCGACTTCTTGCGCACCGACGTTCCGGGATTCGAGAAGTCGTATTTGACAGCAGCCGGCACGCAAATCGGGGTTCGGGAAACCCGGCGGATCGTCGGACAATACGTGCTGACGGCGGAAGACGTCCTCTCCGCTGCAAAGTTTCACGACTGTGTGGCGCGCGGGTCGTATCCGATCGACATACACGATCCAGACGCTGGCGGCACCGTCATAAAGCACCTGCCGCCGGGGGAAAGTTATGATATTCCCTACAGGTGTCTCGTGCCTCTGAATGTTTCCAACCTGCTAGTGGCAGGCAGGCCTATTTCGGCCACTCACGAAGCACATTCCTCGCTTCGAGTAATGCCCATAGCGTTTGCAACCGGTCAAGCAGCCGGCACGGCGGCTGCCCTATGTGCTAGATGGAACATCTCGCCGCGAGACCTGGACGTCAGGCGGCTTCAGCAAGAGCTTCTTGACCAGGGCGCAAGCCTTAGCAAGAGCGCTGTTGCGCTAGACTTTAAGGGAGGTTAATACTGAAAAGATGAGATTTGGCTGCTGTGTCGGTTTGGACAAAGCCCAGATTGTTCAGGAAGCAGGCTATGACTATATCGAGCTTCCTGTATCCGTAGTGAAAGCGGAGTCGCCGGATTCCGAATTCGAACCCATTTTGGAGCAAGTTCGCTCATTGGAGATCGTTCCAGAGGCGTGGAATTGCCTCCTGCCGGGCGACATGAAAGTAACCGGACCTGAAGTGGACAAGTACCGAGTAGAGAGATACCTTCGCACGGCTTTTGAACGCATTGAGGAATTGGGCGGGGAGATAGTCGTGTTCGGCAGTGGAGGAGCAAGAACGGTACCCGACGGCTTTCCTCGAGAGGAAGCTCGACAGCAGCTCATAGAATTTGTGAGTTTGGCAGGGCAGATTGCGGGAACACACGGCATAACTATCGCCATTGAGCCACTGAACTCCAAAGAAAGCAACATAATAAACTCAGTGGCGGAAGCCGTGGAGCTGGCGAAAGCGGCGGACCATCCCTTTGTCAGAGTGCTTGCCGATCTCTATCACATAGACGAAGAAAAAGAACCGCTCGAGCACATCCTGGAAGCCGGCGAATACATTGTCCACA
>JARYME010000023.1 GCA_029907315.1 Armatimonadota bacterium | reverse complement strand
GAGGCGTCAGCATAAGGGGATTGTCGGGTTCTCCTGTCTGAATCCTGTGCATGCCGAGTGCCACCAGGCCCCAGGCTGAAGGGTGTGCGGTCCCCGGGTGCCCTATCACAGCTAGTGCGCCCAACCGATTTCGGATTGCTTCCTGGTGGCGCAGTGCGGCGCTCCCGCAGAAGTAAACGGCGGCATTCCTTGCTGCTAGGTCGTCCAAGACCTCTCGGATAGGAGCGGCTCGGTATTCGGCGAGCCTGACGGCAGCAGAAGAATCGGTCAGCGTCCAATACGCCTCATCGGCGCGAGCGTGGGTTAGCGGACATATAAGTTCAGTCCCCGCTGGTGCGATGCTCCACGCCAGAGCATCCAGGCTGCCTACTCCATAGATCGGCTTTTCCAAACTGTAAGCGAGAGATTTGGCGATCGTTACGCCTATCCTAAGGCCGGTGAATGAACCCGGACCCAAGCCAACTACAAAAGCTTCCACGTCGGAAATGCGGTATGCAGCGTCCGAAAGCGTTCGCTCGATGTTGGGAAGCAGACGTCTGAGCAGACTCATCTTGTGGCAAAACCTATACTCGCTCAGAACTGTTCCGTCCTGTGCTACCGCGATGGTACAAACATCGCCCGAAGTGTCAAAGGCAAGCACCAGCATTTCGCGTGAACTCCTCAATGATCGTCTGAGCCCTCGGTCCCCTGCTGCTGATAACGATTTTCCGAGCCGACTCATTCGCCTTCTTAAGATGGACATCCACTCTCTCTGCAGGCAGGAGCAAGTTCATCTTTTCAGCCCATTCGACCGCTACCACGCCTCCGGATTCGATATATTCGTCTAAACCCAGTGAGTCAACCTCTGCCTCGTCAATTCGATACAAGTCGACATGATAGAGAACCACCGGACCTCTATACTCGTGCACTAGTGTGAATGTGGGGCTATGAACCGCGGCTTGAATGCCCATCCCTCGGGCGATGCCTTTCACTAAAACGGTTTTGCCCGTGCCCAACTCCCCATAGAGCGCGACAACATCCCCCGGGCGGAGCAGATTACCCAGCCGCTCCCCGATGGTTAAAGTCTCTTCCGGACTGTGCGAGATCAGCTCAACCGAGCGAGTATATTCTGTCACGGTTGTGCACCTGTCTGAAAGTGTTCCCATCCTTTGGGAAGATTTGTCTCGGTTCCATCGGGCATCACAAGACGGACTTTGGGATCGGTCGTTGTTTCTCCAATGATGCTCGCCCTCGAACCCGCAGTTTCTATCGCTTGAATCACAACGGCTGCGTCCTCGCGGGAACAGGTTATGAGCAATTCGTAGTCTTCTCCTCCGGCCGCCGCCAGCTCTACGGGTTCGGCATCCAGTCTTGCCGCCGCTATGTATAGATCGCTGGACAGCGGCATCGCCTGAGCCCAAACGCGCGCTCCCACATTGGATGCAGCGCATAACCGCGGCAAATCTGCGGCTAGGCCGTCGGAGATATCCATCATAGCATGCACCTTGCCCGTTCGGACAGCTGCCCTGGCCTCAGCAACTCTCGGTTCCGGCTTCAGGTGCTTCTCCACGCAATAAGCGCTGGCGCGCCTGGCTTGTTCAAGTCCGAGCTTGAGAAGCAGCTGCAAGCCTGCCAGGGAGTCCCCCAACGTGTTGGTCACGATTATGGCATCTCCGGCTTTAGCTCCGGAACGCCGTGCGGCCAACTCAGGCTCGACTACCCCAAGCTGTGTTACGTTAATTACAATGCCCTCTTCGCAAAGCGCAGTGTCGCCGCCCGCCACTGCACTTCCAAATGCAGCATTTGCGTCAGCCAGGCCCTCATAGATTTTCTTGACAGTTTCAACATCAATATCAGGCAGTCCTATGGACACGAATGAGTAAGTGGGTTCGCCGCCCATAGCCGCTACGTCGCTGATGTTCACCGCGGCGCTTTTCCAGCCGAGCAGGTAGGGTTCGTTTATGTCCATACGAAAGTGGGTGTTCTCTATCAGGAGGTCGGTTGTGACCACGAGGAGTTTGCCGCCGATATCAATCAGTGCGGCGTCGTCGCCGACACTTAGGGTAAGCTCAGCGTTTGGTGCTGCTGAGTAACTATCCCTGATCAACCTTATTAGGGCATCTTCGCCTCCGAACTTGGAGATTTTCATCTGCTCATTTTGTAACAGGCGCAGCTTAGATGACCGGCAGCTTGCTCACCCCGGCACCGAACGGTGTGCTCTAGTGCTTACTGCCGTTGAGCGCATTGTTGTTACGACCGTTTGGTTTAGTCTTTCCGTTCGTTAGGGCATCTTCCTGGTCGGCTTCCGATGGTTTCTCAGTGCGCACGATTTCGATTGTTCGCAGCCGACCGTTTTCGATCTCGCGGACGATGAAGTCTATGTTTTCGTAGCTGATGGTCTCGCCCTCGTTGGGCTGGCGTCCGAACAAGTCGAAGACAAAGCCCCCGATTGTGTCGTATTCCTCGCTTTCTGGTATGTTGAGTCGCATCTGCTCATTAAGTTCATCGACTCGCATGCGCGCATTCACTATCGCGTGGTTTTCGTCTATGATCTGAATCAGAGGTTCCTCGACGTCGTATTCGTCTCGGATCTCGCCTACGATCTCTTCCAGCAAGTCTTCAACCGTGACCAACCCGGCTGTCCCGCCGTACTCGTCGCGGACTATCGCCATCTGCACGTTCCCGCGCTTGAAATCCGCCAGAAGCTCGTCCACGGGCTTGGTCTCCGGAATAAAGTAGGCTTCGCGCATGACAGCCCTTATGTCAAAGCTTCGTCTCGGTTGCCTCAGGATCGGCAGTAGGTCCTTGGCGTGCACGACGCCCACTATGTTGTCTATGTTGTCTTCGTATATCGGTATACGGGAGTGTCCTGTGGTTGTGATTATGTCCAGCAAGTCGTCGAGGGAGCTCGTTATCGGCGCCGCCTTCATGTCGGTCCGCGGCTTCATGACCTGTCGAACCACCGTGTCTGAGAAGTCGAAGATGGAGTGAATCATCTCCTTTTCTTCTTCTTCGATTACGCCTTCCTCCTCGCCAGCTTCAAGTAGCATTCGCAGCTCTTCTTCCGTGAGAATCGGAGCGGAGAACTTGACGTGTGCTCCGAATGGTCTGACTAAGATGTCACTGAAGAATCCGACAACCGCTACAGCTGGCAAGGCAATCACTGAAAGCGCGTGAATAGGCGCTGCCAGGGCCAGTGCGATCTTCTCTGAATGGACCATTGCCAGGCTCTTTGGCGCAATTTCGCCCAGCACCAGCGTGACAAACCCGATCGCACAGGTCATCACGAAAACGGCTATGCTCCGGGCCGTCTGTTCGGTCAAGCCGAGGTACTGAAGCCACTGCGCGGGTATACCCGCAAGCCCCACCGCCGTATATGCAGAAGCTAGGAATCCGACGAGCGTTACCCCTATCTGCACCGTCGCCATAAAGCTGGTCGGGTGCTCCAACAGCCTCTGCACAAGCTCGGCCCGTTTATCGCCTTCCTCGATAAGCTGTTTGATTCTTGTTCTTCTGACCGAAACCAGTGCTATCTCAGCGGCGGCGAAAAACGCATTCAGCAGAACGAGAAGTAGTACGACTGCGATGCGAAGCAGTATACGGTTTGGATCCTCGTCCACTTTCTTGCCACCCTCTTACAACACCGGCGCAAGCACGTAATACGCCAGGCAGGAGACAACCGTGGCGAGCAGCGCGCCCGTTAAGACCTCCCCGAGGGTGTGTATACCTCCTTCCACTCGACTTTGTGCTACAAGAGCTGCCAAAAGGAAAGCCAACGCTCCCACTATAACTTTCTTAGACATAAAAAGTATTGTCGTCGCGAGGAAAAAACCTAACGCAGCATGCCCGCTTACAATACCGCCTCGCCATAGCTTGCCCTTGCCTCCGGCGATCTTCCATAACACGACCATGGTAGCTACAAGGATAAGGGCTACCACCAGAACCGTGAGCGCATCAGGTGGATGGACACCTAGCTCTTCTCTAAGCCCGCGGTTTCCTCCACCCAGAAAGAGCAGGAAGCCGATGGCAAGCGCATTGACTGTGGTAATCAGCACGGCACCTGCTGCGATGTCCTTGGCGAATTTTGCCAGCGGATGGTAGGTTTGAACAACCAAGTCGGTCACTGCTTCTATTGCAGTGTTGAACATTTCAGCCACCAGCACCAGGGTAATGGTGAACAACAAAACCATCACTTCCGTCCTGGAAAGCTGGAATATGAGGCTCACTATGAGTACCAGCAGCAGCGTCAGGAAGTGAAACCTCATGTGCCGCTGGGTTCGCAGAACATGCACCACGCCTTCTATGGCGTATTTGAACCCGTTTAGAGGATTTCTCAGCAGTCTCATACTACTTTCCTACAAGTTCTCTCTGTCTGTCGAACATTCTTCGCTCGTCTTCCGGGGTTTCGTGATCATAGCCCAGTAAATGCAGCAGACCGTGAGCCAGAAGCAGGTCCAACTCTTCCTCAAGTGAGTGTCCTTGTTCTTCTGCTTGACGAGCTGCCGTGTCTACGGAAATGACGACGTCGCCTAGCACCAATTCACCCTCCGAGCCGAAGTCCTCACCTTCTAGCTGAGAAAAGGCTAATACGTCCGTTGGTGCGTCCACTCCGCGATACTGCCGGTTCAGTTCATGTATCGTATCGTCATCGACCAACAGAATGCTTACCTCTGCTTCCTCTGGACAGTTCTCAGCTGAAAGCAGCCGTCGAGCCGTCCTCCGCAGCCGCTGAGTGTTCACCTTGCGCTGTTGTTCGTTCCGAATCAGAATCTGCGTTTGTAATCCCCTTCCTTTCATTGGACTGTATCGGCTCCGGATATTCTATCCTTGCGTGCATGGTGCCGATAAGCGCTTTGGCAAACGTCGTGGTTATTTTGCTGACCTCTCGAAAAGTCAGTTCGGATTCGTCCAATTGTCCGTCTCGCAGCTTGTCGGCGACCACTCGGTTAACGAGCGTCTCTATTTTCGCGACGCTCGGCTTGTCCAGCGTCCGCGACGCAGCTTCAACGGAGTCCGCCAGCATCACGATTGCGGCTTCCTTGGTCTGAGGTTTCGGACCGGGATACCTGAACTGCTGCTCGACAGCAGTAGACGGGTCGAACTCGTCGGTGAACTGATTGTAAAAGTACTGAACCAACGACGTTCCGTGGTGCTGGGCTATTACGTCCTGCACTATTTTCGGCAAACGATGTTCCTTGGCGATCTCTATTCCGTCCCGAACGTGGCTTGTTATGACTATCGTGGAAAGCGTTGGGTTAATCCCGTCGTGAACGTTTTCCACGTGCTGGTTCTCAATGAAAAAGTGTGGCCGCCTAAGCTTGCCTATGTCATGGTAATAGGAGGCCACCCTGGCAATCAAAGTGTCCGCACCTATTGCCGCAGCTGCTCCTTCCGCCAAATGTCCCACTGCGAGCGAATGCGTATACGTTCCGGGGGCTTCCATCAGCAGCCGTCTGAGCAGCGGGCTGTTTGTGTCGGCGAGTTCGAGAAGCGATAGGTGCGTCACGCGCTCGAACGGCCTTTCGAGCGCAATGGTTCCGAAGAAGAACAAAGTGGTTGCCACAAACGGTACCAACACGCCGGCCCAAAAAGTTCCTGCCACCATATCCGAGACGGAGTCACCGGTTATGGCGCCGTAGACCCATACCAGCAGGACTCCGGTTGCCGATATCCATCCTACCGTGCGAAGCAGATCCTGGCGCCCCTTTATGTCCGCAACGCAGTATATCGCAACCAATCCGGTTATAAGAGCTCCGGAAGCATAACGCAGTTCATTCGAAAGCACCGTCGCTAGGACAATGGAAAGCAGCGCAGTTACCAGGACTGCCACCTGGCGGTCTACAAGCACCGCAATAAACATCGCCGCAGCGACAACCCACAGTGTTCCTACATAACCCACCTGCTCAGGGCTCAACTGGATACCAAGCAACGCGCCCCCGATTCGCAGTGCGAACGTACTCACAAGAACGAGAATCGACAGCAGCGCCAACGCCTTCGTGTTCTCATAAACTTCCGGATGAAATCTGCGCAGGTATGTCGCAACCAGCAACACTGCCGCGGTTACCAACAGCGTGACTGCAACCACCGACTCCGGCTGGAGCTTTGGTCGGCGAAGTCCCAGAGCCTCGAACTTTTCAATGTGCTCTGGCAGGACTTTTTCGCCTTTCGCGATGACCTTCTCACCCCTCATAATCATCGCGTATGATGGCTGCACCTCTCGCCTGGCGCGTTCCTGTCTCTCTAGCGTCTTCTGTTCGTTGTAGACCTGGTTGGGACGAATTACGGCTGATGCTAGCTCGCTGATCGCCTTTCGAAAAACCGGTTCGGATGCTGCTTTTTGGGCTTCGGACAGAGCGTGCTTGCGAGCCGTTCTTAGCTCAGCCGGATCCTCCTTTATCTCGCGGCTCATAACGGTGGTCACCACGTTTGCGGCTTTCTCCTCGATAGCTTGCAGTGCTGCAGTATCGCAAGAAAGCAGACACGTGAGTGTCTCGTTTGAGAGCTGTGTGCCGACAAGCGGACTCACCCGCTCCCTGATCACGCTCAAGGCGCGAGCGTCTGATCTGAAGCCTTCGATTTGTCGAGCAGCCGCAATCGTGCGTACTATGCTGCGCAAGGCTGCGAGGGCTTGGTCCGTCGCGTTCGGCACTGGATCGAATACCCTGCCCGCGCTTGCTGCTGCCTGAGCCCTTCGCAGTTCCGTTTGCGTCGTGTCTACGTAGCGCACTGTCCGCTGAGCGATTATGTCCTCCGGGGCAACATCGCCGACCTTCAGCGTCACTTTGTTAGGCAGCATGTGAATCGATAGCAAAAACGAAAGCGCGGCGATCGTCAGCGCAGCGATGGTTATCCTCAGCAGGTTGATCGAATATCTGCTGCTGTTGTCGGATTTGGATTTGGTGTGTCGGTTGAGAAGAGGCAAGTGCGGTTTCATTGTGAGGGCGAGGTTACCCTCGCAGGATTCTCTCGACTACTTCGCTGGCGACTCGTCCGTCGGCTCGACCGCGGATTTCTTGCATCAGCCTCCCCATGACTTTGCCGCGGTCTTTTGGATCTTTTGCTCCGACCTCCTCGATGACTCGCCTAGCTATCGTTTCTATCTCCGACTCGTCGAGTTGTGTTGGGAGATACTCGTTGATTATAGCCAGTTCGGCTTTTTCTCTCTGAGCTACGTCCTCTCTGCCAGCATGCTCAGCTGCCTCGATGGATTCCCTTCTCTTTTTTGCTTCCTTGGCCAGCACTTGGCATACTTCGTCGTCGGTGAGCTCATCGCCTTTTTCAATACGAGCATAGCTCACCGACGACAGAAGAAGCCGGATGGTTGATAACCTCAACTCATCCTTGTTTTTAAGGGCAAGCTTCATATCGTTTTGAAGCTTTTCAATGAGCGACATGTCTAAGCTCCGCTGAGCTAGCGCTGTTTCTTCGCTAGCTTCCGGCGCCTTGCCGCTTCCGCCTTGCGGCGCTTGTCGGACGGTTTCTCGTAGTGCTCGTGCTCTTTGGCTTCCTTGAGAATCCCTGCCTGCTGAAGCACCTTCTTAAACCGCTTCAAAGCGCTGTCAAGGCTCTCATTCGGCTTTACCTGAACTTGCGCCAATCATTATCCCTCCTCCATCGCAAGCCTATGGCCAATTTCAGAAACTAGGTGGGGGAGGATTGGCACGCCGCTAAACCTTGCGTACAAAGCGTAGCTACATAGCCAAATCCGCTTAACCCACGATGACGTTAGCCATTTGCCGAATATTACCGCGAACTTATTATAGTCCTCACACAATTGAACTGTCAATGCCTATCCGGGCGGCCAACCCATCTTGCGGCCCCCCAACAGGTGGAAGTGCAGGTGCCACACGGACTGACCCGCCTCCCTGTTGCAGTTGACTACAACTCTGTAGCCAGCTTCAGCAACGCCGCGCTCGCGCGCGATTTTGTTCGCTACAACGAGTATATGCCCCAACAACAGCTTGTCGTCGTCTCCGACGTCCAGCAACCTCTCTACGTGATTCTTAGGTACTATGAGCACGTGTACCGGTGCTTGCGGATTGACGTCGTCAAAGGCTGCGACCAGCTCGTCTTCGTAGATAAGCGAGCCCATCTCCTTACGGGCGATCTTACAGAAAATACAGTCGGTCAAATTATCATCATCCTCCTTTCCGGCAATTTTCTGCGGCCGTATCGTCTTTTGCGGACGGCAAACGACCGCTGCTGGAGCAAAGCATCTGTTCGCCAGAGTGCTCTTCTGCCCTGCCGACTGCTCTGCCGTTTTCGTCTACGCCCGTAATCGTTACGCCGGCAACGCTGCCTGCCAGCGATAGCTCGCCCGGGAACGTTACCTCGATGTAATTATCGGTAAACCCCCGCAGCAAAACTAAGTCTGTCTTGGCGCTTATGTTATCGGCGGTTGGTAAACGACTGCCCCGGACGCGGTGTTCTGCGAGCACCGGCAGGGTCTGACCTATCCAACTCTGTGCGAAAGCCCTTGCGCACTCTAGTCCGATAGTGGACAAAATTTCAGCTCTTTCCTTCTTGAGAGCTTCAGGCACTTGGTTCGGCATCTCTGCCGCTCGGGTCAAGTGCCTTGGTGAGTATCGAAACACGTGCAGTCTGGAGAAACCTGCGCGACGCACTACCTCGCACGTGTTCTCAAAGGCTTCTTCCGTTTCTCCTGGGAAGCCAACGATAACGTCTGTGGTTATTCCGATACCCGGTGTCTCATCTCGAATTTTATTCACTAACGATAGATAGTCGTCTGCGCGATACGGTCGGTTCATCCGTGCCAGAATTTCGTCGTCCCCACTTTGCAGCGGAATGTGCAAATGTCGGCAGACCTTCGGATGTTGAAATACTCCGATGAGTGCCTCGTCAATCTCCCACGGTTCAATAGAGCTCAGCCGGATTCGTTCGATTCCCGATATCTCGGCCGCCTGCAGGACGAGATCTGGTAGACCTTGGTCGGAGTCTCGATACGAACCCAGTCTAATACCGGTCAGCACAATCTCCTTGTAGCCGTAATCAGCCAGCCGCCTGATTTCTTCCAATACTTCGCCGATCGGTCGGCTGTGCATCTCAGGCCTCGCGAACGGCACGATGCAATACGAGCAAAAGTGATCGCAGCCGTCTTGAACTTTGACCAGTGCCCGCGTCCGCGTGCGAGGAAGCACTGCTCGAGGTGGGTTGTCAGACGCCGACTCGCCACCCAATGCATCGTCGATTGAACCCAGTCCTTGTTCCCGCGCCCTGATGTAACTGATAATCTTATCCGCAAGGACGTCCTTGTCTCGATTTCCTACCACCAGACCTACGCCCTCGATCCGCGAGACTGCATCACGGCTAGTTTCTGCATAGCATCCTGTTACGACGACACAGGCTTGCGGGTTAATTCTGTGCGCCTTTCTTACCGCGGCGCGCGATTTAGCATCCGCAGCGGCAGTAACAGTGCAGGTGTTTATAACGTAGACGTCGGCTTTTGAGGTGAAAGGTACGGTTCGAAACCCGGCCTTTTCCAGAGCGGTCCGGATTTGCTCGGTTTCGTATTGGTTTACTTTGCATCCTAGGGTATAGTATGCAGCCGTCAGCATCACAATTTGTATACCCGCTTTGGGTTCTCATGCAGGTAGCAGTGGGCGAGTTTGAGCGCATCGTCGCGCGACAAGTAACCCTCTGACGCCAGCTGCGAGAGAACAACGGCAAGCTCTTTTCTGAACAGCTTTGCCCTGCCGTATATCCATTCAACACACTGCGCGTCTGAAAAGAACCCACAGCACTTGGTCATTGGCAGCATTTCGATGCGTTCCCTCAGAACCCTGCGAATACTACTCGGAAAAGCAAGGTACCACCAAGCTCCCGATAGCACAACGTTAGGACAACTCCGAGCTACAACCGCAAGCTCCCCGGCAAGGACAGCGTGGGAGACGAGGACATCGAACACGACCTTGCTGTGGCGTTTGAAAAGATCGGCGTACATGGCCGCCGTGCCGACTTCGTGTCCTGTGATGGCGTGTTCAGTATTTGGAATATGCCGAATGCCCAGCATAAGTTGAAACGGGAGCTCGTGTTCCGCACAAGATTGCAGTATTACATCCAGCACGTATGATCGTATTGTCTTCCTATCCTCGCGTGTGATTTTCTGGCCCAAAAGCGCCAGCGACATTACGCTTCCGGCAGCGACTCGATCTCCCGGTCCGAAATCAATCTGCGGTTCGAACGCTGCCCCCAGTGCGACAACTCCCCGCTTCTTGGCGTTCTCGACCAGTTCACCCACAGCCTTTTTCAAGTCTCCTGCTTCGTACACCGGGTGCCCTGTTGCTTTGCTGAGCTGGTCGAGCGTGTGCGCTGAGTGGGCTTCGTTTATCAGGTCGTCTACTCGCAGAACCGGAGCAAACAAGCTGTCTCCAGGATGCGCGGGCTTTCTCCAGTCTTCGCAACTCAGCGCTTTAGACACGTTGGCTTTCCTCATCACCTCACCGGTCCAGTTCGGACTGCTCTTACACGCGTCTACGCGCTTGAATGCCTCTTCTATATCGGATTCATGGGGCAGGGGCAAATCGAACAAGTCGCGCAGTATCTGCTCCAGACACCAGCAGCTGGCAGTATTTCTTATTCGTGGAAAGCCGACTGATGCTTCCACCAGCTTTTTTTGCGGGCTCAGAGTATCAGGTGCCGTCAAGCTGATACCTGCCGACTCCAGTTCCGACATTATAAAGTGGTATAAGGCGATTTGTGCCAGATCAGACGCAGCAGGATTCGCCATTCTTATGTGCGTATGCACGTCAATAGCAGGGATCTGCTCAATTTCTTCCGACAGACTCTGGAACACGTCCACGCTCCTCACCCTCCTTTGGTGCACTTATTAAGATTTCGACTGGGCGGCCCCTCTACTACTGCGCGGAGTCAGCGCATCTGTCTTGGAGCCATGCCAGATTTATCCAAAGACGGGGTCTATACCTGCGGGCAGGTATTTCGTCTCCTTGGGCGGAACTAATCCATCGATGCGAGAGGGCGAGCGCTGCGCTGCTGAGAACCAAAAATCTTACTCGGAGACCTTTCGGCAGCGCAAGCATGTGAACCCGTATTGTTCGAATTGTGCCGAGTGTAAGTTGTCTGATGGTAGAGAACTCGCAGGCAGGCAGTTCTGTTTCGGTCAAGAGTGGGCGGGTTATTGCTTGGGGCAAACCGGCAATATGCGCGCTCTTGGCATTGGTTACGCTGGCGATTTACCTGCCGGTGGTGAACTTCGGTTTGGTCAACCTTGACGACCACTTCTACGTCACCAAAAACCCTCACGTGCGGTCAGGCCTGTCCATAGCCAACGTTGCTTGGGCTTTTCGAACGTTTACCGAGTCAAACTGGCATCCGCTCACATGGGTGTCTCTTCAGCTTGATTGCACGCTCGACCGCTCAGGTGCTCGCCTGCTCCACTTAACCAATGTGATCCTCCACATAGCAAATACACTCCTGCTCTTCATATTGCTTGAAGCAGCAACAGGCAGTCGCCTGCCCAGTGCAGTTGTTGCTGCGTTGTTCGCTGTTCATCCGCTGCACGTAGAGTCGGTCGCTTGGGTATCCGAGCGCAAAGACGTGCTCTCCACGTTCTTTTGGATGCTTTCTATGCTTGCGTATTTGCGGTGGGCTCGAAATCCTTCGCTGGCTGGTTATGGTGCTTTGTTGGTGGCTTACATTCTCGGGCTTCTATCAAAGCCTATGCTGGTATCGCTACCTATTATATTGCTCCTGTTCGATCTGTGGCCGCTGGCCAGGATCAGATTCGGCTCCTCTGAGAGTCGTAGGCTTATGCCATTTGTAATCGAGAAACTTCCCCTTTTTGCTCTTGCGTGTGCCTCGTGCGTGATAACTTATGTTGCGCAGCTTCAAGGCGGTGCTGTCGGCAGGCTGGATTATTATCCGATCGGGGTTCGCCTCGCGAACGCAGTTGTCTCTTATACGGCATATCTGTGGAAAGCGATGTGGCCCGCACGGCTTGCTGCGTTCTATCCTCATCCGGAGGATACTCTTCCCACATGGCAGGTGACGGCATCGGCGGTTCTTCTGGCGGTGGTGAGCGGGGCCGCACTGAGGAGCGTGTACAAACGTCCCTACATCGCGGTCGGATGGTTTTGGTATCTTGTCACCCTTGTCCCCGTGATTGGCATTGTTCAAGTTGGATTGCAGGGGATGGCCGACCGTTACACTTACGTTCCCCTGATCGGTATCTTCATAGTGGCTGCTTGGGGTGTGTCGGAACTTGTGGGCAGAATTGCTCTGCGTCCGATAGGAAGGGCTGTCGCATGGATAACCGTCGGGGTGATTTGCGCCTTTGCAGTTCTTGCGCACCGGCAAGTGAAGTACTGGCGCAATGATTTCACCCTCTTCGGTCATGCAATCCGCGTGACTCAGCGCAACGCCGTGGCTCACACCCACCTGGGTCTTGCCTATGAGAGGATGGGAAACATCGAAAAAGCCCTGGAGCAATTTCGCGCGGCCGTGGATGCCAATCCTCGTTACAGTCCTGCCTACACCTGCCTGGGTGCAGTGCTGATGCGCCAGGGAAAGCTTGATGAGGCACTTGCATACTTCACACGGGCCGTGAGCTTATCGCCTGGGGTAGCCGAAGCGCATTATAACCTGGGTCTTGCACTGTTGAAAAAGCGCGAGTATGCGGCTGCAGCGCAGGCGTTCCGGCAGGCGATCAAGATTAGGTCCGATTACGCCGACGCGTACAACGATCTTGCCCTTGCGCTAGCACACATTGGCAACTTGAAGGAAGCCGTTGAGAGTGCTGAGACGGCAGTGAATCTCAGCCCGCGCACCGTCCGATTTCGACGCACCCTTGCGTTGCTCTTATCTCAAGCAGGCGATTTGAATGGTGCGGTTTCTCAGTATAGGATAGTGGTCCGGTTTAGGCCTGCGGACGCCGTCTCACGCTTCGAACTGGGGCGGCTGCTTTTGAGCCTTGGTGATTCCAATGAGGCGGCAAGGCAATTCGCGTCTGTGCTGAAGCTTCGACCGGACCTCGCAGAGGCTCATCTAAACCTAGCCTTGGCACTTTACGACCGCGGGCGGTATGCTGAGGCTTGGTCTCACGTGCGCGAAGCCCAGAAACGAGGCATAAAGCCTCATCCGGGATTCCTGGCAGCGCTGCGCGCAAAAATGCCCGAACCGGCAGGTGGCGACTGATCACGGCTAGGGCTGCGCCAGTATTGCCACCGAGGCATACCCGACGACCTGCCGGGTGTCGCCAGTGACGTCGCCTGAAGTGTAGTAAGCAAGCCGGCGGGCCGATGTGGCTCCCAGCGCTTTGCACGCCGCCAACATAACAGCCGTGCCTGTCGCGCCGCACATGGATATGGAGTCTTCCTCCACTACCCGCAGGAGCCCGTCGGGGTTGAGGCTAAGAATCTGCTCAAGCGCCAAGTTGTCCTTGAACTGTGCTCTGGCTTTCGATTCATAATGTGTTAGGTCGGTGCTGGCGATTATGACAGCATCTTTCTCGACCAGGGCCTCAGCGATCGCTGGACCGAGATCGGCAACAAGGGTCCGCGCGGACGAATATCCCAGATGACCTATCGCGATTGGCACTATTCGAATGGTGCGCTGAGCCACAGTGGCAATATACTGCAAAAAAGGAATCTGTACCTCAATGGAATGCTCTCGAGCATGAGCAAGTTCGTCTTCCTGTGCGTATCCCGAATACTCTATTATCGCGCGCGCCGTCAGGGTGTCCACTTCTATCAGCCCCAGCGGCGTCTCCCATTTGTCAGCTGTGCTTACCGCCACTGTTTCTCCCAGGCCGTGGTGGTTTGGTCCTAGTATGACCGCCACTTCCGGTATGCCGTCTTCGGCGAGCATGCCGTACGAGTGGGCTGCCGCTGGGCCCGAATACATATAACCTGCGTGCGGACACACCAACCCGATCACGCGGCGTTCTCCGCGGGCAGTCGGGTGAGGAAGCTTACGTGGACCCAATTGACTCAAGAAGCAATCCGTTATGCTTTCTCGCAGAGCCTGCGCATCGGCTTCATAGAACATTCCAGCAACAGCGGGCCGCCGAATCATTTCCCAAACCCCCAATGATGGCGTTTTGGCGTTTTCCGACCGAAACGTACTTACCCGTTTTCAGCGGTGTTACCTTCCGTGCGCGGCTACGCATCGCCAACAGCTCGAGCACAGAGGCTGCGAAAACACGTGAAAAAATTTTTGCATGTCCCCCTTGACTGATTGCATATTTGGTGATAGATTGCGAGTGAAGGCCCAGTGCGGTCTGATGATAGTATGGCTCAGGAGCACTGAGCAAATTCGTAGTGGAGGGAGAAAAACGTATCAAGGGCTTAGTCCGACGGACTGGTACCGGACAAGCCTGCCGCATCAGAAAGTGCCGTTGCAGCCTCGGTCTTGGTCAGTATAGGTAAAAATACCTGATTTTGAAAGCGGGGGTTGACGGTGACAAGATGCGGTGATACAATCCAGCAGAGAAAGAAGCCCAAAACGGGCGGAAAGGGTGCTCCACCCTAAAGTGTCTCAAAGCTTGTGCTCTGCGATCCCGCGGCGTGGTGCACCGACCGAGTGAAGGCGATTGGCACGAAATTTGCAGCTTATGCTGTGGGCACATCGCTCGAAACTCGAGAAGAAAGGGGACAGCGAATTGATGAGCACAAGAAGGAGCGGCAAATCTACATCAACAGTCGCATCTCTAAAGCAGAGAGGAGGAGGTGAAATGATGAAAAGGCTAATCGTTCTCTCAGTCGTCATGCTCGTAGCACTGGCGACGGCAGCGTCCGCTGCTCTTGACACGGCGTGGGTGATCAAGCTCAAAGTGAGCGACCTGAATGGTGCGAACGCCGGTTCCATCAATCAGTATGGAACTGGAACCACGGGTCGCAACTCCCAGACGCCAGGTCCGTCGGTCGTATTTATGTATCTCGCCGGCTCTGAGCCGAACTACTACTTCCGCGAGATTAGAGCTCCCGAGCCGCACTATGTCGTGATGGAGTGGAAACTGACCGTGGCTGCAAAGTCCGGTTATCCGGCGACGCAGTTTAAACTGACCGCGTGGAACGAATCCAGCGCGACCAATGATCTGGACGACAACTGGGGTGGTGTAACTGGTACCCAGCCGGACATCAAGCCGGTCAGCCCGGACCCGGAAGCGTTCTTCGTGAGGCTTTACAAGGGCGACCAGTTGCTCTACACGTTCAACCCGCAGGAGAACGGCACTTCTACGGCGCCGCAGTTCTCAGCGGTGTATGACATCCAGCCGGGTCAGACGATCGAGAATATGTTCCGACTCGTTCGCGAGCCCGTTCCTGAGCCCGGCAGCATGCTCGCCTTGGCGACCGGTCTTGTCGGTCTCGCGGGGTTCGGCATCCGACGCAGGAAGTAGAATCGAAAACAGCGAAATAGCGTTTGGTGCACCAACTGAAAAGCCGCCGGTCGATCCGGCCGGCGGCTCCCTTCCTCGAAGAGTGGTGTGACTACGCAGGAAGGGAAGTGGACGTGCGGGAATCGCAAATAGCAATTATTGAACCAGACAAGAACAGGTTTCATCAGAAATTGAGATTTCGCGGTCTGCCGAGCCCGAGAAATGGGGGAGGCAGTAGGCAAGAAAACAGCAAGGGGGAGGTGGAAGCGTGTTGAAAACATCTTACTCGTCAATCGTGAAAACAGCGAAAGGAGGTGAAAAGATGAGAACGTTGGGTTTAGTGCTTGCGTTGCTAGTTGTAGGTTCCGGAATGTGTCTGGCTGATTCGGTTACGGTGGATCTTTACGGTGGATGGAACTTCATCGCGTGCCCGCTGGTGCCGTTTGACCCGGATCCCTATTCCGTGTTCAGCGGAATCGACATTGACTTTAACCTGTTTAGGTGGGACGCTCCCAGCCAGAGTGAGGTGTACTTCGAGCCGGGTGGTGCCTTCGGCAACATTCTTCTCGGTGAGGGTTACTATCTGAACAACGCCAGTGGAGCTAGCGGATTCACCTACAATGGTGTGCCCGATGGTGTTCCGGATGGTTCCGGCACGATGACCGATATGTGGATCTCTCTGCCGGGCAACCAGCTGGACGGAGCAAACGCTGGTGGATGGCATCTGATCGGTCACCCGTTCAACCATGACACGCCGACCAACGGTCCCGCAGGAACTGGTGACAACATCTGGTTCACCGACGGTACTACCCTGAAGACTTGGGGTGAGGCCGTAGCAGCCGGATGGGTCGAGAGTGCCATGCAGTACTGGGATGCCGCTTCACAAAGCCAGCTGGTTATGACCTACGAAGGTTGGGGTGACGACGACACCCTCAGAGCCAAGAATTCTTATTGGGTGCGAACCTACAAAGACAACTTGGCTATGATCATCCCGGCCTACAATCCGCAGTAGGTTACAAACTAGACAACGCGTAACAAACAAAACGAAAGATCCGGCCACTACGAAACTATGGGGCGTTGTCCCCCTTGAAAAGGGGTGGCAGCCGACCGGAGCGCCGCTCCGAGGGTGCCGCCCCTGTTTCATAACACCAACTTGCTCTGAGAACGAAAACCGCTGGAAACAAAACCATTGCTAATTGCGCAAGGCGTAGGGAATAATTAATCGCTGAACCCGTATTCGGTGTTCGCTTTTCTATTGTCGAGAGGGGGGAGTCCTTGAAATGAGGAAAGTGTTCTTCGCAGTCCTATGCATTGCTTGTCTGGCTGCTGGTGCGTCTTGGGCAGGCATAGGCGTGTACGAGGTAAGTCTGACGGGTGATTGTCCCTACCAGATCACTTACCTCCTAAACAAAGACGCTGCCAGTGTTACAGTGGAGATCGTCCGGACTTCGGACGGCTGGGTGGCGAAGTCCTGGTCGTTCACAGCGCCGGACAGCCATTGCGCGAAGGGGATGCACGCCGATCTCCAGTGGGATCCGGCAAGCCAATCACCGGTCCCGAGCGCCGGCAACTATAAAGTTCGAGTCAGTGCTACTGGGGCGGCAGTGTACGGTCCTGGTGATCCGCCGGACAACAAGATGTTGGTGCCCGTATGGGAGAAGGTGAACCCCGACGGCACCTCCGAAGGTTGGAGACCCTACGGCATTACTATAAACCGCAACCCCAACAGCGAGCTCTACGGGCGAATCTACGTTTCGAACTGGTCTAACGCCGGCGGCATAGCTAAGGGAGTATACGAGTTCTACGCCGACGGCACGCTCAAGGGTATGCTGCCCGTGCCGACCGAGGGTTTCGGCGGCAGTGCACCTTGGGGCCTCGACTTCGATGAAGACGACAATCTCTACATCGAAGACCGCTCAAACGCAAGATATTGGCAGTTCAGGTGGGACGGCACGAAGTGGGTGCAGGTTGCCACCAAGATCTGCCAACAGGGTCGGGGAATCGCTGTTACAGGGAAAGGCGATACCTTTAGGATCGCAGAAACATACTTCGCGCCTAGTGTACCGCCTTCGACCAACAGCCGGTTGGCATACGGTAAGGGTGCAACTCCTGCTCCTCCGGATATCAGAACACCACTTGCGTACGGCGGTGCGATAGACGATACGTTTCTGGGCTGTTGCTTTGTGGGCAACTACCTGTACGTCGCGGGAGCCGTAGGTAACGGTGCATATCCGGAGAAGGGCGAGATCTCTGTGTGGGATACGGATCAGATGACGCCCTGGCAGCCGACTCCTATACGCTATCCGCAGTACAGCCGGCCCACGGGCATTGATATCTACAACGGGACTGTTTGGATCTCACGAATAACGGGCATGGTCAATGCGGACAACTACAACTATACTGATCCCCGCGACACCGACGTTCCGCATCAGACAGTTTACAAGTTTCCGCTTGACCAAATCGCAAATATTGACCCCTACAACAACCCGCCTTCGTCGTTCAAGACCTACGGTGTAGGTACGAACTACTCGGGCAACAAATGGCCATTCTTTATAAAGGCTGATCCTGCCGGTAACGTGCTTATCACCGGTGGTCAGAACACCATTATCGGCACTACTACGGCTTTCTTCGGCCTGTACGAAGAGCCTCTCGGAGTGCCGACCTCCCACACTACCACCAGCCGGATGGAGGTCTATTGGCCCGGCGAGTACATCCCTGTATTCGTGTCCGGTTCAGTGGCACCCGGCAATGCTGTGTCCAATCCTATCATTGCCGATGGGAATACGCCGACACGCATTACGGTGGTGGCTGAGGACCGAAACAACACGCAGACGGTGAACGATATTGCCTCAGTTAAGATCCACTGTCCGAGTCTGGGTTGGGGAACAGTGGGTGATCCCAACAGCGGCTGGTCTATGACGCTGCGCAGCCGAAACGGATATCAAAACACCTACTGGAACGATGCAACCGTGGCACGGGGTTCCGCTGCGGGTTGGCACACGGTCAAGGTTTATATGTTCGATGTGCACTATCCGCAGGTGCCTGTTCAGGAAGGTTCGCTGCAGATATACGTCACGGCGGGTAAGATCGCAGGCCGCATAACTGAAGGCTACACGGGCTACCCGGCCGCCAACGTCACAGTCAAGTGCAGCGTTACCGATGCCTATGGCACCTGGACGACGGAAGCCGTTACCGACGCGGACGGCAACTACGTGATTGATGCCACTGAGGGTGCGAACAACGTGATCTATCCTGCCCAGCAGCCTGACGAGGTCTACTCGGGCAAGACGTATCCTGGTGCAACATACCCTGCGGAGTTCAACGTCGCGAATGCTCACGGAGCCACCGGCACGTGGCCCGACAACCTGGGTGAGACCGACTGGCCCAAGAGCAATATCAGCGTGACGCTGGGTGGCACGACCACCGGTGTAAACGGGCGTGTCTGGCCGCTGGTGGCGACCCAGATCGTCTACAAGTGGTCCATAGGCGGTTATCGGCCCGGCGGTCGAACGGTCTGCGCGATGGGTGTGGTCACTCGCCAGGCAGCTGATCCGGCGAAGAATAGGAAGGGCTTCAACGGCTACTACTTCGTCGGCGACACCAAGATGCTCAACGTCAATATGGGCGTCAAGATAAACGTTCGCGCTGGCGATCCAGACGTTGTCGAACTGGACCGCGTTGTTGTGATAGGCAACTACGATAAAGCCAGCGGATACTCGGCAGGTGTCGTAACGCCGACGAAGGCGCCGGTTGTGCTGTCCCATAATAATGCACAGCTGCCGGTGCGAACCATGGACCGCGGCACCTACTTCACAGGCAACGTGCTTTACAGCTTCTACCGCGTGCTTGATGCTGAGGTCGTGTCAGTAGACCCTGCCAATCAGCATTTTACGGTGAAGCTGCCGTATGACGGATATCAGGCTCTCTGCGATGTAGATACCCTGGCTACCACCGGTATTACTCTGCCGAAGCAGGGAGACAGGGTCGACATGTATTGCATCTTGGATCAGCACGAACCGGGAGCGCGTGCTCTCAGACCCGGTAAGCCCGGCGACGTGCACGTGATCCCGATTGCTTCGGAGCTGGGTGTGATTAAGAGGGCCTCAGACGGCACGGCGATTTTCGACAGCACGACGAATCCGCTTGTCGTGACCTACGTCGATGTGGGTGATGTCGGGGGCTACGACGCCGGTAAGTGGTTCTGGGTCGAGCAAATGAACAAGACCAGCGATCCGAAAGCCGGTGTTTCAGGGCTGAAGGTCTACACTGGATCGAATGCCCAGTATCTGCCGCCCGGACTGCAAATAGGCGACACAATTACTCACATGAAAGGCCAGCTTGACAGCACCGGAACCGCTCAAAACAACTATATGGACAGGCCTCGCGAACTCCAGTTAACCGAGATGCCCACTGTCGGCCCGCCTGCTTCGCTGCCTCCGTTCCTGGAGGTGACAGTGAAGTCCTTCGGCGGCGGTTGGCTGAGCGATGTTCCGAACCCGGGCGCCGGTCAGGGAACACCGGCTGTCATTGATCAGATTGGTCCGCCTGCGGTGTTTGCTACCGGGTTGAACACCGAGGGTGTGCTGGTGAAAGTGGTTGGAAAAGTCGTCGGTTACGGTTGGGATTCGGCTTACAGATACATGTGGTGTTGGATCGATGACGGTAGCGGTACAGTGAGCGACGTAAGTGCTGAGACCGACTACCCGCCGAACACTCGAATGACCGGAATCAAGTGCGTGCGGTTGTTCAACTGGTTTGAGAACTGGCCGCGCGATCCGAGTGACATCGGCAGAATGGCTGTAGTGACCGGAATCTGCACTAACAAGTACGTTTCCGGAACCGGTCGGATCCGTATGCTCCACATGCGCTGCGTGCCGGGTACTGGCGGCGGCGGTCTCGACCAGCTCGAATGGGTCAACCCGTAGCGGTCAGACTGTTTGGTTAGCTGTCTGTGGGGTGCCTCGGGCGCACGCAAATGGGGCACCCCATGATTTTCTTGCAAGGTCTTGCCAATTGGGCAATTCTGAGGTATAAAGCAAATAGAGTATAGACTTCATCGATCGTCGGTGTGACGACGAGTCGGTCTGGGATTGAGAATCAGTATGAGGTGAGAAAATGAGACTGGCGACGGTCGCTAGCGTCATTATGGCTTTAGCGGTCTTGACCGCATCAGCCGCTGCGGATGGTCCCGCTCCGATAGCTTTGTCGAACAAGGATGTGGGGGGCGCCGCACTGAACCAGTATACGCCTGGCGTAGAAGGCGGCACGGGACTGAACAATATAGGACTTCTGATCAGAACTTGGGGTAAGGTGACATTTGTCGACACCGTCAACAAGTTCTTCTACATAAACGATGGTGCGAATCGTGATGACGGGTCGGGGCATATTGGTTTGAGAGTCAGCTATGATAATCTAGCACCGGGCAATACGATCGAACCGCCGCCGGTCGGCTCATACGTGGCGGTGACTTGCATCTGCAGCACGTGGCGGAATCCGGCAGGCAAGATACATCCGAATTTGAGGCCACGGCGGCAGGATGACATAACTGTGATAGCCCCTCCGGGGTCATAGCACTCATTCGCAGTTAGAAAAACTCATAGTCCTGATTACTGATGGGTGGGTAGGCTCGTTCGTCAGCGGGTGGCACGCAGAGTGTGCGTGCCACTTTGCATTTAGGTTGGACGGCAGCCGGGGGTAATCCATGAGAGGACTTTCCGCGCAGGTGGTGGTATGGCTTGCCTTCGCTGCGGCGTTAGGGTCTGCGGCAGGTTCGCAGTTTCCCGCGGACGCTGAGGACTCTCAGCGTGTCCAATCAACGAGCCTTTCCGACGTCAATATCCAGTTCGCACAGGTGTGTGCAAGTCCTACCGCGAACGGCGATGTGGTCATTCGTTGGGTGACCAATGTGCCGACCACTTCGAAAGTGGAATACGGAACCACGGCTTCTTACGGTAAGGAAACGCCTGAGGATCTTAGACTTGTAGAGCGCCACGCTGTAGTGCTAACGGATTTGCAAGGTGATAAGCTGTATCACTTCCGAGTTTGCGGCAGCGCCGGCATTGGCTCTCCTCGATTTTGCTCTACGGACTACACGTTTTTTACGCTGCCGCCTCCTTCGCCGATGCTGCTCAACGGCAGTTTTGACGAACGCGTCACGGACTCAGCTCGCAGCCTCTACCCATGGGTTCAGTATACGACCGGCGATGAGACATTCGGGTACAATCCGATCGATGGCATAGTTGGTCCGTATGGTTCTTCGGCGGCCGGTTCTTGGGTCGGCGGCATCAAAGCATTCGACGGTTCGTTCTTTCTGGGTGCGGCTGCGCATTGGGCTTGCAAGAACGGAGGAGTGTTCCAGCGAGTTATTTGGCCGCCGGGGGAACGGTGTACCTTTTCAGTGCGGTATGCGGCGTTCAATCGAGGCGGAATTCGGTGGGACACCAGAGTTCGTGTAGGTATCGATCCTGAGGGCGGGGTTGACCCGGGCGCCTCTTCTGTGAGATGGTGGACCGCCATTCCGCAGACAGACGACAACAAGTGGTATCTGGCAAGCGTCTCGGCAGTTGCTGGGAAACGCGGGATCGTGACTGTCTTTATCGACATCCGACAGCGATGGGAGCTCGAATGGCATGTGGTTGCAGTTGATCACGCGACGCTGACCTTGCCGATTTCGATGAGCGTAGGCGCTCTCAAAGCCTCACTCGGCGACTTTGGCGTCGTGCTCGAGAGCAAACCAGTTACGTTCGTGTCTGGCGAACCTACAACAAGTCTGGACGCTTCGTACTACAAGGTGTATTTGGAAGAACCTGATCGGACTGCGGGCATAGCGGTGTTGTTTGATGCTGCGGCTGGGCGGGTTCCGCAGATTGGGGAAAAAGCAACGGTGTGGGGTTCACTGGTGAACCACAACCTGGAAGCAGCTGTGGTTGCATATGATTGGACTTCTGTGCCAAGTGACGCGCCGCTTCCTGCGCCGCTTGGTATCTCGAGCAAGAGCGTCGGAGGGGCCGGCACGGCTGTGCAGCCGTCTCTGTTTTCCGGTGTTGGTCCGTGCAGTGTCGGTCTGAGGGTGCGCGTGTGCGGTAGAGTTGTGTGGGTGGACTGCTCGCTGCCCTGGTGGAACGCAACCGCGGTGATCGACGACGGAGCTGCCGTCGCCAATCAGCTGCCGCCTCGTATGAGTGCCCCAAGAGGTTTGAGGGTCAAGCTGCCGGGAAGTAGCTACGGTGTGCAGATTGGGGACTATGTGATTGCTACAGGCGTGCTGTCCATAGAATTTGTGGACCCCAAACCACCACCTTACAGCGGCGATGAGTATCTGGCGTATACGGTCCTCGTGGCTTCGCCCGAGGATTGGACGGTTGTTCGCCCCTAGCTCAGGGTGCGCGTATTGGGTTGGGGGACACGATAGCCTTTTATTCCTGCGAAGAAAGCAGCTCTGAGACAGGCACTATCCGCAACCCGCGTGATTCCAGCTCCTGGATTATTTCGGGCAGCGCTTCGGCTGTGGCGGGACTTCCGCAGTGCATGAGCACAATATCGCCGGCCTTCGCCTTTGACAGCACGCGCGTCTTGATTTCGTCTGGCGTTATGCCACGCTTGAACGCGTCCCAGCTGTCTACAGACCAATAAACGCAGGTGAAACCTGCCTGGCGGGCTGCTTCAATTACTCGTCTGTCTCGTGAGCCGTAGGGCGGCCGAAAGTAGGGAGCACAATGCTGTCCCGTTATCCGCGTTACTATCTCATCCGTTTTTGTCAGTTCTTCGCGAATCGCTTCACTGCTCAGCTTGCGCAGGTCCGGATGTGAGTAGGTGTGATTAGCGATCTCGTGGCCCTCGTTTGCTATTCTTCTGACGAGGGTTTCGTTGCGTTCGCACCACTTACCCGTTAGGAAGAACGTCACGTGCAACCCGGCAGATCTCAAAGTGTCCAACAAACTGGCAGTTGGAGCGCTCGAAGCTCCCGCGTCGAACGTGAGTGCGATGAGATTCGAACTCCTGCTCTGGGCCAGTTCTCTGCCGCCCGCTAAGCCTCTTGGTTTGCGAGGCTCGAGCAAAGCAGCAGAACTGTGTGTACTGTGCTCTTCGGGTTTGGAGGCGTTGGGGTTCTCAGTTGGACTCGAGTGGGTATCAGCACTGGGCTGCGATGCCTCAGCTTTCAAGTCGCGGCGCTCGGGAAGCCGGTCTGCGGCCGAAGCGTGTTCTGACCGTTCTTCTCGGACGACGGAGGGTTGGTTACCGTGTTTCCCGCTCGGAGAGGTTGCATCGATCGGTGGTGCCGCGCTGTTGGTGCTCATCCTTCCGAGGTAGTTTCCGGCAGCCACGCCTATAACTACGGCGACTGTTAGCACTGCCAACAGAAGTCTTGACTCGGAACTCTTCCGTTTGGCTTTTCTTTTTGGGGACATGTACGGGTATGGTGGCTGATATTTGCTAGGGCTTTGCGGTTCGGCCGGCGGCACCGACAGCGGTGTCGGATGTCGAGCCAGCTTGTGCGGCCCTCTTCAGCTCGTCAAGAACGCTCTTTGGCAGCAGACCCATCTGGACCTTCAAAACCTGGATGCCCTTCGTCAGCTGCACGTCCGTCTTGAGGTCTCCTACCTCGAATGTGTCCGGAGGATCAACTTTGATATCAGGTTCGATACCCTTCTTGTGAATGTCGGTTCCACTTGGCGTGAGGTATTTGGCTGTGGTGATGGCAACCGCCGAACCGTCTTGCAGCGGCATTATGGTTTGCACTCGTCCCTTTCCGAATGTCTTCGTTCCCACAAGAGTTCCGACACCGGTATCCTTGATCGCGCCAGAGACAATCTCTGAGGCGCTGGCACTATGCTTGTCGACCAACACCACCAACGGATATCTCTTGTGGTTGTGCTTCTCTTCTTTTACGTAAATGGGGTTCTTTTGCCCGCCGCGCTCCTGGATAACAACCACCGGACCGCTGGGAATAAATCTGCTTCCGATATCAACTGCTGCCTGCAGGAGTCCCCCAGGGTTGCCTCTCAGGTCCAATATCAGGCCTTTCAGATTGTGTTTCTCAAGCTGCGTCAAGGCTTGGTCGAACTGTGCGTCGCACTGTTCGTTGAACTGATATAGGCGGATGTAGCCAATGCCGTTTTTCTCGTCCAACATCTGGGACTTGACCATGCGGAACTGCACGACCTGGCGCGTTATGACCTTATAGATGATTTTCGGCACCCCTGCACGCCTAAGTCCCAACTTGACTTTCGTCCCGGCCGGTCCGCGGATCATTTTTACGACCTGCTCGATGTCGAGATTCTTTATCGGCTTGTCGTCTACGCTAACGATTACATCGTTGGCTTTCACGCCGGCCCGCATTGCGGGCGTATCAGGTAACGGTTCCTTAACGTATACCTCGCCGTTCTTATTTGTATCCAGCTGGGCTCCTATACCGGTGAAATTTCCCTCGTTTTCTTCCCGCATACTCTTGTACTCTTCTGGGTCGAGGAAGCGGGTGAAAGGATCGTCCAGCGCACTCAGCATTCCGCGAATCGCGCTGTAAGTGAGCTTGCGTTCATCTACGCTACCGTAATAGTCGGCTTTCAGCCGCTCAAGTACCGCCGAATATGTCTCGATGACAGGCAGAGGCTCACTTTGTTCCTTATCTTGATCTTGAGCCTGTACGAGGAGGCCTTCCAGCCGCTGGGGTAGCAGCTGAAGACTGGCTGTGACTTTGCGCAGGTCGCCGCGGCTTGCCAAAACATCTGGGCTGAGAAAACCCACGACAAATGCCGAGAACACCAGAAAGAGCGCCGGTACTAACTTGTCAATACTTATCCGCTTCATATCTATTTCCCAGCCCGCGCCTGCATGGTCTTAGCCGCGAGCGACTGCAGGAGCTCGACGGCTTCGTTCAGTTGTTTGTCTTGCGTCCCGTCCGAAGCTACCGGTACATCGGGAGAAAGGCCTTTTCCGTAGATGTCCGGGCTCCTGAGCGGGACCAACCTACCGGTCGTCATTGTTATGCCGGAGCCATCTCGAAGTTCTACGAGCGTCACCGCGGACGGATCCCCATACGAAGATTCCCCCACCAACTTTGTGGACAGGTTATCCTTCAGCGCCGCGGCAAGAACCTCCGCCATCCGAGCAGTTCCAGAATTTACTAGAACCACAAGCGGACCGCTCCAAACACGATCTTCGGAACACTGCTCCACCCTGATGGGCAGCTTACGATTGCGCGACTTGTGCTCCACCGCAAAGACCCTGCCGGGTATGAAGACTTTGGCTGCAGACAGCACGGTTTCCAAACTGCCGGCCGCAGTATTCCGCAGGTCTAGGATAACCCCCTTAACACCCTTGGATTTCAGGTCGCGCACTGCTCCTTCAAGCTCGTCAGCAGTGCGGTCGGTGAAACAGCTTATTCTAATGCAGGCGAATCTATCGTTGTTGATCAACTTCCACGAGACCGGGTCAACACTGAAAGCTTGGGTCTTAATTCTGACCTTGATCGGTTTCGGTGTGCCTTTTCTGACAACGGTGAGTTCGAACTCCTTGTCGTCCTCACTTATCAGCGTGCGCTCAGCCTTCAGTATGGGGATACCTTCTTCTATTCGCTTCGTTTCCGACTCGATGTGCTTTCTTATTACGTCCTTGTCGACAGCCTTCTTCCGCTCTTCTTTGATAACCTCACTTGCTCGCTGGAATGGATCAAGCGGAAGAACATCTCGGCCATCGATTGCTACGATATCGTCGCCAGGTCTAAGTCCGGCTTTGGCTGCGGGGCCGTTGTCGATGGGTGTTATTACTACCAAGTGCTCTTCCTGGATGTTGCCCACCTTTATCTTCTTAATGGCTAGAAATGCACCTATACCGTGATACTGCCCGTTGAGGGCTTCGCCCACAAGCTTCATTTGGTCGGGGTCCAGAAAACGCGTATTGGGATCATCCAGGGAAGCCAACATTGCCCGCAGCGCCTCACGGGCCATCCGTCCTTCGTCGCTCGGTTTTATGGGGTCTACGAAGTGCTCCCGTACGCTTCGCAGTACGGTGAGCATTACCTCCAAAGGGCCGAGGTCGATATCCGCTGCGCTGTCCAGGCGCGTTGCGGCTATCGGAACTCCAGGCGCCCGTACGGGAGAAGCGCCGAACTGCCGAATGGCTGCTCGTTCTTGCGCTATAGATGCAATTCTTGCTGCCCAGCCGGCGGCGAAGAAGGCTGCAATAAGCAGGACTAAAATAGACGCTTTATAGTTTTTCATGCCGTTGGTCGTAACAAAAACTGCCGGGATAGCACCACCCGGCTGCTTAAATTATATCACGCACGAGGCTGGTGTCAATTCAAATGACGAATTCAAGCGCCCCTGGGTTCTGCACTGACGCGCCTGAGCAGTTCTCCTTGCGAAGTGTGTGCTCTTGCTCGTAACATGCACCGGAGGTGACGGCAGAAATGATCTCATGTCTCGCTTTGGTGTTAGTGTGCTTGTTGGCCGCCTCAGAGGCGTCCACTGGTGATTATAAGACGATGCAGCCCTACACTTCTTTCCAGACTCCTACCGAATACCGTCTCGACAATGACATCCGCACGGACGCCGTAATTGTCTACTCCGACATCAAAGAACGCATACAGAGCTGGAAGGACAAGGGCTACGTGGTCCAAACGATGTATGGCTTTAGAACAGGTGAGGAGTATGTCGAGGAGCACCGCGGCGAGGTACAAACCACGGCCGACGGAACTTTGCTCACGTGCGGTCCGGGTTCGTACTATATGGTTCCCACTCCGAACAGGATAAAAGCGGCGCTCGACTACTTTACGAATGCTATTGCCAACGGCACGTCTGCGGTAATTCCGGAGGAGCCTGAGTTCTTCGCATCCGCTGGATATTCCGAGTCGTTTAAGCAGGCTTGGCGAGAGTACTACGGCGAGCCCTGGTTGGATCCAGCTAGCTCGGTTCAGGCCCGATGGAAATCCGAGCGGCTCAAGGCAAAGATGGAGTACGATATGGTGAAAGCCATCATGGATGCCGCGGAGAAACAAAACCCGCGGGTTCGTCGTATGGTGGCGTGTCATTCGGCTGTGAACTACTACGGCTGGGGGATTGTTTACCCACACTACCAGTGCTTTGCTCTACCGAACCTTCAGGAAATTATTGGGCAGGTATGGACTGGCACGGCTCGCTCTGCGTGTCGATATGAAGGCGTGATGGCTGAGCGCACATTCGAAAACGGTTTTCTCGAGTACTCGAGTTTGTATAACCTTGTGCGAGGATCGGGCAAGCGGTTGTGGTTTCTAATGGACCCTCTTGAGGACAATCCCGACCGCACTATGGAGGACTATCGGGACAACTATCACAAAACCCTCGTCGCTTCGCTTATGTTTCCTGAGGTCGACGCCTATGAGGTTATGCCTTGGCCAACCCGCATCTATGGGCGCGTTCCGGATGAGTTTAGCACGGAGATAGGTTCCATTGTAAACGCGCTTCAGGACATGCACAACCACAAGGACGCACGGTGGGACACAGGCACGCAGGGCATTGCCGTATTTGTAGCAGACTCTATGGGTTGGCAGCGTGGTTCGCCTCATATGAGCAACTACGACTGCTTCTACGGGCTTACCCTACCTTTGGTTTACAGGGGGATACCCGTTCAGGTAGCTCAACTGGAGCGAACGCCAGAGAGGGGTTACCTTGACCCTTACAAGGTGATTCTCCTCTCGTACGACATAATGAAACCTATGAAGCCGGAGTACAACCAGGCCCTTGCCGACTGGGTTAAACAGGGTGGTGTGCTGGTCTTTTTCGGGGGGACTGATGCTTACAACAACCTGCCGGAGTGGTGGAAGAAGCGGGGATACGACTCGCCGCAGGCAGACCTGTATGCCCGGCTGGGGGCACGGTGTAGGCTCGTTTCACACATAGGTCCGGGTGTTTATGAGGAGATTGATCGTGAAAAGAAGGCGGTCAGGGACGCAAGAAACCGTAGAGTCTATCGCTACGACCTCACAAGATTTGCTGAGCAGATCGACAGCGGCGATGCGATATACGTCAGGTTTCGAGATGCATTTCCCGAGGACGGCTGGGGCGCTGCGGTTTCCTGGGTGAGGCTTGTTGTCGACGGCGTCGTTAAAGCTTTCTTCAAAGCTGGGAGCGAACAGGAAAAGGAATACCTCGCTCAAGACGGCGGGAGCTTTTTCAACGGCCGGGTGCGCTTTGCCGATGGCGACGCATTCTGGGTTTACAGGTTCCCTGTTTCGTCGGATTCGAAGCCCATTTTGGAAGTAGAGATGGAGAATCAGTTCGTTGTTGAGGTAAGCATCGACCCACAGACTCCGCAGTTCAGCATCCGCGGTAAACCTTTGTTCGAGCCCAAGGGCTGGTTCGAAGTTCCCTCGCAATTTCCCCTTACGCTCGTTTCGCTTTGCTCGGACAAACTTCTACAAGGACAGCTGTATTCCGGTCCGGGAGACGACTGTGCGGTGGTTGAGCATCCCTGCGGCAAAGGCAGTTTGATCCATGTGGGAATTGCACCGTCCTATTTCGCATCGTCGAAGGAGGCGGCGGATATCCTACGCAGGATCACAGCTTATGCTTGTGGTAAAGCCGGCATGAGATATCGCGAGCAACGGCATATGGCTGTCCGCAGGGGACCTTACGTTGCCGTTCGAACCTTTGAAGACGAAAAACGGCTCGAGGGTTGGTACGTCGATATTCTGGACCCCAACCTGCCTGTCGTGAAGGATCCTGTGGTCGGTCCGCAGAGGTGCGCATTCTACCGCGATGTAACGAACCAGCTTGCGGGTGAGCCTAGGTTGCTGCATTGTGCGTACAGGCTCGAAGAAAAGACAGAAACAGCGGATTATAGCCGTTTCAGGGTGTCGGGTCCTGAAGGGACAAAAGGAATCGTGCGTGTAGCCAAGAACGGACGGCGGCCTGCTGAGGTTTCACCGGCCGAATGTTTGGTCGAGGAAGACGCCCAGACGTTGGCCGTGCGGTTTTCTAATAAGCCTGAGTCGGTTACCCTCGAGATCAAATGGCAATGAGCACGATAGTATAATTCCGGTTGGCATCGTTGCACTTGTCTGGTCGTTAGTCGTAAAATGCTCAAGCTGAAGAACAAGGAGGTAAGGTCGCAATGCCCATCAGGATCGGTGTAGTGGGTGCCGGAATATTCGGCGTCAACCACCTAAACACGTTCACACAGCTTTCGCGCATCGGTGTAGCAGAGCTGGCGGCCGTCGCAGAGATCAACCCCGAGAGAGCCGAGTGGGTGCGGAAAACTTACGGCTGCCCGGTATATGCGGACTACAACGAGATGCTGGCTAAAGAGGATCTCGACGGCATCACGGTCGTTACTCCGGATCACCTTCATAAACCGGTGGTGCTCGCCGCTTGTGAGGCTGGCAAGCATGTGTTGTGTGAGAAGCCCCTCGATACCACTGTGGAAGGCTGCCAAGAGATGGTCGAGGCTGCCCGCAAAGCCAAAGTGCTTTTGCAGGTCGATTTCCACAAGCGATACGACCCGGAACACATCGCCATGGAGCGCCGCGTGTCGTCCGGCGAATTGGGCAAGATCCTCTACGGGCAAGTTTGCATGGAGGATCGCATTGAGGTTCCTGTGGAATGGTTTCCGCATTGGGCGCCTTCTTCAAGCCCGGGATGGTTCCTGGGAGTTCACTTCTTTGATCTTGTCTGTTGGACGATGAAAACAACGGGCAAGCGAGTATACGCTGTCGGCAGGAAGGAGACGTTAAAGAACGACTACGGTATCGACACTTACGACTCGATAAGTGCGATGGTGGAGTTCAAAAACGGTGCAGTCGTTAGTTTCGACCTAAGTTGGATACTCCCGCGCGAGTTCGAAGCAATCGTTAACCAGGACATCAGACTCGTAGGCACAAAGGGCGTATGGGAGATAGATACTCAATATCGAGGATCGCGCTCCTGCATCGCGGGCGAGGGAATGAGAACCTATAACAACAGCTTTATTCGCGAATCAACGGATAAGCAGGGTCGTGTCGTCTACAAAGGATACGGTATCGAGTCGATTGAGGACTTTGCATACAACATATTGGCTCTTCAGCAGGGTGCTACTCTTGAAGATCTGAAGGGCAAATATCCGTCGGGCGAAGAGGGTTTGGAAGTTACCAAGATAGCTGCAGCAGTGCACGAGAGTGCCGCCACTGGCAGGGTGGTGGATATAGATTAAGCCCGTCAGACCCGGCAGATGCCAAGAGTTGCATGCCGGGTCTGAAAGTATAATGTTGTCAATCTGGGCTGCTGCGCATCATAAATAGTTGCTACCTGTAGATTTCGAAGAAGCGGGATTCGCCGATTTTCCGCAGATGGCGTCGGCAGAATTCTACTGCGTGGTTTTATTCGGCTAGTTCCAAGCGGTGCAGCGGGAGGCTTACTATCAGGACAAGTAAGCACGCTAACAGTGCGAAGGTTCTGGTCTTGTAAGACGACTGATCCTTTTCACCAGTCATAATTCTCTCCCGTGGCCCACCAAGTGGCTGGCTTCCAGTGCGGGCGTCACAGGGCTGAGGACGTAGTTTTGAGCGTCGCGAAGACTAGTAAACCCTCGTCAAGTTCTCCTTCAGGCCGTACCACACGTTCAGCCACCGTATTGTAAGGGTCTTGTCCGGCGGGTCGACAACAGTTTCGCCGTAAGGTTTCAAGTCAAAGACCTTTCCAGTTGCGCCTTGCACTTCGCCGTCCAGGTCGACGGGACCCAGGTTTTTCAGCACAAGCTTGCCGTTGGGGGTTCGCTCTGCTTTTACCATCGCGCTCATCAGTTCTGACAAAAGCTCCTTGCGGCCCCACAGCATGCCATCGAACCAGGCAATAGTTCTGCGAGCCCGTATAGCTTCCAATACGCCTTGCTCGCTGCGTTCTTTCGCAAACACAAGCGTTACCGCCGGGTTCTGCTTGCGCTTTCCGTGAGCATCGGTGCAGGCAAGCATCGCCCAATTGTACTTGAGTGCCCAGTCGACTGCCGACGGGTACCAACTCGTCCCATGGCTCTTTTCCGTGTTCCAACCTTCACCCACGACGTCGTTTTTCAGCTCAACTCCTACTATAATTCCCTGTTCGGCACCCCAAATCGTGCATTCGTTAAGACCAGTGTGCGGATGTGCCCAGATGATGATACCGCCGTGTTTTGCCACGTCTTTCATCGCGTCTTGGTAGAAGATTGTTTCCTCGCCTCTGTTTCTTGCCCACCGGTGGGAATCGATCGGCGTATATGTCGAATCCACACCCAGAACCACGTAGTGTTCGCCCTTGTTCATCCCTGTTTCGTGACCGCGGATTACTATCAGTCCGAGTTGGTCACCCAAATATTTCGCTACTCGGTATGCCCTTGTCCGACCGTGGTCTGTTATAGCGATAACATCGTAACCGAGTTCCTTAGACTCCTCGACGCGATCGCGTGTAGTAAAGCTGCCGTCTGAGTTGATTGTGTGCATGTGAAAATCGCCGCGCAGGACGTAATAGTTGCCGACTTTGGGAAAATCGAAGCGCTGCGACTGACCAAACGCCGCAGTGCCCGCAACGATTGCCAAAACGGCAAGAATGCAAACAAACCTCGAGTAATACTTTCTAATCATTGCCCGTTGTCACCTCATCTTTGATCTTGTTGAATGTGGGGCTTGCTTACTTTGAAGTTGCTGCCGCCGCAAGTTCGCCGATTTTGATCTCAGTTTCCAAATTGCTTGTGGGGCTTGTCCACACATTTAGCCACTTAAGCGTTGCGCTGTTTCCGCCGGTCCATTCGCACACTGCGTTCCCATATGGCGGCACTTCGACGGTGCTACCTGCCAGGGCCACTCGGAACGCAATGGGACTTCGGTTCTCAAAGGCAAGCTGCGTGGATCCGGAGGGCTTGACCAATACACAGGCTTCTACAAGCTTGGTCAGAAGCTCTTCTCGCCCGCAGACTACGTTGTTGAACCACGCCACGGTTCGCCGAGCACGTATTGCATCCATCACGCCGGCAGGTGTGCGCTCGGCGACGAATACCAGGGTAACCGGCTGCTGACCCTGCTTGCGCGCAGGATGTATGTCGGTGTTTGCAAACAATGCCAAGTTGTGCTTTAGCGCCCAGTCGAACGAATGCGGGTAGCAGTGGACGCCGCCCAAAGGTCCGGAGCCTTCTTCAACTTTTCCGTACCCGTTTTGTATCTCAACGCCTACAATGATTCCTTCTCTGACTCCCCAATCTGTGGGATCGCGCCACTCGTTTGGCGGATGCGCTTGGAAAAGAATACCTCCCGCCTCCGCTATCGCCAGCATTTCATCTCGATAATAAACTGTTTTGTCGCCGGGTTTTTCGGACAACTTGTGCGGATCACGCGGTTTGAACGTTGCGGGAACGCCCAGCGCCACGTAGTGTTCCTTGCCCAGCACTCCCGTTTCGAAGCCGGGTAGCACTAGGAGCCCCAGCGGCTCCGCGACGTATTTTGCCACCCTGTATGACCCGGGCTTTCCGTGATCGGTTATCGCTATCACGTCATAGCCGAGGTTGTACGATTCCTCGACGCGTTCGCGGGTCGTAAGTTTGCCGTCGGAGTTGATCGTATGCATGTGGAAATCTCCGCACAACACCTGCCAGCAGCCAACAGGCGGGAAGTCGTGCCTGGGCGGCTCGGCTAGCGTGGCGGTGAGCGCGGCGATAAGAAGTGCGGTTGTTAGAGCTACATACTTCAGTCGGATCATTTGTTTTTCTCCTGGGCAGCAAACTGCTTGTCAGAATCGGGCCACCGAAGTGCACCCACAGGACAAACTCTTATACACTCTGGGCATCTAAGGCAGTCCGGTTCTCTAACCACCCCCTCGGCTTTATGCTTTACGATGGGGATGTTGATCGGGCATACCTTCTCGCAGGCCCCGCATTCACGGCAGGTCTCGGGGTCTATCAGGAGTTCCCCCTTGCTACCCCCGATTGCTGCCTGAATTGTTCCTATTGGGCAAAGTGCACACCAGGTCCGCTGGTTGATGACGGCAAGCAGCACACCTGCACCTGTCGTTATTACGCACATCAACCAAAACACCCTGCCCCAATGGTAAACGTCCCCGGGATTTTGCGCTATTTGGTAGGTCATAAAACCCATTAGAAGAACGACCAGCGTCCACCGTAGCGGCTTCGTTCGCAGGAATGCCGGGATGGGTCTGCCGGGACTCAGCGGCGCGATAATTCGGTCGAAAAACGCTCCTCGTGGGCACAGGTGTCCACACACGTATCGACCGTTTATGAACGCTCCGGCAATGCCTGTGAGCATGACTATAGGCACAGCGAATCCCAACAGTGGATATCTCCAACCCAAAGCGATCACGATTATGGTGATCGGGGCGAGCACCCACTGCACTAGTCGGCGGCGTCTGGAAAGGAGCTTTGCATCGTAGTGGGCATTTGCTGTTTTGTTTCCGTCTTGATTCACTTCATTGCCTCTATTATCGCGTCGGCCACTTCGCTTGTGCCAACGGCAGTCGGGTCATCCCTGGTCGGCTTCATGTCGTATGTTACGGACTTGCCTTCTGCGATGACTTTTGCAACTGCGCGTTCAAGCTTGTCCGCCGCCTCATTTTTCCCGATATGCCTAAGCATAAGCACACCTGAGAGTATCATGGCGATGGGGTTAACCTTGTTCTGGCCTTTATACTTGGGTGCACTGCCGTGAGTAGGCTCGAAGACCGCGGCTTCGGTGCCTATGTTGGCGCCGGGTGCGACGCCCAGCCCTCCAACGAGTCCGGCGCAGAGGTCTGAGATAATGTCTCCATAAAGGTTCGGAAGCACTATTACGTCGTAGAGCTCCGGTTTTTGCACCAACTGCATACACATGTTATCCACGAGTCTCTCGTTATAAACTAGGTGTGCACCGCGCCCCGACTCTGCTTGCAGCTCCGGATCGGGACATTCGGGTTCCGGAGTGCCGGGCTCGAATTGTGCGCCGTAAGCTTTCGCGACCTGCCGTGCCACTCGGTAGAATAGCCCGTCTGTGAACTTCATAATATTGGCTTTGCACACGGCAGTCACGGTCTTGCGACCGTTGGCGATTGCATAGTCGAAAGCGAGTTTGACGATCCTTCTGCTGCCGGTTATCGAGATAGGTTTGATCGAAATCGCCGAGTCTTCCCTGATCTTACCTTCGCTCATCTCGATTATGCGCTTGGCTTCCGGCGTTCCGACGTCCCACTCGACACCAGCGTACAAATCCTCCGTATTTTCCCTTACAACGACGAGGTCCACGTCGGTATACTTGGACCTGATGCCCGGGTAGTACTTGCAGGGTCGTATGCACGCGTAGAGGTCCAGCGCCTTCCGGAGCGCAACGTTGACGCTTCGAAATCCTTCTCCGATGGGTGTTGTAATCGGTCCCTTCAGCGCAACTTTGTTCCGCCTAATACTCTCCAGAACCTCGTCCGGCAGAGGTGTGCCGTACTTTTCCATCACGTCTATGCCGGCATGCATCACTTCCCATTCTATCTGAACGCCCGTCGCCTCAATGGCGCGGCGAGCAGCCTCGGCAATCTCTGGTCCTGTGCCGTCCCCTGGTATCAGCGTAATACGATGTGCCATTACACCAACCTCCAGTCCATTTTCGAACCAGAGTCTAACATTGAGCTTTCGGGGCTGTCAATCGCGGCTCAGAGCGGCAGTTGTACGCCATGTTCTTTAAGGAACAGTAGGGTCTGATCCAAATCTGGTATGCCTGCTCGGCCTCCAAGTTTTGTACACTTGATCGCTGCCACTGCTGAGGCGAAAATAATAACATCGCGCAGGTTCCACCCCTGCGCGGCGGCAAAAGCAAATGCTCCGTGGAACACGTCACCTGCCCCCGTTGTGTCAACGGCTCGCACCTCAAACGCTGGAACGTATCCTTCTTCGTTCTCATCTGCATAGTATGAACCCTCGGAGCCGCAGGTAATCACGACAGTGTGCGGACCGAACGACCGCAGTTTTCGAGCTGCTTCGAGACAGTCCTCAGTTCCTGCGAACTTCAGCGCGGCACGGCGCGAGACCACAGCATAATCGCTTGCTGCAACTACCGCCATGTGGCTGGGCTTAAGACTGGAGTCAAGAACGATTGGAATACCGAGCTCGCGAGCCTTTCGTGCGACGGTGAGAGCGCCTTCTGGCCAGTGGGGATCAAGGACAAGTATGTCGCCTTGGGATATCACGTCTAGTGGGATTAAGTCCGTGGGGCAGTCGATGTTTTTTTCTTCGCGGCCGTAGATTGTGCGCTCAGCAGTTTCGGCGTCCACATGAACGATGGAGAAGTAGCTTGCGGCTCCGGGTACACGAATGAGATTGGAAGTGTCGACCCCTTCGGCTTGCAGACCTTTTACGATTTGTTCGCCGGTGTCGTCGTCCCCAATTCGGCCGAGCATTATCGTCTCAGCACCCAGCCGCGACGCCGCAACTAGAGCAGTTCCTGTAAGCCCTCCACCCTCGACCTTGTAGTCGAGTATGGGTGCAAATCCGCCTGGTTGAGCTTTGGGCGCCAGATACAAGTAATCTAGGCAGGCTATTCCAAATCCTACTATGCAAGGTCTTTTCACGTCTTGCGGATATCGGTAGGCCAATGTCGGCTGAAGCTCTTTCAGAACTCCCGCTCGATCATATACTGCGCCCAGGCGGCAAGAAGCTGTTTGTAGCGAGAGTCTGGCAGAGCCTCCAGTTCTTTCATCGCAGTGTCGATATACTGCCGTGCCATTCTTGCTGTTTCCTCGACAGCCCCAACCTGAACCATGATATCGGCTGCTTTTTTCACCTCTTCGCCTGACGCATTCGAGTTTCCAAGGACAGATTTCAGAAACCGCTGCTCTTCTTCCGACGCATTCTTAAGCGCCTGCAGAACGATAATCGTCTTCTTGCCTTCTCTTATGTCTGAGCCGACGGGCTTTCCTAGCTGCGATTCGCTGCCCACAATTCCCAGAATATCATCTTGAAGCTGAAATGCCGTTCCGCAGCTGCTTGCGAATCTAGAGAGGGATGCAACCCAAGGGTGTTCACTGCTGCGCGTGTTGAGGCCGAGCATCGCCCCGGTTCTGGCGGCGAACTCGTACAGCGCGCCTGTCTTCATCCAGAGCATCCGCATTATGTCCTGCTCGGTGAGTTCTTCGATTGCTCTGAACGAGTATTGCACATCGAGTATCTCGCCCTCTAAAAGCGTGTTGACTACGTAGGATTCCAAGTGGTATATGACGTCGAGCACAACGTATGGGTCAATCGCGCTAGAACGGGCACACTCGCACAGCAGACTTATCGTAAAGCCGTGTTGTGAATCGCCTGTCAGTACGGCAAGGTCGCGCCCATAATCCTTACTGTTCTGCGCATTGAAGCCCATTCTCTGGGCAGCGATGGTTTCACCTAGTTTGTGAATTGTCGGACCGCCCCTTCGTAGGTCGTCGTTGTCTATCAAGTCGTCATGGACGAGCGTCCACGTGTGGAACACCTCAACCGCAGCAGCCGCCGGCAAAACCGAATCCTCGTTTCCTCCGACAGCCCCGCACGACCACATCAGCACTGCTGGTCTGAGACGCTTGCCTGGTCGTTCCAGATAGGCGAAGACTGCTTCGCGCAGGTCGTTGGGCTTGAACCAACTGCG
>JARYME010000022.1 GCA_029907315.1 Armatimonadota bacterium | reverse complement strand
CCTTGCTTGTCAAGAATCTCGTGGATAAATACGTGCGCACTTCGAAATTGGAGATTTCTGACGGTAGCGTTCTGTTTTGCCGGGGACGAAGCGTGGCTGTCGAATTCTCAAATTGTGGCCGTGCCGTTCAAATGCAGGGTAGGATTCTCGATTCAGACGATCAGACAGTAACAATTTCGCTGGCTAATACATGCAAAGCCGAGTTTACAGAAATAGAGAGCAACTATGTCAGAGTTGGCTTTGCTGCTCAGGGGGGATATTACACGTTCGCGTCTCGTATATTGGATTGTCGTTTCACAGGTGCATTGGTGCAGCTGATACTTTGCAAGCCAATGTTGATATGTCGCGTGCAACGAAGGCAGCACGAAAGGTTCTCTATCCACGTTCCAGTGTGTTACACCGTTTCGATTCAGGGCATTGCACCAGAAACCGCGACAGTTGTGAAGTATGGCGAAACCGAAAACATAGGTTTCAGCGGCGTGTGCATTGCTGCTGAGGAATGCCTGAATCCGGGCTCGATAGTGAACCTGACGCTAAACCTGCTCGATGGCTCAGGAACGCCGTCGGCGATAGCGAGAGTCTTGAGGTCGGTCCCATCTAGGCACCGCAGCCCGTGGTCATGGTTGCTCGGATGTCAATTCCTAGACTCTGGTTTGCTGCTGGACGATCTTATCCAAAGAATGAACTTAGCAAGTTCTCTTAGCTAGCGTTCTTGCTCTATTGAGATTTCAACCCCATTGACCCGGTAAAAGGCGCCAAGTATCATGGTTATACCAGATTTATAGGATTCACTGCTTTTCAACTTCTCCGTTTTGTTTTGATTGTTGTGTCGTCAGCTCTCAGTGGCACACAGAGATGGCAAGATTCGTTCTTAAATCAGACTACAAGCCTACAGGTGATCAGCCGCAAGCTATCGAGAAGCTGGTTGAGGGTCTCCGAGCCGGCTATCGGTACCAGACCCTGTTGGGGGTTACTGGTTCTGGAAAGACCTTTACGATGGCAAATGTCATCGAAGCGGTGCAGCGTCCGACCCTTGTTATTGCTCACAACAAAACCCTCGCCGCGCAGCTTTGCTCGGAATTCCGAGAGTTTTTCCCTGAGAATGCAGTAGAGTATTTCGTAAGTTACTACGACTATTATCTTCCCGAAGCGTACATACCGCAGACAGATACCTATATCGAGAAAGACTCTTCGATAAACGATGAGATTGACCGGTTGCGACATTCGGCCACTCAGGCTGTGCTTGAACGGCGCGACGTCATAGTCGTTGCAAGTGTTTCGTGTATCTACGGCATAGGTTCCAAGGAGGATTACAGCCGCACGATTCTTAGGCTTCATGTAGGCGGCATTTATGAGCGAGATGACGTGCTGCGGCGTCTGATTGACATGCAGTTCACTCGCAACGATATTGCCCTCGGAAGGGGAACGTTCCGCGTGCGCGGAGATGTATTGGAAATCCAACCGGTAGACGAGGAAGTTATCACGCGTATTTCGTTTTTCGGCGATGAAGTCGAGCGGATCACAACGATAGATCCCTTGACTGGTGAAGTCCTGGCGAATATGGATTCCGTTACCATCTTCCCCGCCAGCCATTATGTTACCCCTGCCGACAAAATGGAGCGCGCTCTAGAAGAGATTGAGCGTGAACTCGAGGAAAGAATACGGTTCTTCCAATCCCAAGGTCGATATCTCGAAGCTCAGCGGATAGAGCAGAGAACCCGCTTTGATATGGAGATGATGCGCGAGTTGGGTTATTGCAATGGTATAGAGAACTACTCGCGCATACTTGACGGTAGACCTCCGGGCAGTCCGCCACATACCCTGATTGAGTATTTCCCGGAGGACTTCTTGGTCTTCATAGATGAGAGCCATCAGACTATCCCTCAGCTTCACGGTATGTACGCGGGGGATAGATCCCGCAAGGAGACGCTCGTCGAATATGGCTTCCGCCTACCGTCGGCGCTCGACAACCGTCCGCTAAAATTCGAAGAGTTTGAACGACTCATCAACCAAGCCATCT
This sequence comes from Armatimonadota bacterium, assembly GCA_029907315.1. GTDB lineage: Bacteria > Armatimonadota > UBA5829 > UBA5829 > UBA5829 > CALJES01. The sequence goes on along the minus strand of JARYME010000022.1, from coordinate 35,427 downwards.
TTGTATCGGCTACGCCTGGACCTTGGGAACTTGAACACAGCGAGCAGGTCGTCGAGCAGCTTATTCGACCTACCGGTCTGGTTGATCCTGAGGTCGAAGTGCGGCCTACTCAGGGCCAGATAGACGACCTGATTGCGGAAATCAGAAAGCGCGCAGAGCGCGGCGAGCGAGTGTTGGTAACCACTCTGACAAAGAAAATGGCGGAAGACCTCAGCGAATATCTTCTCGACTTGGGGTTGAAGGTTCACTACTTGCACAGTGAGATCAATACACTTGAACGCAGCGAGATTCTTCGGGATCTTCGGTTGGGCGTTCACGATGTGATCGTTGGTATCAACTTGCTCAGGGAAGGCCTGGACTTACCTGAGGTGTCGCTGGTAGCCATTCTCGATGCGGACAAGGAAGGTTTTCTGCGTTCGGAGACGTCGCTCATCCAGACTATGGGTAGAGCTGCTCGCAATGTGTCCGGAAAGGTGATCATGTACGCGGACAATGTGACCGATTCAATGCGTCGGGCAATTGAAGAGACTAACCGGCGGCGTCGGATTCAGCTGGAATATAACGAGAAGCACGGGATAACTCCGCAGACTGTACGCAAGGGTATCAGAGAATCGTTGGTTCCTACTGCTTCTACAGATAAGCAAGAAAGTCTGCGCCTCGGATCAGCCGATCCGCTCTCCTTGGACGAGTTACTTGAGCACATATCCCGGCTGGAACGCGAAATGAAAAAAGCTGCCAAAGCCTTGGATTTCGAACGGGCTGCTGAGCTGCGCGACGAGATCGCCTCGCTCAAAAAGCTGCTGCCTGATGTCAAGCATCTATAACCGCAATTCCACTGGCAAGCCGTTGGTTGTCTTGAGAATCTCGACATCCGCTGCGCGGTAAGTTCCTAACTCATTGTGTGTCCAGAAGGTATAATCAGACGGCTCGAGTAAGGAGTACCTTATGACGTCGCGCGAACGCATCCACGCAGTACTCGAGGGACGGGAAACCGACTTTATCCCGGTTGCTCCTCTGTTTTGGGGCGCAGAATACGTATGGAAGCTCACCGGTTTGCCCCTTTGGGAAGTGCTACACGGTCCGGGCGATATGACGATGGCTGTAGTGCGCGCAGTGGCGGAGCGCCACGACGTAGACTGGGTTTTTCTAACTCACTCTTCCTCTCAAGCTTTGGCTGGCAAAAAGTACGTGCGCGAGGACGGTTTCCACGTGTACTTCGTGGATGAGAGTAGCGGCGAGGAGTTCGTTTTTCACAAAGAAGGCCATTGGCTTCTTCCTAAAAGGCGGATGGGTGAGGCGCGGATCAGTAACCAAGGGAGTCACACGGAACCGCCGCGTTCCAAGGAGGAAGCTGATGAGTGGCTGCGGCAGACTCATCGCCATCTCTTTGAAAAGCAGACAAGACGCGTGCCGAACCGCAAATTCCGTGAACAGTTCCCCGATAAGTTCTTAGTTGGTGGTGTGCACTGCGTCTTTGCAGATCTTGCCTATACACTGGGCTTTGAACCGACTTTGGTGCTGCTGCATGAAAACCCTCGCTTGTGCACCTACATTATGGAGCAAACAATGGCTGTTGTTCCGGAACAATGTGAGCGCTTGGCTGCCGACGGTTTTGACGCCGGCTTGATGTGCGACAGCTGGGCTTCTGCCGATATCATTTCGCCGCAAGCTTATCGCGACTATGTGGCACCTTTTCACAAGATGGCTTCGGATGAACTCCACAAAGTCGGACTGAAGTCGATTATCTACAACACCGGCAACATACTGCCTTTTTTAGATACCATGTCTCGTCTTGGATACGATGCACTGCTTCCGGAAGAACGAATCAAGGGTGTCGAAATCGATATCGCTGACGTGCGGCGTGTTCTCGGTCCCGACATATGCCTCTTCGGCAATTTTGATTCCTATCTGTTGCTCAGAGGGGATCGACAGAAGATCGCGGACGAGATTAAACGCCAGGTGTACGCCGCAGGTCCTCAGAGATTCGTTATGTCCAACGGGAGCCCAATTTGCGATTCTACGGATCCGGAAGTCATCGACTTCTGGATCGCCGAGACTAGACGCGCGGCTCTTTAGGACTAGTTTCGAACCGTTGTCGAGGTCTTGGTTTACTCCCAGTGTTCACTCGTCTGGCGGCTCCAAAGCCATGAGCAGTTTTCCAAGAACATACCACACCACCGTTCCAACGATGCCGCCGACGATTAGCCCGTTCACAGTACGCACCGCACTGACTGCAAGAGGAGTATGTATGTGGCAGAAAGTATTAACCACCGACACAAGAGCTGTGCAGCCAACAGTGATAAGAACAGCGGCAGAACGTTTTCGACCGTGCAAAGCACAAACGACACCAGCGATCAAAGCGGGGTATCCTACAAGGAATTCCTTGGTTCTCGGCCTGACGAGAAGTATCCGGTCAAGCAGTGCTCTGAACTTCAGCTCGAATGTTGACACCCCTACGCCCGCTTCGTTTCCGGATCTCGCTACCATAAGACCTATGACCACGAGAAGAAATACAATGCCAATTGCTTGCCAAATCATAACTGGGCTGCACAACAGATTGCGGTAAGACTCAACCAGTTTCTTCTTTTGGTTGGTCCATGTGTCGCTTTGCCATGCAATTCCTCCGGCAAAACAGGCTGCAACACAGAGTATAGGAATCACGTGTGCCGCTTTGATACCCGCGAACTGATCGATGCGAAGCATGAACGTTCGCGAGCTCAGCAGTCCAACTGCCAGCAGACCTCCGGCGATACTAACCAGGGCTGCAGCCAATACTCTGGCTGCAGTAATTGCCACGATGTTTAAAGAGTGCTTGCCTAAATGTGTCGTTCCCCTTGAAGCGAGTATCGCACCCAGAGTGGGAAACGTCAAAGCTCCTATCAGCGCCGCTATCTTCCTGCCGAAGTCACCGCTCCAAGCAAGCAGTGAACACACCGCGATTCCAAGCACAAGCCAGGCTAGGCACGAGCTTGCTGAAAGATCAACAAGCGTTGTCACCGCAAGTAGTACGCCGGCGGCGATTCCTGCTCCCGCAAGCATCATCTGCCAAGTGTGTAATTTCACGTTAGGAATAGGGTTGGACTTCCCCAGAACGTAACCATCTTTTTCTATCGCTTTAGCTATGCGACGGACGTAATCACAGTTTTCGTCAACGATACTGTGCGAGGCTGTCTCGTACATGCGTACATAACAAAGTCTTACGCCGCGTTCTCGAACTGCTTTCCTATAGCGTTCAACAATGTCCGGCTGAGAAAGAGTAGGCATTTCATTTTGAGTGATACTGTGGACTGGTATAACGTTGCCCTCGGCATGCTTTGCCAGCTCGAGCTCCCCTTTCTGTTTTGCGAATTCGATCCTTCCAAGAACAAGACCGAGTCGCCTGATGGACCTTGCTGTGTTTTTGACCGCGCCTTTGAAACCGAGCACCTGGTCGCCTTGAAACACGATCTTGGGCATTCCGCGTGCGTGCACGTCTTCAAGGATGCGGCGGATGGATGCGGGTGTGGCGCCTGGATAGTTGGTCAATCTTGCAACGACTGAAAGCCCAGCTGAAGTAGCTTCCTGAATAGGCTGCTCGGGGATACCTGCAGGCAACAGCTGAACGTATTCGGCAGGCAGGCGCTGTGAGATTGTGATGAGGGCGTAATCGCCCGAGAAAGGCCTTCTTACGAGAGGAGGTGCCAAAACCTTGCTGTCTCCCAAGAGCCTTCGCAGCTGAGCTGTCAGCTGCGAAGCTAGCATTCTATCGACGACCAGCAAAGTCTTCTCGTCGGTATCCTGGGGGTAGCGGATCGCCGCACGTCCTTGAGCCATCAGATCACCGATCGTGGGTTCGGAGATGGCTACACTTGTGATGCCTGCTGACTTGAGCGCTTTCAGCACTTCTTTAACGGACTTGCCGGATCCTGCTGCCAGCTGAGCCGCCTCGGAATAGTCAGCTACGAGCTCGACGGTTCGGTTCAGATGTTCGACGCGGGCGCGCTCAAGACCAGTGAGCAGCGACGCGATCAGACCTAACCCAAGCACGCTCCAGAGCACAACACGTTGGACCACAGATTACCTCCATCTGTTGAGCGGATAATACCGATATTCGCCGAATCTGGCATAGTACCGACGTCTCGGCTTTCTCAATCTCGTACCGCCGAACAATGCGATCAGTATAACACCAGCGACAAAACCGCCCACGTGTGCCCAATATGCTACGCCGCCACCGCCGTGCAGATATCCGCCGCTTCCTCCCAGATTGAGAAGCTGCGTCAAGAACCATATGCCGAGAACGATTACGGCGGGAATCTCTACAAGGTCCCAGAAGAAACCAAGAAATACCACGGTCCTAACTCGGTTGGCAGGGTACAGGTAAAAGTACGCGCCCAGGACTCCAGCGATAGCTCCGCTCGCCCCCACTGTGGGAACTTGCGACATAGGGTTCGCGAAGATGTGTGCTAGTGCCGCGGCTACACCGCACAGCAGATAGAAAAACAAAAACCTCAGATGTCCGAGGGCATCTTCCACGTTGTTGCCGAATATCCAGAGATAGAGCATATTCCCGCCGATATGAGCAATGCTGGCGTGCATAAACATCGACGTGAAAATCGTCAGCCACTGGGGGTCCAGTCCTTGATGGGGTAGTGTGAACACGTAAGGACCATATTGTATTCTCACCGGGACCGGTGAGTTGGTCACCACAGCAGCTGGCACCATAGAGTAATCCCACAACCCGTTTATAGGTATCCCGCGGATTATCTGGGTTCCCAAGTAGTCCACTACGTAGACGAAAATGTTCAGGACAATCAATAGGTAGACGACGTAGGGCTTGCTGCCGGTCGGATTTTCATCTGCAAGCGGTATCATCTAGTAGTGCTCCTTGTTGGGCCGGGTAGGGTAGTAGACATACAATTCTATCACAAGTGCCGCTTCATGGTTTGGACTGCACGGTGCCGACGGTTCATGTGCAAGTGCGGACAAGACGATACAAAGTGGTTCAATGCGTCGCTTACTCGCGTCCTTAAGATTAGGCGGTTCGCAGTGTGTAGGGCGGCAAGCGGAGTTGGCTGCGGTACTTTGCCACAGTTCGCCGAGCCACGACAACTCCTTGCTCAGCAAGATATTTTGTGATCTCGCTATCAGAAAGGGGACGAGGCGATATTGAAATCAGGCGGCTGATCATTTCCCTGATTGGCAGTGCCGAATCGAAGAAAACATCGAAACTAACCAGCTCCCCCGACGGCAGCCTACAGTACTTATTTGCTAGTGCTCGGGAAACGGTCGACTCGCTCAGACCAAGTTCCATCGCTATTTCCTTTTGACGCAGCGGCTTCATGTGGCTCGGACCGTAAAGCACGTAGTCCTTTTGGTGCTCGATTACTGCCTTGGCTACGATTCCCAATGTGCGTTTTCTTAACTCGATGAACTCCAGAATGCTACGAGCTCGGTCAACATAGTCCTTTACGTGCTTGCGTTCGTTTTCGTCCAGGTTTGCTTGGCGGCACTTCACAAGTTGATACATTCTTTCGTAAGTTTTGTCTAGCCCGATCAGCTGGTCAAGCCAGTCTATGGTTTGCACGACGAGCTCATCGGATATGCGCAAAACGGCTACGTCGGGCACCGCCGTAGTCGTCTCACGTGCTTCCAGTTTCCTAAACGGCTGGCGGAATGCTGAAGCAGGATATGGATTAAGGTTCGTTCGAACGAAATTTTGCACCTCTTTGACAGTGTCCACCGGGATCCGTAGCTTTGCTGCTATCTGTTTAATCCTGAGCCTAGAGAAATCTTCCCAATGGTCGTTCAACACACGTTCAGTCAGCTGCGCCAACGGGTGTGATGTTTCGAGGCTTCTGACTTGAATTAGCAAACACTCTCTCAGGTTGCGAGCTGCTATTCCGGGAGGATCGAACGTCTGAACTACAGACAGGACAGCCTCTACTTCCGGTACCGCTGCAGCAAACTGCTCCGCTATGTCGAAAAGTGGCTCTCTGAGGTATCCATCCTCGTCGATTAGCTCGATCAGGAATTCCGCTATTTGTGCTGCACGGCCGCTGAGCACAAGACTGGACTGGTATTTCAGGTATTCCTTCAAATCCGTGCCTGCGGCTACTGTTCTAAACGGGTCGTATGAGTTGTAATGGTCTGCTAATAAGGCGAATTGTGATTCCGGGTGTTGATCAGCATAACTGGTAGCGTCTTTCTTCCGCTCAGTGGAACCGCACACAGGACATATCTTGTTTGCTCTCAAGAAACCGCATACTGCGCACCGAGCAGTTTCATCTACAGATAGCGCCGGGTTTTCCGCGGATTCTGTCTCGATGAAACGCTGCAAATCCAGCGTGTTCATACCAAGAATAGCGTTTGCCTGGATTTGAACGGGGAGTGGTCGCTGTTCTTGTCTTTGGGTCAGCACAAGTCCCTGCATCGGGTGGTGAACCGAACCTCCGGAAGCCTATTGGCTCTTTTTCCGCAGTAGGGTACTGCGTTCAGGAAGTATTATCGGTCGTGATCGAGCAGAAACTTCAGAGCGATTTACTGGTTCAAATGGGTCTAATGAGCGTTGGTTGTAGTTGCCAAAATAGTTTGTAGGGAAATCACTAGTCGTAGTTCGGTCTTCTTACCTTCTTGCGGGACCGAACAAAATTGCTTAGCGTAACGAGTCTCTGGTGGCTGACATACTTAGCCAAGAAGAAATAGACGCACTAATAGAATCTTACAAGGCTGCGGGCGGCCTCGAAGAAGGCGGTAAAAGTGCCGGCGCGGCAATTCGGGTTTACGACTTTACACGCCCAGACAGGTTTTCCAAGGATCACCTGCGTGCACTGAACGCCATCCACAGCAGGCATTGCTCCTCAGTAGCAGCTGGATTGGCTTCGATTCTGCGCGTTGAAGTTCAGGCTGAACTGCTGGCGCTTGATCAGCTTACCTATCGCGAATACTGTTCTACAGTGCCCGAGCCCACACTGTTCGCTGAGGTGAACCTGGAGCCCCTTGCATCAGTTGCAATTTTTGAGTTCAACCCTGCTCTGGTTGGCGCCTGCGTTGATTTACTTGCCGGCGCGCCCAGGGTCTCCGATGTGCTGGTATCCAACATAACCGATGTAGACAAAGCTCTCTTTAGACCCATCATAGAAATGGTGCTCAGGCGATATTCGGAAGCCTGGGCTGCGAGCATACTATTCCAACCGAAGATCTCCGCGCTTTTCACGGAGTCTACGACCAGGCAGGTACTACTTCCCAACGAGCCAGTGCTAGTCTCCAGCTCTGAAGTTGCGATTCTCGACCAGACGAGCATGATGAGCATATGCCTACCGGCTTCTGCTATCGAGTCTGTTCTTCCGTCGCTGGAAACCGGTAAGCCGTCCTCCTCGCAACTGCACAAGGGTGGGATCAACGAGTTGGTCAAAAAACCATTCGAGGAGGTCGAGCTTGAGTGTCGCGCGATTTTGGGAAGAACAGAACTACCGCTAAGCGACGTGGTCAATTTGGAAGTCGGTGACTTAATTCGTCTGCCAGTAAAAGCCGATCGACCTGTGGAACTGTGGGTCGATAACGTCCCTACATTTGCTGGCATCTTGGGGCGCTCGGGCAATACGCTTGCAGTGAAGATCTCCAAGGTTCTGAAGTCGCCCGCAAATGGACAAGAGTAGTCTTGTTTCTGGTCATGACCTCTGCAGCTTGTAATCTCTAATCTTGTTCCGCAGCGTTTTTCTGTCTATGCCCAGTATCTGTGCAGCTGCAGACTGATTCCATTTGGTGTACTCCAACACCCGCTTTATATGAAACGACTCAACTTCTTTCAACGATGCTGTTGCCGGCAGTGTTTCAACCCCAGCTTCTTCTGGGTCGAAGCGTGAGTTCACTTGGGTGCTTTCGTATAACCTGAGTTTATGGTCGGTTGGTTGAATCATGAGGTGTTCCGGTCGAATTGTTTCGCCGTTGCACAGTATAACCGCTCGCTGAACGGCGTTCTCAAGTTCCCTAATGTTTCCCGGCCAGGTATGTGATCTTATTGCGTTCATTGCTTCTTCAGAGAATCGCTTTGCCGGCCTGCCCATTTCCTTCGCATAGTGGTGCAAGAAATGCTGAGCAAAGATCTCGATATCGTTACCACGTTTTCGGAGAGGGGGTAGGTGTATGGAAACCACGTTCAGGCGATAGTATAAATCCTTGCGGAATCTGTTTTCTTTTACGGCTGCTTCGAGGTCGCAGTTGGTAGCAGCAATTACGCGCACGTCGACAGATATGGTCTCGCTGCCGCCAACTCGTTCGAACTGTTTCTCTTGAAGCACCCTCAGAAGCTTTGCCTGTACGCTAGGGCTCATCTCGCCGATCTCATCTAGAAAAATTGTGCCTTCGTTTGCCGCCTCAAAACGTCCTATTCGCCTGGCAACGGCGTGTGTAAACGCGCCTTTTTCGTGTCCGAAGAGTTCAGATTCCAGCAATGTTTCAGGAAGAGCTGCGCAGTTTACCTTGACAAATGGCTTGTCTGCTCGGTCGCTTTGATAATGGATGGTTCTTGCAAGATACTCCTTGCCGGTTCCTGTTTCGCCCAACAGCAGCACAGTCGCGTCAGTCCTGGCAACTTGAGCGGCAATTATATAGGCGCGCTGAGTATCTGGGTCTTGACCGATTATGTTGTCGAAGTCGTACCTTTTCCTCAGTTCACTTCTAAGGAAGTTGTTCTCGTCTATCAGCCGCTTGCGTTCTGCAGCGCGTTCTACGAGTGTTTGCAGCTCCTCAAGTTCAAAAGGCTTTGTTACGTAGTCATAAGCACCGAGTCGGAGAGCATCGATGGCTGTTTGCGTGCTACCATAAGCGGTTATGATGACAACAGGTAGGTCATAGTGCTCTTTCAGTTGTCGCAGGACTTCCAGTCCATTCATTCCGGGCATACTGAGATCTAGTACGACCGCGTCAAAATAATCTTCTTGAGCCGCACGCAGTGCAGACGGACCATCCGGTTCAGTACGAGTGCGATATCCTAGCTCGCCGAAAGCGCGCGACAGCATATCCCGCATGCCGAATTCGTCATCTACGATAAGAATAGATCGTTGAGCACCCATCGCCTGCAGACTGTTCGGTGGACTCCGGAGTTTACTCGGCAAGAGGGAAACACAGGGCAACGATGGTCCCTTTTCCCTGTTCAGACTCGACCTTCACCTTGCCATTGTGGCGCATGACTATCGCTGCCACCATGCTCATACCCAATCCTGTTCCTGCGGATCCTCGAGTCGTGAAGAACGGGTCAAAAACTCTCTTTTTCGTCTCTTCGCTCATCCCTATTCCGCTATCAGCGACCGTCAGCACGACCTGACTGCTGTTTTTGTGGACTGCCACTTTTATGGCACCTTGCCTATTAATGGCTTGTACCGCGTTCAGCATAACATTAGTGAGTGCTTCACGCAGTTCCGCTTCGTCTCCTTCAACTGTACAACCAGGTTGGAGGTCGGCCGTTATATCTATTTGTTTATCTTGTTCTTGCCATTGGGGAGTCATAGCCGCGATTACCGACTCGGTGAGTGCACCAAGGTCAATAGGCCGGTAGCGCGATCGATCCACAGGCCTCCCTATTTCCTTGAGTTTCCTTACAGTATCGGCAGCATCTTTTGCTGCCATTTCTATGCTCTCTATGCATCGCAAGCACTCTGGATCCTCAGGAATCCGACGTTTGGCCAACTGCACATTGCCCAACACTATGCCTAGGGCATTGTTTATATCATGAGCGATACCGGCTGCCATTTCGCCTAGAGTACGGAGCCTTTCCGATCTGAGCAGCTCCTCTTGAGTCTCTTGCAGGCGTTTGTTGAGTTCGGCAAGTTCGCGGTTGCGCTCCAAAATCTCAGTTTCCAACCTTCGCCTTGCGGTTATGTCGCTGTATATCTCGACTCTGCCGACCAGATTGTTTTGAAGCCCGTAAACTGGTCCCGAATAGCGGTGCAGAACGGTGTTAGGCCCGAAATGTGGATACAATACTTCCTCGATAACGTCGTCGAGACTTTTCGGTCGTGTTTTGATCCAGCTTGGCAGAGGCGACCCTATAAGTTGGTCGAGCTTTACGCCGAAAAGTTCTGCTGCTCGGTGATTTGCAGAATTTATTCTGTAATCGAGATCGAGCAGGACAACCCCACGTTCGGGCGAATCAAGGTACTCCAGAGCGCTCAAATCTCGGCCCTCCAGACAATAGTCGAATGTGAATTATAATAGACAGTTGGAGCTGTCTGCAAACGTTGCGTTGACCTTGCCGTATGCGATACACATCAGGATTTGGTTACTACAGTTTTGACCTAAGAGGGCAGCCTCTGAACCTCGATATTACTTTTACATGCGGACAGGCTTTTCGGTGGCGCAAGCTCGACAATCAAGTCTGGCGAGGAGTAGTAAGAGGTAAGGTTCTCGATCTGTATGTGGAATGCGGTCAGCTCTTCTGGCGGACACTTCCTGATGAGGACGAGATGCTGGTCCGGGACTATTTACGACTTGACGATGATGTTGAATCGATCTATAGGCATCTCTCCGCGGCAGACGAATATATGGCGGGATTGATCCGTAGATTCTACGGTCTCCGACTCTTGAGGCAGGAACCCACAGAAACTCTGCTCAGTTTCGTTTGCTCGGCGGTCAATAGTATACCTCGAATATCTGCTGCCATTGAAGCTTTGTCCTTGCGATACGGTGATCTAGTTTGTGAACAGGCAGGTTCCTGTTATTACAGTTTTCCGTCGGTTGAAAAACTGGCAGCCATGCCAGCTGACGCCTTGTCAGACGCAGGATCACTCGGCTTCAGGGGTCGGAATTTGCAGTTGGTAGCTCGCCAGCTTCTGGAACGTGGTGAAAATTGGCTAGATTCTCTCCGCAGCAGACCTTACATTGAGGCTCGTCAGGAGCTGATGTCTCTTCGAGGAGTCGGCCGCAAGATAGCCGACTGCGTGTGTCTGTTCGCCCTTGATAAGGACGAAGCTGTGCCCGTCGACACGCACGTGAAGCAGCTAGCAAATCGACTGTGGGGTCTCGATTTCGAAGGAAGAGCGCTTACCGATCGTCTCTACGCCCGGATAATGGCAGTGTTTGCTGAACGTTATGGCTCATTGGCCGGGTGGGCTCAGCAGTTTCTCTATTATGAAGACTTGTTGCGAAGCCGAAACAGGTTTGCGAGCTAGCGTTGGGTATTGCGTATATAGTTCAGCCGACCACCTGCGAGTACGACGTCGCGCTCCCGTCTGGACAAATCGTGCCTCACATTAATTACCTGGCCGTGCGTCCGACTAACTACCCTCAGGTACGCATTCCCTTCGCGAAGGGCTTTTGCCACATCGCAGATCTCAATCTCGTCGAGTTGTTCTAGACGGTCATAGTCGGTGGCATCAACCAGTAGCAACGGCAGAATACCGAAGTTTACTAGGTTTTGCCGGTGGATACGTGCGAACGATTTCGCGATTACTGCTCTTACGCCGAGGTACATAGGTGCCAGCGCAGCATGTTCCCTTGAAGATCCCTGGCCGTAATTTTCTCCAGCTAGGATGAAGCCACCGCCGTACTGCTTGGCCCTTTTCGAAAAATCCGGATCAATTGTCGAGAAAACGTACTCCGATATCGCCGGTATGTTTGACCTCAGCGGCAGCACCTTTGAACCGGCGGGCATTATATGGTCTGTCGTGATATTGTCACCGACTTTGAGAAGTATGTGTCCGCGAAGTGATTCAGGCAGTGGCTCTGCCTCAGGCAGTGGCTTTATATTGGGACCACGGACTATCTCGACAGATTCGGGTCTTTCACTTGGGGCGACGATCATACTGTCGTCTACCGAATACTCTTCTGGTATCTGAAGAACGGGCAGATCGCCGAGCTTTCTTGGATCTGTGATCTCACCGAAGAGCGCACAAGCCGCGGCCGTTTCCGGACTGGCGAGATAGACTTGAGCAGACTTCGTACCGCTGCGCCCCTCAAAGTTGCGGTTGAAAGTCCTGATCGAAACCCCATTTGTTCTGGGAGCTTGTCCCATACCTATACAGGGTCCGCATGCGCATTCCAGTATTCGTGCTCCCGCACGGATTAGATCGGCTAGGGCGCCGTTCCTTGCGATCATCTCCAATACCTGCCTAGATCCGGGGGAAACCACCAAACTAACTTTTGGATGAACTGTCTTGCCACGGAGTATGCTTGCGACAACCATCAGGTCTCTCAATGAGGAATTTGTGCAGCTTCCAATTGCGACTTGATCAACTTTTGTGCCCTCGACTTCAACAACGCGACAGACATTGTCTGGCATATGGGGTCGAGCTATCATCGGTTCTAGTTTATCCAAGTTTATCTCAATAACTTGGTCATATTGTGCGTCGGCATCGGCATGGATCTCGCGCCACTCACTGCTGCGCTGCTGGGCAGACATAAACCTGCGTGTAATCTCGTCACTGGGGAAGATTGAACTGGTGGCGCCGAGTTCTGCTCCCATGTTGGCGATGGTTGCTCGGTCCGTGACCGAGAGAGATTCGACACCTTTGCCGCCGTACTCGATTATTTTTCCGACCCCGCCCTTTACACTCAGTATTCTTAGCAGCTCAAGGATGACGTCTTTTGCTGAGACCCACTTCGGAAGGGTGCCCACTAGTCTTACCAAGCAAATTCTTGGCATAGGCAGATAGAACGGTTCACCTGCCATTGCGGCGGCTACGTCTAGGCCACCGGCGCCTATCCCCAACATTCCGATGCCGCCTGCTGTTGGCGTATGACTATCCGAGCCGAGCAGCGTTTCTCCAGGGACGGCAAAACGTTCCAAGTGAACTTGGTGACAAATCCCATTTCCTGGTCTGGAGAAGTAAATGCCGTATTTGGCGGCTACACTTTGCAGATACGCATGATCGTCTGCATTTTCAGGTCCGGTCTGTAAAGTGTTGTGGTCCACGTAGCTTACGGATCTTTTGGTCCGCACGCGAGGCACGCCCATCGCTTCAAATTGCAGATAGGCAAGCGTTCCTGTTGCGTCTTGGGTGAGGGTGTGGTCGATTCGTATGGCAATCTCGCTGCCAGGGATCATTTCACCTTCGATCAGGTGTTCTGATATTATCTTTTGTGCTATACTCAACCCCATCTTGCTCTGCTCCGCTTTTCAAGCTTATTGGTCAAAACTTGAACAGCACGGTTTGTACCCGAAATGCGGGCATCGGAAATCTGACAGTGTTGCCGTTGACTGTTGGACGAATCTCTAGTGGTTCCTCGTTCAGATTCGTTAGAATTACCCCCTTGAATTTCCTATAGAGGGTCAAAGCAGCTTCCACCGGATCACCAGTCGTGTTTAGCACACGCACGATAAGCCCTTCGCATTTTTCGGCCTTCTTGACGGCGGTGACAATTACATTTGATGGTGAGACACTTACAAAAGCCAATGACTTGGGAAGCTCGCCCTTGTGTATGCCAGTTACCACCGCCCGCGGCGGTGCGTTGTGTTGATGCGCCTGCCGCCAGACCATAGAGCGCTTCCAGCTGCCTTGGTAGGGAAGGACGGCATATCTGAATATGTGTTTTCCTAGGCATTGCGCGTCAGGTGTGGGTATGGCGGGTCCGGCGTTGTATGGTCGTGCCTGGAAGTCGTCGCGTGAAAGCCATCCGCAGCATCGCAGAAGCGTCTGTGCTATAACGCACTGTTCACCTTTGATGACTTCGTATTCTGGCAGACCCTGGTTGATCACTGCTATCCCGCAGTCTGTTCCGTCTACAGCGACATAGGACTGCACCGGCTTTTGTCCAACCGGCCTTTGAACCCATCCTTTTCCAGGGGGCACTTCTAGAGAGCGTCGTACCACGCCGAACTGACCTTCTGCATAACAGAAGTCCGCAGGGAATCCTGTCGGGAAGTGAGCTCGAAGTCTGTGGTCGCGCGCGTTGTTCTCAAACACTGTAATAACATCGACGCGAGGTAGGCCAGCGTGGACCTTGACGTAAACAATTACCGGACACGCTACTGTCTTTTCTGCCCTAGACATTCTGTCCGCTGTAAGCGATTCCGGCAGCTGCATAACGAAATCGCACCGCAGAACACCTATACCGGGTCCTCGCTCTATTATCGATAATGTTCCTCCTATGCCCTCAGAGGTGACCGTTCGTGAGTTGTAAGCCCATCCATAGTCGTATTCGTCACCGCAGTCCTCGGTGTCTTCCAGAAGGTTCAAATTGTGGTAGGTCGTGCGAGTTTGTTTGTGGAACAGATCAAAAGTGCCGTTGCTTCTGACGTTAACCTTCAGGAAGTCGTTCTCCAGATACCCTAAGCCCACTTTCAGCGGTGAATCGACGGTAGCCTCACCAAGCTGCAGATAGTACGTCTTGTATCCGAGCGGGGGAATATTTTCACCGGTGAAATGAACGTCTGCCGACCACTTTGCACGTCTTCTTCCCGTCTCCATTATGTAGTCGTTCGTGACATGAGTTGCTACTGGGCTTCCGTTCTCATCTTTGACGACATAGCTCGGGGCCATCTCTCCAGGCGAAAGCTCCTTTTCAACGTGCACAGTGACCGTATCCGTAACTTCCCATGAGTGCGGGTTGAATACCACCATAGCCTGAGTGTCTTTATCAAAGTTCTTTGTTCTCGTGTCTACGTGCTCTGCCAGGTATCGCAGTGATTCAGAGGTCAAGGTTTCTCCTATTTGCTGGGCCTGTTGGAATCTGGGCATCATTTCCCTATGCACCTGGTCGATTGAACACCCACATATCGAGTCGTGGGGGTGGCACTTTATCAAGTACTTCCAGGCGTGCCACAGCAGCTGAGAATCGTACTGGCTACCGTTCAGCCAAGCGAACGCACAAGTTGGCTCGGCCCATTTCTCCAACAGCGTTTGAGTCCTCTCGTTTGCCTGCTTCAGATACATCCGCGCTGAGAACACACCCGATAGAAGCGGGTGGTACTTACCATTGTGCAGTTCACCGCAATATGTCTTAAGCGCCGGCTTTTCTCGCAGGACAAGCTCTGCATACTCCTCGTATGTCGAATGAATCACCTCAGTGTCTTCAAGGTGCTCGTTGAGGTACCTGATAATTTGCGGCAGCTCAGGCTGGGGTTCTACATGGTCGCATCCGTTGTTGAGAAGAAGATACTTGGTGGCGGCTTTTTTAGCCAAAGACTCAACCTGCTCTTTTGCTTGTCGCAGTGCAATCTCGAGGTTGACAGTCCTTCCTTTGTCCGGTAAATACTCCACGCCCAGATTGACTCCGTTGCAGTAGCTGTTTACTTGGTTGATTGCCAACACCTTAGTTCCATCCGGCGCTTGCCACCAGAACTCGGAGTGCATGGTGTCCGCCTCATCACCCAAGCCGCGCGTGAAATACACGTTCCAAATTCCGAAACCGGCGAGGATCTGAGGGAGCTGTGAGATGTGCCCAAACGGATCCGGTATGTAACCTGCCTTCATTGTTCGGCCGAATTCTTCCCCGATCTTATGACCGATCATCAGATTGCGGATTAGTGCCTCCCCGCTTACCAAGAACTCATCCGGCAGTACGTACCAGGGTCCTATAAGCAACCTGCCGCTCTGGATATGCTTCCTTATTCGCTCCCTCTCCTGTGGTCTGATTTCAAGATAGTCCTCTATGACAACGGTCTGACCGTCGAAAGTAAATGATTTGAACTCAGGATCCGTGTCCAGTATGGAAAGTAGTTTGTCGGTAAGTCGGACTAGTCGGATTCGGAACTCTTCGAATGTAAGATACCACTCTCTGTCCCAGTGTGTTTCCGGAACTACAACCAGCGTGTATTTCTTGGACATCTATTCCTCCGGGGAAAGAGTAATCAGTTGTTCAAGCGCAGCTAGGAGCACGGTCTAAATCTCCTAGCTGCGCTTGTTTGGAAATGCCCGTAGGCACCACGGTGCAAACGCACAACGGACGCGGCGCGCTCAGCGGTATTATACCAGATTGAACAGTCAAACTACCAAACAGAAGGAGTTTCCGGCTCAAACGTAGTATTTTGCAAAGAAGGACGGCGGTGGTACACAACGCGCGGCTATGTCTAGTGAGGTGAACCAAGCCGTCTCGGAATATTGATAATCTCGGAAGGTATACGGTAGACGCTTATGGCGATCAAAATGCTTATGCCGCTCCTGGGTCAAACCATGGAGGAGGGCACCATAATCAGGTGGTTCAAGAAAGAGGGCGACGAAGTCAAAGCCGGGGAGCCACTTCTCGAAGTGATGACCGACAAGGTAAATATGGAAGTCGAGGCTCCCGAAAGCGGGATACTCAGAAAGATCCTGGCTCAGCCTGACGAGGTTGTGCCGGTCAAAGAGCCCATAGCAATCATCGGTGCTCCTGACGAGCCTATTGATCACCTTCTAGGCCCGTCAGAACCCGCGAAGTCCGGCGAACCTCAGACTGAATCAACTACACCAGTCTCGTCGGAACAGCGCGAGCCTGTGGTCGTCAGCGAAAAGGCCCCAGTGGATGTCGGTGGTTCAGCAAGGGCGGCCATTGAGGGGCGAGTTTTTGCTTCTCCGGCTGCGCGCCGTGCCGCGCGGGAGCACGGTATAGACATTTCCCTGCTTGCAGGTCGAGGTACTGGTCCCGGTGGCAGGATCACAGAAAAGGATGTTCTCGATTACGTTGCATCCACCCGAGCTACGCCGCTGGCTGAGAAGATCGCCGCTGATCTGGGTGTCGATGTAAGATCTATTGAAGGCACTGGCGTAGGCAAGAGAATCACTAGTGAGGACGTCCAGCGCGCGGCTTCCACCGCTGCGGTTTCCTTTGGGCAAACGGTACCATTCTCAGGCCTTCGCAAGGCCGTTGCACAGGCGGTTGCGTCAAGTGCGCATTCCGCGGTCCAGGTGACTCTGGTGGTCGAAGTCGACATGACCGAATGTGTGCATATGCGCGAAGCCATACTCCAAGATGCAGAGTCGCGCTATGGCGTTCGCATATCTTACACTGACATCATAACGAAAGCTGTTGCCAAGGCCATCCAGGATAAGCCGATAGTGAACTCAACTCTCCGCGAGGACACAATTGTTATTCACGAGCAAATCAATATCGGAATCGCCACAGCCGTCGAGAACGGCCTGGTGGTCCCTGTAATCAAGGATGTACCTAACAAAAGTCTTGTTCAGATATCCAGGGAGATCAAGGAATTGGTGAGCAAAGCCCGCGAGGGAAAACTTGATCCACAGGATCTTTCAGGCGGAACATTCACCATAACCAACCTGGGGGCGTACGGCATCGACAGCTTTAATCCAGTAATAACCCCGGGCCAGAGCGCCATTCTCGGCGTATGCAGAATTGTTCCGAAGCCCGTCGTAGTAGATGGTCAAGTGCAAGTGCGGCAGATGATGAACTTGTGCTTGACGTTTGACCATCGGGTAATGGACGGAGCTCCGGCTGCGGAATTCCTTTCTGTGTTAAAGCGGGTTCTCGAACAGCCGTACCTGATCTTCATCTGACATTAGCCCATGGACAGTTCTTTTCTCCGAGAAGTTGATCTTCACATACACACATGGCGCTCAGCTTGCGCTCGTTCGGAAATGCGCTTGGCGGCTATTGTAGAAACTGCCGCCGAGCGCGGACTGAAGTTTGTCGGAGTAACAGATCACGTGGATGCATACGTGGGTCCCAATGTACTGTGGGAAACTGAAAAAGAACTTACTCAACTCAGGACGTCCGTGAGGGTGTTTCTGGGCTGCGAAGCAGATATTCTGGCGGTGGGGAAACACGTAGTTTCGGACGAGATGAAGACCAGGCTGGACTATATCATGGTGTCGGCGAACCATTTTCACGACCCGGCGGTGTCGCAGCCGATAGGAAACTCGCCGGTGGAGGTCGCCAAACATTTTTTGGAAATGTTCAGTTACGCGTGTTCCCTAGGCTTTGTCGATGTTATTGCTCATCCGCTGGTGGTTTTCTCCAATACCTTTGACACCGCGTGCTTGGACTTCATTTCGGACGAAGATATCGCGGAAGCTGCGCTGCTTGCCCGCCGGAACGGAATAGCAATGGAAATCAGTCCTAGGGGATTTGACCAGGAGCAACGCGCGTTTAGGATTCGTTTCTTGTCTATTTGCAAACAGGTGGGGCTTAAGTTTGCGATCGGCACTGACGCTCACAGTCTCGATCGGATCGGGTCTACCTGGCGGTTGGAACCGCTGCTTGCCGAGGTTGGTATTACAGACGAAGACATATGGCTGCCGAGTTCGCGGGGGTGCTCGGCGTGTCGTGCAGTAATCGAGTAGTATTGGGGGTGGAGTTCTGTGAAAATCGGAATCAACGCTTGGGCTTTTCCGCAAAACATGACCATCGCTCAGGGCTTTAGATTGGCAAAACGAGCTAGTTTCGATTGTGTGGAACTAAATATTTCTGAAGACGGGTATCTTACCCCTGATTCCGACGAGGCTACCGCAGAGCGCCTGCGCTATTTGGCTGAAAACATTAGTCTTGAGGTTCGAACCTTGTGCACGGGTCTTCTGTGGCGTTACCCTCTGACTTCGAATGATCCAGCCGTTGCGGAGCGCGGCAAAGAGATTGTTCGAAAGAGTCTTCAAATCGCGGAGTGGATGGGCGTAGACACCGTCTTGGTTGTTCCTGGAGTTGTTACGGAAGAAGTTCCCTACGATACGGCTTACGAGCGTGCACTTGACGCACTGAAAGAACTTGCTCAGACAGCTGAGGAACTTGAAGTCCGCATAGGCGTCGAAAACGTGTGGAATAAATTCCTTTTGTCCCCGCTTGAAATGAGAGATTTCATCGATGCGGTGGGAAGCGAGTTTGTAGGGGTCTACTTTGACGCCGGCAATGTGGTAGCTAACGGCTATCCGGAGCAGTGGGTTCGCATTCTTGGACACAGGGTTTTCAAAGTGCACGTGAAAGACTTTCGCACGGCTGTGGGGAACGTACACGGCTTTGCCAACTTGCTCGAAGGCGATTTGAATTGGAAGGCCCTGAAGCAGGCTCTGGTGGATATTGGCTACGATGACGTGGTAACTGCGGAAATAACGGGTTACAAGACTCTCCCTGAACTTGGTGTTCGCCACGCTGGGGAGTGTATGAGACGCATCTTTAAGGGGGCAGGTTAAGATGCAAAGAGTGGCAGTTGTTGGGGCCGGTACAATGGGCCGCACGCACGCTGATGCGTACGCTCGCATGCCTAACGCTGAGTTGGTTGCTGTTTGCGATGTAAAGATAGATGCGGCGCAACAGCTTGCCGACAAGTATTCAGTCAGGGCGTTCGCCGACGTGCGGTCGATGTTGTCTGAGGTTGATGTTGACCTGGTCGATATTTGCACTCCGACCCACACGCATATCGACTATATTAAGGCGGCGGCAGCAGCAGGTAAGCATATCTGCTGTGAGAAGCCTCTAACACGCACTACCGGCCAGGCTATGGAAGCGGTTCGAATATGCGAGGAAGCGGGCGTTGTGTTGTTCCCGGCTCAGGTATTGCGTTGGTTCCCTGAGTTTCGTAAGATGCATGACTTGATCGTATCCGGTGCTGTTGGGACACCGGTCGTTGCTCGTACAAGTCGGTGCAGCGCATACCCCCGTGGCACCGATGATTGGTTCGCTGATATGAAAAACAGCGGCGGCGTGGCACTGGATATGATAATTCACGACTACGACTGGCTCCGCTGGTGCTTCGGAAAAGTCAAACGTGTTTACGCGCGGGGTCTTTATGAGTCGAATATTCCTCTTACCGACTACGCTCTTGTCACTCTAAGGTTCGATAGCGGTGTGATAGCTCATGTCGAGGGAAACTGGGCGCGGCCCGGCGGTTTCGTTGCGACCGTCGAAGTGGCGGGAACGGATGGTCTACTCAGCTATTCGAGTACGGATGCTGTTCCTCTCACCATTGAGCTCAAAGCCAAGGGTGAAGAGAAAGTAGGTGTTACCGTGCCCGAAAGTCCGGTTTCACAAAGCCCTTACTACTTGGAACTTGAGCATCTGGTCAACTGTCTGGAAACCGGTACCAAGCCGGAGGTGTCTCCAGAGGACGGTTTGGAAGCAGTTCGTATAGGCGAGGCAGCTTTGAAATCCATTAGCACCGGACAGCCGATTGCACTAGCTTAGGAGACAAACAATGGCGGAACCTAAGACAGTCAAAATAGGGATCATGAGCTTCGCTCATATGCATGCTCACGGGTATGCTTCATGCTTGAAGAGGCTGCCTAATGTTGAATTCGTTGGAATAGCGGATGATGATCCTTCCCGTGCGAAGCAGATGGCCGAACAATATGGCGTCCTTGCCTTTGATACCTATGAGCAGATGCTGGCTTCGGATATTGACGCCGTCATCGTAACCAGCGAGAACGCGAAGCACCGCAGACACGTCGCCCTGGCTGCACAAAGCGAAAAGCACGTTCTTTGCGAAAAGCCTCTTGCCACGACAAAGCAAGACGCTGAGGCGATAGTGGAAGTGGTGAGGCGAAGCAAGATTAAGTTTATGATGGCGTTTCCATGCCGCTTTCATCCAGCATTCAAGCGCTTGCTAGAGAGTGTGACGTCTGGAGATCTGGGAAAGGTGCTGGCTATGAAGGGCACTAATCAAGGTCAATGTCCAGGCGGTTGGTTTACCGATCTCAGGTTGGCAGGTGGCGGGGCGGTCATCGATCACACTGTTCACCTTGTGGATTTGATGAGGGTGCTGACAAAAGCAGAACCTGCGCGAGTATACGCGGAAGTCGACAACCGCCTCTTCGGGGGAGAGTTCGACGATACCGGTATCATCACTGTGGAGTTCACCAACAAGGTTTTCGCCACGATAGACTCTAGCTGGTCTCGGCCCAAGACGTATCCTTTCTGGGGTAATGTGAATCTTGAGGTGATCGGCACTCAAGGCGTTGCCAAAATGGAAATGTTTGCCCAGAAAATAGACCTTTATTCGGACAAGACTGGCAAGCACACGTATGAATACTGGGGTGACGACGTCAACCTTGCTCTGATTGACTCCTTTGCCCGTTCGGTGGCAGAGGACAGAGCGGTTGAGATAACCGGTGATGACGGGCTTAAGGCGCTTGAGGTGGCACTGGCTGCCTACGAATCTGCAAAATCACGAGAACCGGTCGATCTTCTAGCGTAGACATCAAGATCATATTAGTCGCGGAGAGGTTAGGCTTTGAAAATCTGTGTTTGTATAAAACAAGTTCCAGCTACTACGGACGTCAAGATTGATCCGGAAACCAATACCCTCATTCGTGAGGGCATCGAGAACCAGATCAATCCATTCGACTTGTATGCTCTTGAGGAAGCGGTTCGCACCAAGGAGCGCAGAACTGCTGAGGGCGACCCGTCGACTGTGACCGCTATTTCAATGGGTCCACCTTGGGCAGAGGAAGCACTGCGGGAGGCTATTTCTCTAGGTGCCGACGACGCAATCCTGCTTTCGGACAAAGCATTCGCTGGGGCCGATACGTGGTGCACTTCTTACACATTGGCTAAGGCTTTGCAGAAGCTGAATCCGGATCTGGTCTTCTGTGGCATGCAGGCGATAGACGGCGACACCGGCCAGGTTGGTCCCGGGATAGCGGCTCACCTCAATTATGCTCAAGCTGCATATGTTGCCAAGATCGAGTTTTTGGATAACCGAAAACTCGTTGCTCGCAGGCTTATTGAGGAGGGCTATGAAGTTGTCGAGGTCGCACTACCAGCGGTACTAACCGTTGTGAAGGAGATAAATGAGCCGCGGACGCCTTCGCTGCGTGGGAAAATGAATGCCAAGAAGGCGCAGATTCCGGTGTGGGGCCCAGCGGATATAGGTGCGGACCCAGAGAAGATAGGCCTTCGCGGCTCGCCGACCCAGGTAATCAAGGTTATGACTCCGCCCTGTCGATCGGGAGGAGCCAAGTATGAAGGCGAGCCGGAAGAGCTCGCTGAAAAGCTTTACGACGTGCTCAAGTGCTTGGAGGTGGTGTAGTGTCAATACGTGTCGACGCTGCGAAATGTAACGGCTGCGGCCTTTGCATCAAGAGCTGTCCCCACGGCGTTATTGAAGTCAGGGACAAGCTGGCGACCATTACAGTAGAGGGCTGCACCATGTGCGGCGCTTGTGTCGCAGCTTGCAGGTTCAAGGCTATCTCAATTGAGTTTGACAGACAGCCTGTTGAAGACTTAACCAGCTACCGCGGCGTTTGGATATTCGGTGAGCAGCGCGAGGGCAAGGTCGCACCCGTGGTATATGAGCTGATAGGCGTAGGCAGAAAGCTTGCCGATGCTCGTAAAACGGAGCTTGCGGTTGTCATTTTGGGTCACAATCTTGGGCCTGCGGTCGAAGAGCTCGCGAGCTATCCAGTCGACAAGGTATACGTGTACGAGGCTCCTGAGCTTGCAGTCTATGATGCAGAGAGATACTGTCGAGTTCTCTCAGACGTAACACGTCGGCTTAAGCCCGAAATATTTCTTGCTGGTGCTACAACTACTGGACGCAGCTTCATGTCTGGGGTAGCAATCCATCTTTATACAGGTCTTACGGCGGACTGCACTGGTTTGGAGATCGGCGAGGATGGGCTGCTTTACCAAACTCGTCCTGCCTACGGCGGCAATATAATGGCTACCATCTTGTGCCGCTACACGAGACCTCAGATGGCAACGGTTCGTCACAAGGTCTTTCCTATGCCGTGCAAGCGCCAGTCCGGCAAAGCTGAGATCGTCCGATTGGAACCGCAGCCCGCACTCTTTACGTCTCGCAGCAAGGTGATTGATTTCATAGAGGAGGTAGGAGAAAAGGTAAACCTGGTTGACGCTGACATCATTGTCTCCGGCGGCAGAGGACTGGGAGGGCCGGAGAACTTTGCGATCATCCGGGAGCTAGCTGATGAACTAGGAGCTGCTGTTGGAGCCAGTCGAGCTGCAGTAGATGCCGGTTGGATCTCCTATGCTCATCAAGTAGGGCAAACCGGGAAGACAGTTTGCCCGAAGGTTTACATAGCATGCGGAATTAGCGGGGCGGTGCAGCATCAGGTTGGAATGAAAAGCTCTGACGTCATAATAGCTATCAACAAGGATCCTAATGCCCCCATATTTGACATAGCGGACTATGGTTTTGTTGGTGATCTCTTCCAGATAGTGCCTGCTCTGACAAAAAAGATAAGAGCAATGCGGGGAACCGAATCTCTGTGCAAGACCAGCTAGGTTTTGCTTCGAGTCTCTTAGTACCCCAGAGAATAGCCGGCTGCTTCCAGCAATGCCCTACCTGCGGGTTTGCTGGAGCGTCGCGGTGTTTTGTGTGAAGTCGGCACAAGAAAAGCACCAAGGGACGCTCTCAGAGCGTCCCTTGGTCCACCAGATTGTTTCTTCGGCTACTTTCGACGGCGTGTTCTTAGTCCGACAAGGCCTACCGTGCCTGCAAGTAGTGTGCCCAGCGAGGCGGGTTCCGGCACTACTACTTTGATGCCGTCGAATGCCGTGGCTCTACCGCTCTTGGTGCCATTCTGAGTGTGATCCAGAAAGATTGTCATTGACGGTCCAACTGCAGTGACTTCGAAGCTGAACTCAGTCCAGGTCTGCGATATGGCACCGTCTAGCACGGCTCCCCACTCGGTTGGTCGCTGCGTACCACCGTTCAGGTCTACTCCAACACGGGCAATGGACGTTCCTGACAAGGGGCGGAACCAACCGCTAATGATGTACAGCTGTCCCGGCGTCACATCAAAGGTTTGATAGAAACCTGCGTAGGTTCCCGCCGTCGAAGCCAACGTTTGGATCTGGGCGTATTGTACGCCGTCGGGCACAGGGACTGTTCCGGACGTGTACCGAAGCATTTGCGGGTTGCAAGTCTGATCCGTGTAGACGGTCCACCCGGTTGGCACTGTGTAGTCAAAACGTCCGTCATTCGGCAGGACTGGGTCTTCAAAACTTCCGTTTACCAAAGGCCCAGCCGACACACCGAGTGTGCTTGCAAGCAGCATGCCCAAGCTGGTCACTAAGACTAGCATTCTCATAATTCCTTCCCTCCTTTCCGGTATAAGACTTTTCTCAGTCGCCGAGGCGGCGGTAAAGGGGGCATGGATTTCTTTTCTAACAAGGTTACACTCCTCGATGCATTCTGACCACAGAAAACTAATTTTGTCAACTGGATGCCTGCAAATTCAGGTAGTTATACCAGGATCATCGATACACAATGGAGGAACCTGCTAGAGCAGTAGCTCCGAAACAACAGAGTCCTCACCGGCACAAACCTGTTTGTTATTGGACTATGGCGCTGCGGCAAAAGCGCGAATTCTGTGCGGTTTGACTGCGGTGTGTGGCCCGATGGCTTGATGGATTATACATTTGTCCTTGACACGCGCCGCCCCAGGGGGTATTGTAGACATGAACTAGACTGCGTGCCGTAGAAGTACTCGGCAGCAGTACGGAAAAAAAACCAAGAGAAAGGAGGGGGCAGGCCTGAAATGAAGCCCCGAGTCAAAGGATTTACACTGATAGAACTTCTTGTAGTGATTGCCATAATCGCAATACTTGCCGCGATTTTGTTCCCGATATTCTCTGAAGCAAGGGTTGCCGCAAGGAGAGCTTCGTGCGCAGGAAATCTGAAGCAGATCGGCTATGCCATCAAGTTGTACATGGATGACTACTCGGGGTGTTATCCTGCCACTAACCAGTACAATGCGCCTCCTCTGTATCACGCCAACTGGGTTATTTGGATAAAGGGCTACATAAAGGGAAACTATGCTCTCGTAACTTGTCCGGGGGCTACGGCGCCTTGGCCTGTTACTATAGATGGTCGCAATGTGTTAATCGGCTATGGCTACAATGAATACATAAACTACGCGTGGCATCACGGGACGGCGTTCGCTCGCGAGAGTGCTATCAGAAGTCCTCAGTACGTTCTCCTGGCGGCCGATTGCAACTACCAGCCCCTGGTGCACGACTGGAACGATTCGGACTTTATGCCGGATGTGGATCACCTACCCAGCGGAATGAACAGAGTTCGGTTTGCGGACATAGTTGTGAGAGGTCAAAACAAAGCGCCGCGCGTTCGCCACAACGGGCCCAATGTGTTGTTCTGCGACCTACACGTGAAGCGAATGGACATCAGCGAATTCAAAGCCGAAAACTACCCGGGAAGGCCGTGGAACAACTGTCGAGAATGGCCGATTGTGTATCCAGGAGCGCGGCGCTACTATTGATGCCCGTGTCGTTATGAGCAACCAAATAAAGTCGCCGCCCGCGGCTATACCTTTTCGACAAGAACCTTCTCGCCGGATCGTACTTTCTTGAATTCCTTCGGGTCACCGTCGAGCTTGCCGAATACTTCCACGGCACTAGCTGGTCGGATTTCGTCACCGCGGCTCACTGGGGTAGGTCCGAAGAAAATGCAGAAGCAGCTTCCTTCCAGCCAGTAGCCAAGGTCACCGAGTTCAACGGTTTCTTTGGGATTTTCAGGCTCGCACTTAACGGGAATCCCGAAGTATATCTCGTCTCCCCAAGTGCTGGCTCGTGCCTCCAAAGGTAGCGCTTCATAAATCTTCTTGGCGCATTTGCTTTCGTTAAGAGTTGCAGTTTGTGTTACCGAACCTGCCGTAATCTTGATCTTGTCAGCCATAGTACGTCCTCCTCCACAACATCCTATGGGGACTAATTCGGTTGGTTGTCACCCTTTGCTATCTCGAATGGTTCTATGGTTACGTTCTCAAACTGCTTCTCTATGAGTCTTATTGTCTGTTCTTCTTGCTCCGAAAGCTCGGTTACTTCTCTGTCGTGCTCTTCGGTCCGACGAGCAGCAATCATTGCCCGTGCTTCTGCGCATGTGCCGCAGTCGGGCTGCTTACACAGTAGCGACTCAGGATCGTTTCGCAGCATTTCCAGAGCGGCTTCCACCACGTCGCGAGCCTTTATCAACTTGGCAGCACATTTGCCTATTTGCGTTTCTGCCAGTTGACCTCGTTCGCGAAGGAGTCCCTCGAGCACGCCGAATCCGCGGCTGCATCCCGGTCGCCTAACCCATCTTCTTACGACCTTGCCGTTAGGCGTCTTTATGGCGACGTTACGCTGTCTGTCCAAGTAGGGGACTTCTGCAATTTCCTCCGCAACGTGCACCATGGAACACGTGGTCAAGTCGGTGCCCAAGAGAAGAATCTTACCGTTTGCCTGAAGTAGCTTGAACAAAGCTGAGCCTCTGCCGAAAGCGTGTGTTTTCTCGTGATCCTCAACGATTATTTCGGCGAGTTGGCCAATAGCGGCTACTGAGTGCGTGGGGTGCTTGCTGCGGACAGCGTTTGGGTGTTTGCGAACAGCTTCTGTTATGGCGCCGACCACAGATGGTGTTGTTTCAGGGTCGAAGACCCCCGGCTCATAGTTGCACGTTGGGACAACAAGCGTTCCTTCGTTTCCAATTACTTCCAAAATCGCTTCTACGACAGTATGCGGTCCTCCCTCCACTCGACCGAAGCTGGACAGCGAGCTGTGCACGACGACCGAGTCGCCGCGCTGGAGTCCTAAAGCGCGCAGCCCTTCGGCGATGTGTTCCTTAGTGACCATAGCAAGTTAAAAGTGGAAAGCGCGCCTCAGCTTTTTGCGCTTTCCACTTGGACCGCATTTCGGATTCTGAGGAGACAAAGGCTTCGACGGCCTTATGGTTGAGTCGCAGCCGCTGCTCGGTTAGCATACTTCATGAGCTTTGACTTTCGCCTGGCGGCTGCGTTCGGATGTATGATACCTCGCTTGGCGGCTTTGTCGATTACGCTTACGGCTTCGCTAATCAGGATAGCGGCGTTTTCGGCATTCGCGTCAATGGCCGCTTTCGCTTTTTTCGTAAGCGTCTTGATTCGCGACTTTGTTGACACATTTCGCAATCGCCGCTCGCGAGACTTCTTGACGTCCTTTATTACCGACTTGATGTTAGGCAACTAGAATTTCACCCCCAGTCAGATAGGTCGGCTATTTTTAACCATGCCAATATATCAGTTATGCCCGAAAACTTCAAGAGGGTTCTCAACGGTTCTCGGCATGCGAGATTAGCCTTCTTGTCAATTTGAGATCGCAGTGATAGAATAAGCGCGTACACACTTCTTGTGAGGGGACAAAGCCTGATGTTCGGGTCGTACGACGATATGGTGGAGGAGCTGGAGCGTGAGATGCGGCGCGTCTCAGATGACCTCCTGCTGCACGTGTTCAGATTGACCAGTACTTCTGGTGAAGTCTGGGCGCCCAGAGCAGACGTCTACGAGACTGCAGACGCTGTCGTTGTGAAAGTTTGTATTGCAGGGCTTGAGCCGGGGGAAATAGAACTCACACTTTCTTCAGACAACCGGGTTCTTACCATCCGCGGCACCCGAACCGAACAGGACGAGGATAAGTCCCAGCGGATTCGATACCACCAGCTCGAGGTTTACTACGGCCCGTTTGAAAGAGTGATTCAGCTGCCGCAGGATGTCAAGTTCGATCGCGACAAACTCACCGCCGTTTACAAGGACGGTTTCCTGAAAGTCGTCTTGCCCAAGAAACCAGTGATAGCAAGAAAAGTCAAGATCGAGGATTAAATGGATACCAACACGCAAGTGGGAGAGCAGAAGACAACTGCGCCGGAAGGCGACGCGGCTGAGCGGGGCCTATCAATACCGGATACGCTCAGTGTTCTGCCGATCAAGGACACTGTGCTGTTCCCTATGGTGGTCATGCCGCTTATTGTGTCCCGCGAGAGCTCGATGCGGCTGGTCGATGACGCGGTAGTCAGCGAAAACCGTATAATCGCGTTGACCACCTTAAAAGACCCCTCGGTCGAACATCCTCAAGTTTCAGACCTCTATGAGGTCGGGGTCGCTGCTGCAATTCATACAATGCTGCGGCTGCCTGAGCATCAAAGGCTTATCGTTCAGGGGTTGCGGCGAATTCGGATAAAAGAAGTTGTACAAACCGAGCCCTACATCAGGGCTAAGGTCGAGGAGCTGCCGGACGTTCAGGACTGGACGGAGAGCGAAAGTATGGAGCTTGAAGCTCTCCGAAGGAACGTCATATCCGCGTTTCAGAGGGTTGTAGCTCTTACACCGACGCTTCCCGATGAACTTCAGAATATCGCAAACGTAGTTACCAAACCGGGTGCATTGGCGGACACCATTGCTATGCACCTGCCCATTCCGATCCCTGAGAAACAGGATCTGTTGGAAACCTTGGGCATAAAGGCTCGGCTCAAGAAACTCCTAGCCATACTCATGAGAGAAGTCGAAGTTCTTGAGTTGGGCAGCAAGATTCAGTCTCAGGTTCATTCGGAAATGGGCAAGACTCAGCGCGAATATTTCTTGCGCGAACAGCTGAAGGCTATCCAGCGTGAGCTCGGTGAGACGGATGAACGTACTGCAGAAATTGAAGAGCTTAGGGCGAAGATAGCCGAAGCAAAAATGCCCGAAGAAGCGGAGAAGGAGGCTCTTCGAGAACTCGACAGGTTGAGCCATATGCCGCCTGCGGCACCTGAGTACACGGTTGCGCGGACGTATATCGACTGGCTCATAAGCCTGCCGTGGAACGTTTACACAGAGGACAACCTGGACATTCCCACTGTTAGGCGAATACTCGACGAAGACCACTACGGCTTGGAGAAAGTAAAAGAGAGAATTCTAGAGTACCTTGCGGTAAGAAAGTTCAAGCAAGAAGGTGAAATCAGACATCCTATTCTGTGCTTCGTTGGTCCTCCCGGGGTAGGTAAGACGTCTCTCGGAAAGTCGATAGCTCGTGCACTTGGCCGCAAGTTCGTTCGCATGAGCCTGGGCGGTGTACGCGATGAAGCTGAGATTCGCGGTCACAGACGAACCTACGTCGGAGCACTGCCAGGTCAGATAATACAAGGGATCAAGCGAGCTGGTTCACATAATCCGGTATTCATGCTCGACGAAATCGACAAGGTCGGGGTAGACTTCCGCGGCGACCCATCATCTGCACTTTTGGAAGTACTGGATCCGGAGCAGAACTCTACATTCCGAGATCACTACTTGGAAGTGACCTTTGATCTGTCGAAAGTCTTGTTTATCACCACGGCTAACGTACTTGATACTATTCTTCCGCCGTTGCGCGACCGCATGGAGGTGTTGGAGCTTGCCGGATACACGGAAGAGGAGAAGCTAGAGATTGCTCGCCGGCATTTGATCCCGAAGCAACTTGATGAGCACGGTCTAAAGAAGGGCGAGCACATAACCTTTACCAAGCGGGCTGTGGTCGAGATAATACGAGGATACACTCGCGAAGCGGGTGTGCGTAATCTAGAGAGGCAGATTGCCGCTGTGTGCCGCAAGACGGCTAGGGAGTTCGCTGAGGGCCGCACGCAGCCTGTTAGGGTCGACGTCAGAAAAGTCCGAGAGTACCTTGGTGTTCCGAGATATACTTTCGAGGAACTTGAAGACAGAACCAACGAACCCGGCGTTGCGGTAGGTTTGGCGTGGACGCCTGTCGGCGGCGACGTCCTGTTTGTCGAAGCTACCCAAATGCCCGGCGGAAAGCAGTTGGTGATAACAGGTCAGCTCGGTGAAGTAATGAAAGAATCGGCTCAGGCGGCTTTGAGCTACGTGAGGGCTCACGCAAAGGAGCTTGGAATACCCGAAGATTTCTACTCCAAGTACGATATTCATCTGCACGTGCCGGCTGGAGCCATACCTAAGGACGGTCCGTCTGCAGGAGTTACAATGGTCACGGCGCTTGCCTCGCTGTTGTCGGGGCGAAGAGTTAAACCGCGGACCGCTATGACCGGTGAGATCACGTTGCGCGGTAAGGTTTTGCCCGTTGGCGGCATCAAAGAGAAGATACTAGCAGCTAGGCGTGCCGGAGTAGAAACAGTCATAATCCCGAAGGATAATAAGAAAGACGTAGAAGAAGACGTTCCTGCCAACGTCCGCAATTCGATGAAGATCGAATATGTGGACTCGGTAGCCCAGGTTCTGGCGCTTGCGCTAGAACCAGACGGCAAGAAGTCTAAGCGGTCACAGGCTGGTCGCGGCCAGTAGGACGCCTCTTTGTATCAGTGGGTTGATCACCGTATATCTGTTTCATTCGCGCGTAAGTTGCCGCGTAGTGGTCAATCTACTTTGGTGTTGACCGAGCTTTTTCGAGTAGTTCGATGACCTCCGCATCAGTGGTTTGCCTGAAGTCCCTGTACCAGTATCCGACTGCTAGGAATGGAGAAGGAGTTCGCAGACAAACCAGTTCGTCGACGTAGGGTCGAAGGGCTTCAACCGATTCCGGAGGGCCAACCGGAACTGCTAACACAACACGGTCTGCTTGTAGCCTTTTTAGAGCGATTATCGCCGCGCGGGTTGTGTAGCCGGTAGCAATGCCGTCGTCCACGAGTATAACATTGCGGTTCTTGACATCAGGCGGTTGGTTGGTGCCTCTATACGCCAATAGACGCCTGTTGACTTCTGCAAGTTGTGCCTCAGCTTGCTGCCGTATGTATTCTTCGGAAATGCCCAAGAACCTGACCGCGTGTTCGTCGAAGATGATGTCATGATTGCCCCAGCTGGCCACCGCGCCTATTGCTAATTCTTCTTGCCCAGGGGCGGGGATCTTTCGAGGGACAATTACGTCTAGATCAAGTTTAAGCCGTGTGGCTACCTCGTAACCCACCACAACTCCCCCGCGAGGTATTGCCATGACCAGTGTGTCTGTTCCCTTGTAGTGCTCAAGAGCTTTTGCCAGCAGAGCACCTGCTTCGCTCCGGTTTTCGAAAGGTTCGTATATGCAGCGCGTGGACAACTTTGTTACCCCTTGCGTGCCTTAGTAGTTGCGTGTATTTTAGATGATTAAAAGCGATAAACCTTCTCACATACTGTTTTCCCAGATTCGGATAAGAGCTAATCCGATCGGAAACCATACTTGTTGTCAAATGTGCTGAGTCGATGTGTTGCGGGAACCGAGCGTTACGGTGTGCAAGGTTTGTCAGTTCGAGGCGGTCTATGGTATACTCGTGAAGTAGGCTTTTGTTGCTCGACCAACAGCTTCAGGCTCACAGCGTCGGCGTTGAGGATTTGTTTGTCTGCATCTTGACTGAGCCCTATGTTTGAAACCCTTCGTGAAGACTGGCGGGCTGTTTTTCGTAACGACCCTGCAGCGCGCAACGCGTTGGAGGTGCTGACTTACGCCGGCCTGCACGCGATCATCTGGCATAGGATAGCGCATTTCCTGTGGCGTCATAACCTGAAATTCATTGCGCGGCTTATATCCCAAATCAACAGATTCTTCACCGGTATCGAGATTCATCCCGGAGCTAAGATCGGAAAGGGGTTCTTTATCGACCACGGCATGGGAGTGGTCATTGGTGAGACTGCCGAAATCGGCGACAACTGCCTCTTGTACCACGGCGTGACCCTGGGTGGTGTCAGCTTGGAAAAGAAAAAACGTCATCCGACACTTGGCAACAACGTCGTAGTAGGCGCGGGAGCAAAAGTTCTTGGCGCTATCACGCTGGGGGATAACGTCAAAGTGGGTGCGAATGCTGTAGTACTGAAGGACGTGCCGCCGAACTGTGTCGTGGTTGGCAATCCCGGAAGAATTGTGGTCCAGGACGGGAAACGGGTGCAGGAGGAGCCGCTGACCCACGGTAGGGATTTGGATCCTGAAGGTGAAATGATGCGGTGTCTTGTTCGGAAGATCGAGGAGTTGGAGGCGCGGGTAAGAAAGCTTGAGGGAAAAGCATAATGGCTCTTAGCTTGTACAACACCTTAACTCGGCGCAAAGAAGTATTCCAGCCTTTGGAGCCTGGGATCGTGCGCATGTACTCCTGCGGACTGACTGTCTACAACTACGCGCACATAGGTAACCTCCGTACCTACATATTCTCGGATATCCTTCGCAGAACCCTAGAGTATGAAGGCTATGAAGTTCTTCACGTGATGAACGTTACCGACGTCGGGCATCTTACCTCCGATGCCGACGAAGGCGAAGACAAAATGGAAAAGGGTGCGCGTGAAGCGGGCAAGGACATATGGGAGATAGCCCGCTTCTACGAGGAAGCATTCTGGCGCGATCTGGAGTTGCTAAACATCGAGAAGCCGAAAGTCATATGCCGTGCCACCGAGCATATTCCTGAAATGATCGCGCTTATTCAGCGTTTGATGGAGCGAGGGCACGCATACGAGACTGATCAGGCGGTTTATTTTGACATCAGCACCTTTCCGAAGTATACGGAGTTCACGCGGCAGCCGTTGGAACAAAAGGTAATAGGGGCTCGCGAGGAAGTACAAGAAGACCCGCAGAAAAGACATCCTGCGGATTTCGCTCTGTGGTTCAAAGCCGTGGGGCGGTTCAAGAACCACATCATGCGTTGGGAGTCTCCTTGGGGTGTAGGTTTTCCCGGTTGGCACATTGAGTGCTCCGCAATGGCTATGAAGTACCTTGGGGAGACCTTGGACATACATACCGGTGGTGAGGATCACATTTGGGTGCATCACCCAAATGAGATTGCTCAAAGTGAAGCCGCGACCGGAAAGCAGTTTGTACGTTTCTGGATGCATGGAGCTTTTCTAGTTGTCGGCAGCCAAAACGGGAGTGATGAAGAGCGGCGAATGGGGAAGTCGGAGGGTAATTTCATTACGCTTCAAACCCTGCTGGACAAAGGCTACGATCCGCTGGCATACCGGTATGCTTGTCTGATGGCTCATTACAGGCAAAAGTTGCGCTTCACCTGGGAATCAATGGATGCAGCAGCAGCGGGCTACGCTTCACTCAAGCAGTTTGCTGCCCGTGCACTGCAAGTAGGAGGCGAGGAGCCGCCGTGGGTTCAAACATACCGAGATCGGTTTCGATCCGCGATTGAAGACGATCTGAACATGCCTCAGGCCATGGCAGCTGTTTCGGAGATGATCAGAGAGGCAGAGACTCGCAAGGAGTACGGCGTTCTGCCGGCGCTGTACGACTTCGATAGAGTGTTGGGACTTAAACTGCGCGAGGCGGCTGAGGCTGCTGTTGACGTCGATGCTGTTGTAAAAGCACTTATCAAGGAAAGAGAAGAAGCACGAAAAGCTCGGAACTGGGCGCGAGCGGACGAGATTAGAAACCAGCTCGCCGAACAAGGAATCGTGCTGGAGGATACCCCCAGCGGCACACTTTGGAGGCGCATTCGTTAGCTGGTGAACGGAAGGTGAGACGTAAACTCGTTCGCACTGGTCTCTGTATCGCGGCCCTTTTAAGCGCGGCAGTGTTGTGTGCCGCCGCGATAGTTCTGTCCTTCCAACGAAGTGACCACATTTGCCGAGACGTGACGGTGTCCGGCGTGCGAATCGGCGGTCTACCGCGAAATCAAGCAAGAGTTGCACTCGAACGCTGGGCGGATCTCCAACTCAAAAGACGTATAACCCTGGTTGCTTTGGATTCAAGATGGACGAGTTCTCTGTCTGATCTGGGTTTTAGTGTATCGGTGGACTCATTGCTGGATCGCGCTTATCGTGTCGGCCGAGAAGGGAGTGTTATCAATCGCGCTGTTTGCGTTCTTACACCGTGGGGTTTGGGGAAACACATATCCGCGGGCATGCGCGCGGACGAGGTTGTACTTCGTCGGGTAGTCAGATCCTTAGCGCGTAGGGTTGATCGGCCTCATAAGGATGCGCGACTTAAGGTGGTTAGCGGTCGGCTTGAAGTTGTGCCGGACGAATGTGGGATAAAGCTCGATATCGATAAGTCGGTTCAGATCATCAAGTCGCGGGTTGCTTTGGGAGCGGTGTCGATCTCGTTGCCGGTTGAGGCTGACAAACCCGATGTTACCGCGGCTGATGCCTCAGGCATCACTGTTCCGCTTGCCAGTTTTACTACATTTTTCAACCCCGCAAAGGTCGAGCGAACGCACAATCTCCGTTTGGCAGCCAATGCTATCAACGGAGTCATAATAAAGCCCGGGATGGTCTTTTCCGCCAACGATACCATAGGTCCACGGCTGGCAGCACGTGGCTTCAGACCGGCACAGATTTTTGTGCGAGGCAAGCTTGAGGAAGGGATCGGCGGCGGGGTTTGCCAAGTGTCCAGCACCCTGTACAACGCAGTCTTATTGGCTGGGTTGAAAATTATTGAACGGAGCCACCATTCGCGGCTTGTGCCCTATGTAGGTCCGGGGCGAGACGCGACGGTTGTGTACGGCTTGTTGGATTTCAAGTTCCAAAATACAAACTCCGCTCCGGTTGCCATAATCTCGCAGGTGGTGGGAAGCCGTTTGACTGTGGCGATCTATGGTTCGCCGGCGGACAGGAAAACGGTCAAAGTATACGCTTCCGAATCAAGAAGAATACCAGCAGGCAGCCGAGTCATTGAAGACCCTTCGCTTTCGCCGGGTGTGCGCAAAATTATAGAGAAGGGGTCGAGTGGTGTCTCGGTAACCGTCTACCGCAAGATTACGTTTCCAGACGGCAAAAGCATTACCGAGATTGTTTCGCGAGATCGCTACCAGCCTCAGGACACAGTAATAGCTGTCGGTGTGGGCCGCGGCACGCAAGCGCAAAGCGTCACTTCGGCTGCACCCGCACTTTCGCATCCTGATACGGGTTCAAGACTTGAATGAGGCTGTTTGTCGCGAGATATTTGACATTGTGGTGGCTTGTGCGATATACTGGGGGTCGACCCGTCTGAGCATTGCGATACGGGAATAAAGTTGGGGTGATGCATTATACTCAAGGACCTGAGGGTTAACGAACGCATCCGAGCGCGGGAAGTAAGGCTCATCGACGAGAACGGTTCCCAGGTCGGGATCGTGCCGCTACGAGAAGCCCTAGAGTTCGCCAGATCGAAGGGTCTGGACCTCATCGAGGTTGCCGCAAATGCGAATCCTCCCGTGTGCCGAGTAATGGATTACGGCAAGTTCAAGTATGAACAAAGCAAGCGGGAGCGCGAGGTCCAGCGCAAACAGAGGATGTCCGAGATGAAGGGCATTCGATTGCGGCCGAAAACTGACGAACACGACTTGCAATTCAAAATAAACAACACCATAAAGTTCCTGAAACAGGGACACAAGGTCAAGGTTACGGTTATATTCCGCAGTCGAGAGTACACACACCCGGAATTCGCGGAGAAAGCCTTGCAGCAAATGGTCGATGCGGTCGTAGGTGCCGGAGTGGGGACTGTAGAAAGACCGGCCCAAATGGAAGGGAGAATGATGACTATGGTCCTGGCGCCGGTTGCTGAACGCAAGGGTGCGCCGCGAAAAACGCAGGGCGAGCAACCGGGTGAAGAATCCAGTTAGGTTAGGGGAGAGGTAAGAAAAGTGCCGAAGACCAAGATAAAAACTTGCAAGACTGCTGCTAAAAGGTTCGAAGTTTCGGGCCGCGGTAAAATACGCCACGGTGCTACCGGAATGAATCACTTGAAGCTCAAGAAGACCAAAAGCGGTAAGCGAAGGTTGAGCATCAAATCGACAGTGACTTCCGGGCAAAAGCGCGTAATTAAGAGGCTGGTTCCGGGGATAGTGTAAGGCCGAACGAGAAGGATCTTGCACATGTGATTACGCCGCAATTCTGCGGCGATTCTCCCTGTGAACCCGAAAAGCAAACTGTATAGTGAGGTTTAACAGATGGCGCG